>NZ_CCEJ010000003.1:0-335639 GCF_000750955.1 Criblamydia sequanensis CRIB-18 | reverse complement strand
TCCTTTTGCAAGTAGTTAGCTGAAAGCCATACAATCCCTGGAGAAACACCTCCTATTTCTCGGCGATCAGAGAAAACCTCAATTGGTTTTCATTAATAACATCTTTCTTCTTCTAGGAAAGGGTATTACGCCCTCTCTTTATCATCCTTAATTTTGCCCATGTCGGCCTTAATCTAAAATTCGTGACATAATTGTAGTGATTTGTATCGGGACTAGGGGGTGCTATTGCGACAATAAATCTGTTTTTTTTTTATAAAATTCATTATCTTGTTAAACCACATATTTGATAATAAATTAATTAATTAAAAAGGACTGATATTATTATGAATGTAAGTATAAATACTTTTCCGGAAGAGTTGCTAATAAATATTTTTTCATACCTAGAGCCGAAAGAACTTGCAAATACCGCTTTAGTTTCAAAAAAATGGAATACCCTATCTTGCGACAATAGCCTTTGGAAAATAGTTAGCGAAAGAATTCCGCTTGAACTTGAATATGGTGAAAAAGGAATTAAGCACGCTCTTAGTAAAATAAGACAAATAACCAATTATCATGAGCTGATGGAAGATTTTAAAACTTTTTCAGAGAGTATTGAAGAAAATCAGACCGCTTTCTATGAGTGCTTGTTTGTCAAAAACTCACCTTGTTACTTCAATATCGAATTTGGAGTGATAAAAGACCCGACAAAAGCAACAGAGGTCGTACGTCAAGTTCTATTTGTTAAAAAGCAAGAGTACAACGGATCAATAGTCTATGGAGAAAGGTCCGAGTATTTTAGGGGAAGGATTCCCTCTGCACTCACTTACAAAGAACTCAAGAATTCAATAGATAATGAAATTTATGAACTGATGTCATTCTTGAATAAGCAAATTGAAAGCAAACAAGAGAGTCTTTACATCGGAAAAGACAAAATGTCTAAAATCAAAACTATAGAGAGATTGATCTCAATTGGGTCTGTCGCAGCTATTATTTTGGGTATAGCTATCTATAACTTCGACTTCTATTAGGATAAGCAGCCTATAAATAATTACTCTCGGCATTGGGCGGGCTTGTCAAAACTTGATTAAATCTATACATATCTTACCTGTTGCAGCTAAGATATGTATCTATTTTAGCCACCGATAACAGTATTTGGCAATTGCTTGTTCGTTCATAGATAACTCCTGCTGATTAGGATGGATATAACAAGCACTCACCCCTGAGCTTTAAAACTTGGAGGTGGATTTGATCGCAGTCAGAGGTCTAATCTTTCTCTCTTGACTAAATTTGCTCTTCAGTTAAGGCTTCACTTTTAGCGAGCGTACAATAGCCCTATGTTAAGGACATTTATTCACCCATTCTTGAAGTTTTAACTTTAAAACCTAGTATCATCATCAAGTCTTCATAATTGATTCTAATAATTAATCTGTTATTTTTTTTATTAGGTTCATTATTGTAATAAACATACATTTTTTTATTCTAAAAAATTAAATAACCAAAAATGATTGATATTATGAGCATAAAGTATAAATAATTTTCCGGATGAATTATTAATAAATATTTTTTCACACTTAGAGCCAAAAGAACTTGTCGGCGCCGCCCTAGTTTCAAAAAAATGGAATGCTCTATCTTGCGACAATAGCCTTTGGGAAAGCATTATCAAAAGAATTCCTCTTGAACTTGAATATGATGAAAACGGTATTAAACATAATCTTAGTCGAATAAAAAAAATAACTACTTACCCAGAGCTGATAGAAGATTTTAAAACTTTTTCAGAAAGTATAGATCCAGATCAGAACGCCTACTATAGATGCTTGTTTTTAAGAAACCCATCCTGCTACTTGAATATTAAATTCGGAGTGATACACCATCCGACAAAAGCAACAAAAGTCGTTCGACAAGTTCTTTTTACTAAACAACTAGTTGAAAATGGAGCATTGATCTACGGAACCGGTAAAGAAAAAAATATTGAAGCAAGGCTTCCCTCTAAATATACCTTAAAAGAGATTAATGATCATGGGGATGATACAATTATTAGCGTCATGCGATACTTATATGATCAAATTAGAAAGACAGAGTTTGGCTTACTTGTTTATGAAAGCAGTTTAGAGACTCAGAACAATGCCAGCTACTTTGCAACAGCTTTTACGATAGCCTCGGTCGCAATTTTTATTTTTGGTCTAGCCGCCTACAGAAACCTTTACATCTAGATAGGTAACCTGCCTATAGCTTGAGCCCCGCTCCTAAGATCGAGAGGGTAATGGGTATAGGCATCCCAAACTTCATCAATTTCCTTATCCTTTTTAAAGGCTTTTTTCCTAAGTTTGGAAACTGCAGCTTTTGTCCAAGTTTCTCCCATTACAAGGCGGCAACCCGTTTCCACCTGATCGAAACTTGAGTAGTGGCTGCCAAGATATTCAAGCATTTGTTTTGAAAAAAGCTTTCTGTCTTTTCTCCAAGCTTTCTCCGCTTCATTCGCGATAAAGGATTCTAATTCCTTTGAGAAAAAATAGCCTTTGCCTGCCATCTTCCAAAATCTAAAAATTTTATTATATTTTTCTTCTCCGGAAAAGAGCCAATCATACCATCGGTTAGTTTTGATTCTTAAAATACGCTTTTTCAAGTCAGCAAGGCCAATCTTGGATTCCGGCAAAAAACAAGACTTATTACAGTTATAGTAAATTGTATTTATGGTAAATTCCTCGGATTCATCTTTTCTATCAACAGAGAATGCCTTAGGCAAACCTTCCATAAAAATTCCGTTTCTGTCTCCTATGGTTATTGTCTTACTGCCGGGAAAAAAAGTATACAACCAGCCATTCTTATCGGCAATTTTTTGTATTTCTTCAGGATTTCCACTAAAGGAAAAATCAAGGTCATGAGGTTTGTCAGGATGACTGCCTAAAAGATCGCGTAAGATTCCGCCAGAGATCCAAACATTTTGACCTTCGTCAATTAATATATCTATGACTTGCCTATAAGTGGCGTCCATTCCGGGAACGGAATTTTGGAGAAAGCTTTCGATAGTTATAATTAGATCGCTGTCGCTAATTTCGTATTGGTCGCTAATAACAGATTCTCTTATATAGTCGTGACCACTAAGAGGCTGTATCTGACTAGAAGAAATAAATAGGGCACTGATTGCGGCGATAATAGCAAATGATTTGATCGAAAAATGCTTTTTCATAAAAACCAAACGGGTCTCACTTAGAAATAAAAATAAAAAATATTATATAAAAATTGATTTTTACTCAATAAAAACAATAAATTTTTCTTATTTCCAGAGGGTTTAATTGAAAAATATACATGTAATTTATTAAGAATTCTTGCTAATTAACCAGAGTTTTTTTAAAATATGTTAAATTATATGTAAAGATCTATTAAAAAGTATGCTTACCTCAACATCCTACAACAGCACATATACTGTATCTGAAGTTACAGAACCCATTCTTAATTCCAGGGAAAAGACAGGTATTGGCTTTGGATCTTTGCTTGTCGCCCCTTATTGTCTTGGCTTCGAGCTCATAAAAGAAGGGTTTGCTCCTATAGAAATCTCAGCTCCCCTTTCGAGACGTATTTTCAACGTGGTAAAAGGGATACTCCTACTTATTCCTGTTATCAACTATCTTTTTTTTATGATCTTCGCCAATCAAGTTAAGGAAGAGTGGAAAAAGTCTTTAGAGAAGTATTCAGAAATCAAAGAAGATTTAAAAGAAGCCTTGAATCAAGTAAACACATCTAAACCATACGCAGGTGTTCCGGATTTATTTGTTAAAGAATTAAAAGATAGGGATCTTTCTAGTAGTATGATTTACTCAAGAAAAGTTTCCGAAGATTTTCCACCGATGTCTCAAAGCGTGATTATTTATAGAACCTTGCCTCTTAAAATGAAAGTTTTGACTTATTGTCTTTCTGAAAAAGATCCCGACGAAAAAAACCTTGAAGGCATTGCTAATATGCTTTCGAAAAAAGCGTTGGATATTTTAATTCTGCAAACTCGCAATAGAAAAACTTTGGAAAGCCTTACGTCCCATTTAAGCAATTATTACTATGAGTCTGAACTTGCCTCGTCCGATAGCATCCCAGGACTTGTGACCCTCTTTAGTCGGGCAACTTTTGATAACTCCATTACAACCAGATGCTTACAAAACGAAAAATCCTGTATCGTTATAGCCAAAGCTAAACACAAAACATCGAGAGTTAGCTTTAATGTGCATAACGTATTTATAAACAAAAACTTAAACAACAAATTGCCTTATTTTCTACAAGACCCCGGTTTGATCGATCATTCTTTTGAAGATCCATCTGACATTAGTATAGGAGGGGGAGTTTTCCAATGCGGTGTCGATGACATAAATCCATTGAATTATCATTTTGATAAAGGCACCGGAATTTCAAATCCTAAAGCAAAAATAAGAGATGTTCATTTGTTTGGCTCAAAACATGTCAAATTTTTAAATCCGCATGTGAGCTATTTTGTAAATAATCCATCCGATCAAAATCCTGTTCTTTCCGCAGTAGAAATTGCCATTAATTAAACTTTCGAAATGCCATTTTTATAGCTTTTTTAACAAAGTTGTCATTTTTTTGTTGTCATAAAAATCTCATAACCTTTACCACAAAAATATATAGGCAAGACTTTTTATAGACTCGATCTTTTAGCCATCCTCATTTCAAGCTTTTAAACAGCGTCATTCTCAAAATCGATTTATTAACCAATTAGAGTCTATTGCCATTAATTTTCCGCCAAGGTTATTAAAAAAGGAGAAATTATGACCATCAGAAAGCCAATGAGCCGACAAGAAGCCGGCCGCAAAGGAGCTGAAGCTCGCTGGGGCAAAAAAAGAGCATCTTCTGCTTCAAAGAAGACTTCCTCTAAGAAGAAAACGGCTTCTAGCTCAAAAAGAGCAACAGGCGCAAAAAAAACAACTGCTAAAAAAGCTGTTAAAAAAACAACTGCAAAAAGAGCAGCTGTTAGAAAGACCGCTTCTCACACTAAAGCAAAAAGCGCACATCGTGCCGGAAGCAAAACAGTAAAACGCACAGCAGTTAAGAGAACTACTGCCGTAAAAAGAGCGCCAAAAAGAACTGTTGCAAAAAGAAAGACAGCAGCTCACAGCGTAAGAGCTACTACTGCAAAAAGAAAAGCTTCTTCTGTAAAAAGATCAAGCCCTTTAGCTAAGCATTTAGCTCATGCAAAAAAAAGAGTGACCACAGCAAAAAAAAAACTCTTAAGTAGCCATATACAACCTACTTTTGCAAGTAAAGGGATCAAATCCCATAAAAATGCTGCAAGTAAAAAGCATTCACCCGAATTTAACCGCTATAACACACGTTCTAGCTGGATTTTTGATGAAACTGAAGGTCATTCTAAAAAGAATGCCTCTCACAAAAAACAAAATTCCGGGTCAAAAAGAAGTAAAGTTGGAAACGGATCCAAATTTGGTTTTGAAGAAGACTTAGACTTTGAAGGAAGTTATTCTCGTCCAGCGAGAAGACATCATAGCTCTTCAAGCAGAAAAGCTCAAAGACGCTATTAATTTAAAGTCTTTTGCTGATTTTTAAGCCGCCTTGGTTTAAGTACCAAGGCGGCTTTTTTCTTGGAAAAAATCTCTAGTATATTAAAAAGCCTTTAGGTTAACTAGCTTACTAAAAATGAGCCTATAAAAAACGTATGGAAAATATCGATTTTAATCCACGATTGCATTTTGAAGGGCCTTCGAACGAAGAAACCGGTTTTGAAAGCCCTCTTGCTATACCTGAGATTGCGCTTTATATCTTTTCTTTTCTTGATCCAAAATCTCTTGCAAAAGTTCAGCTTACTTGCCGTTACTGGAAAATGCTTGGCTCTGATGATATCTTGTGGAGGCCTTTATTTTTTGATATATTTCCAAAAAGTTTTAGGGAGTATCCCAATTCCCCTTCTTACTATAAAAGCTTTAAAAATATGCTTTTCATCTGCCAAGGACTTGAAAATAAAGAGTTTGAGCCTCGTGTTAAAACTATTGAATGCGGAAGTACCATTAAAGTGATTCAAAAAAGCAGGGATGTATTTTATACAGGCTCTGAAGAAGGAACTTTAAAAATTTGGGATCCTGAAGGGTCCTTGTTAAACACAATTTCAGCTCACGGACGTACTATTACCTCGCTTTGTCCACTTCCAAATGGCATAGCTTCAGGCTCAAACGATTTTACGGTTCGTCTTTGGAAGAAAGATGAAGATGAATCTCAAAATGCCTTTTCTCTAAAATGTCATAAAGTAATCCAGCATAAAAATTTGGTGACTTCTATAAAATCTCAAGGCGAAACGGTTTTTAGTATAGGTTGGGGTGGTGCTGTTGTTGAAACGGACAATAGCGAATCAAAAGAATATCCTTGTGAAGAAAAAGACAGTTTAAGAACCCTTGTTTACCATGAAAATAAAATCATAACGGGAAGCTGGTCAGGTACTCTTCAAGTGATTGATCGTAGAACTGAAGAAATCCAAACAGTTAAAGCCCACCAATCCCTTATCTCAGGGATTCAAGTTTATGACAATTTCATCATCACCTGTTCTTGGGACCGCACTCTCTTGGTTTGGGATTTAGAAACTCTCGAGAGAAGGTATATTTTCTGGGATTTAGAAAAGTCTGATATCCGATCCAAGCTATCTTTTAAATCTAAAGCAAAAGTTTTATTACTTAGAGGCCATCAAATTATTTGCGGTTTGGAAAGCGGAGACATTTTTCTATATGATTTTAACGAGAAAAAAAAGTATGTTTTAAAAGGGCACAAGCAAACCATTACAGCTCTTCAATCCTACGAGAATGGCTTAATCAGCAGCTCTTTCGATGGCACCTTTCGCATATGGAATCTTGATACGAAACTAGAAATTAATAAAATTGAACTTGACTCTCCCATACTTTATTTTGAAATTGGTTATGGAAACATTATTGCCAGCTGCAAAGATAAAGGACTTAAGATCATCGAGTTCAATAAGAGAAAAAGAAAAGATGCCGATGAGCTGAAACCTAAAAGACCCCATAAAAAACCCCGCTTAAAAGCAAATGATGTAAATGAAACTTTTAAACGAGATTAGACTTCTTTTGGAGCCGCTTTGATTAAAAAAATTCAGCTTGTTTAAGCAAATTTAGCACAAAAGATACCTACAATAGCTATTTTAATAATTTAAAGGAGTTTTGAAAGAAGCTATTACTTTTATTATGATAGGGTACAGCACTTCTTTTTAGGGCTTTTTTCTTCATCAGGCGTCTCATAGGGCTCGCTTCCTTCAATGTCAACGAAAGTGACGCAGTCGTCGTAGTCATGTCTTTTAAATTCATCATAGGTAATCTTTGTAAAGCCATCATCCCCCCAATCAGAACCCCAAGAATTTTCAATCAAGATTTCTGCTCGTTCATCATCATATCCAACAGCTGTTACGGCATGAAGGCCAAGGAATTCGTCATGAGAACTCGGTCTCCAAAAATATTTAGAGTAATTATAAACTTTAAAAGCAAGCAAAGCACCGGCTTTTCTATGGTATATGGAGGCTTTTAAACCGTCGAGACTTGTGATTCTAGCCATGTCGCCCATTTTATGTTTTAAGCCATTATTTAGAATTTTTTTAGGAATCGAGTTTAAACTTTCAATCCTATTACCGTAGGGATAGGCCGCTTCCAAAACAAGTCCGTATTTTTGAATTTGTTCTAAAGCTTCTGTAATATACATTCCCTCATCTGGATAATTATTTCTTAAATTATAAACAAATTGAGGAGAGAGATATTGTGTTAGCTTTGCCGTGTCATAATACTCATAATTTTGTGCAATTTTTGTTATGGTAAATGCAACACAAGCGGATTGATCTTTTTGATCTCTTACAGCAAAGAAGTCGAGTGTAGAATCAAAGCTTTTCGGTAAAGCGCTTGCAGAACTAGATTTTAGATTATAAACCTTCTCAGCTTGCAAGCTGAGCGTGGAAAAATCTTCTTTAAGCAAACCAAGGGAATAAGTTGAAACACTTGAGGACCCCATGCGATCTCCTAAAATTGTCTAATTTAATTTCATATTCCAAAAAAAACAATTATTAATCAAGGTAAGGTTTAAATAACTAAAAATTAAGAATCTATTCTTTTTGGGAAAAGCGTCTTCCATTTTGGATTAACTAAGATTTGATTTTTGATCTCAGCTTTGGTGGCTCCCGACCAATGAAGGATGACCGCTTCCGGATTTTTTCCCCAGTGAAGCACTCTCCAATTGTATTCTCGCGGTAGCTCAATCACTTCGACATTAAGATCATTTATTACCCGGTTTAATATATCTTGATCTCCAAGAAAAGCCCCCTCATATTGACAAGAAGCAAGAGCCCACTTTCTTATGATATCGTTTTTAAAGTGAAAGGGGATAACCCCCGAGTTATAAGCTCTTGAATTGGGATTTAACATTTTATCCCTCTCGATTTTTTGTTTAATTTTATAATCAGGAGAGGAGGAAAGGCTTAGGCTTTGATTTTTTTCTAAATAATCGAAAAAATAACTAATATCTTTTTTAACCTCGCAATCAATATCCAGCCAAACAGAATGATTAAAGGGAGTGGCTAAAAGTGCAAAAGGTTTACTAAACCAAACGATTCTCTTTTTTTGAAAAATAATAAGTTCGGTAAAAGAGAGTTTCTCTGCTTGATAATAATCCGGGACAGAAACTCTATTTTTTAGAATCTCAATAGGCGGCAGAGTTTGTATCACAAGGCCCTTATCTTCACACCAAGCCCTTCCCTTTTCGGAAAGTCCAAAATCGCAAAAGCAAATCGGCAGAGAACTCTGTTTTCTGACATGATCGTACCACCAAGGAAGCATCCATTCTAGGGTTTGGTTGCAACCGGTGACGATCCCTTTGTCAAATAGGGGCTCTTTACACCGATAGCGGCAATGCTCTTCAATTAGGTCCATAGAAAAACTTTAAAATTTTCCGTACTCTACGGCTTTTTAAATAGATTTACAACCGGTTTAATGAAGCCCCGACTTATTTCTTAATAAAAGATAAAAAAATTATCACTAAAATTATTAAAATTTTTTTGTTTAATTTTTTAAAAAAAATAATTTAAATCCTGGATTCTATTTAAATTTTAAAAAAATATATTATATTTCTATACTTTTTCAAAAAATACATTATTAATCTTATCTTTAAATACAATTAACATTTCCGTTTTATAATTACTGTAAATAAAAATTATAAAAGAATTATTAAAGGGTAAACATAAAATGCAAATGGATAGAACCGGGGCATTCACCCCATCACAAGTTACTGTTCTGCCGCGAGAATCTGTTGCTGAAAGAGAAGTTCTTCACTTGCGTCTACAGAGCAGAGCTCAAACCGAAAGCGAAGGCGAGAAAGAACTGTTTCAGAGCGCGACTTTTAGTATCGAAGAACTGCAAGAAGCTGAAATTAATGCAACTGAAGAAAAACTCGAAGCAGAATACAGCAAATTAATAAGAATGGCTGAAATTGTCGCCCCTATTGCCGAGCGCCTTGCAGAAAATCCTGTGGATACAACTTTAAGTGTGGCTTCGCTTGCAACCGCAATTTTTGCTCTTTCAGCGGGAACGGCTCTTCCCCTTGCCGGCGCTCTTGTGGCAGGATCTGCCGCCCTCTATAAACTAAAAGAGATTTTATCAAAGCCCAAAGCAACTCCTGTTTTGGAGAGAATTGAAAGCGCTATTGCAAGCGCTGAAGTTCTTAAGCAAATCCAGGATCAAGCGCTTTTTGGAATGAGTGAGGTTGATCAGCAGTTAAAGCACTTAGAAGAGCAGGCAATAAAAGTTGAAGAGCAGCAAAGAGAGCTTGAGGAGTTAATCAGTTCAGGAAAAGTTGAGCTAAACGAGGAAACAAGAGCTCTCCTTGAAAAAAATAAGGCGACGCTTCTTAAGTTTAGAAAAGTACAAAAGCAAATGGCCTACTCCAATAGGATTTTAGGCGAAGGCATGATGCAAATTCAAAGATTGATCGAGAATCAAGATAGACTTGCTAAATTTTTTAACGAAGAATTAAATCCTAAGCAATCTCCTGAAGAAATCGCAGCGGCTTTAAAGAAATTCAGAGCTTCCATCCTGGAAGGTCAGGAGGAATCAAGAGCGGCTTTAAGATCGATTAGAGAAGGTAGAAAACTCTTATCTCAAGCGCAATCTGATTCAAATGAGGTCTTTAATGAAATCCTTGACTTATCAAAAGCCATGGGGGAAGTCTTTGGAAGAGCGATGGCAAAATGGGAAATGGCCGAAAAATTTGCAGCCGAACAAGCTTTAGCACAAGCTGTAATGAGACAAGGCATTCAAAACGCAAGAGTTAATAATGAGGAAAACATAGAACGTCTTAGGAATGCACAAGCTGTAAACCAGGAAATCATTCGTGAGCTTCAAGAAGCAAAAAATAATGCAAGCATGCAGTTTGGATTAAAAACAATGGTGTTTGGGCTGGCTGCGGCCGCCGCAGCAACACCCTTTACAGGGCCTTTGGGAGGCTTTGCAGCAGGTCTTGGCGCAGCAGGTCTTGTTCATAATAGGGATGAAGTGGGTCAACTTGCAAGGCAAGGTGTAAACTTAATTCGTGGAGCGCAAGAGCCTGTTAATCAAGAAGCAGATATCCATGCTCGAGGTTTTTCTTTAACTTGGGGGAATAACACAGGTTATTTTAATAGTTATTACCACAAAAGGGAAAAATCCAGAACTGTTGGAACTCTTGATTTTAGAGTCGGAAATGTTTCTTTCAGCTGTCCTTTTGATCTTAATAAAGAAGAGGCCATCACAAAAGTTGATCAGAAAGCGCTTCTTGACCTCTTAACAAAAGAACTCGAAGAAAACCCAAGCGTTGCAAGTGAAATCCTTAGCTTGATCGATGATCTCAATAACATCACGATTGACCGTAGATATCCGGATGAAATTACAAGAGGCCTTATTATTCCAAGACACCAAAATAAGACCGGCCTTATAGGAACCGGAGTTCTTTTCAAAAATTTACAACTGGACGCCGAGAAAAAGGCAGGTCAGTAAGATTTAAGTCTTGAAAGGGGTGAGAAAATCACCCCTTTTTTATCTTTTCAAAATCCCAAGACTATTTTGAACGATTTTAACGACACTTTTGGGCGGGACAATTTCTTTTCCTAAAGGGAATTTTTTACAGATTTTTTCAATAGTTTTAGCTTCACGTCCGTCAGATCCAATACTTGCCAAATTTAATCTTGTTCTTGTCTTATAAAACCAATCGTAACCTTCAGGCTTAGAAAAAAAGCTGTGTAATATAAAAAGCTGAGAAAGGGAAAAGCTTCTACTGTTTTCTTGTGACGCCGTAAAAAAATCGGCCACCTGTGGCATTTGTGCTTGGGCTTGTTTTTTTAAAACTTCTTCTATATTTTCTTCTGAGGTGGAAACTGCTATTCCAGCCGGTATCAAATCGACCCTTAATATTTTTTCTGCAATCCGAAAGGCCATAAATCGACGGTTTGGCTCACTATCCTGAATATCTTTGGCCATAGATTTAAATTGAGCTTTAACCATTTGTTGGCAAGCCTTTGAGACGAGATTTAGGCTAGAAATTGTTTCAAGATCTGTAAATTTAGCAACGTGAGCCTGTAATTCAACAGGTAAACCCAAAAAATTAAATGAGTGAGCAGCGTCCATTTCTTCTCCAAAAAAGATAAAGGGTTATAATACTATCGACTTAATTTATTATCTATTAATTTCACAGACTTTATTAATAATAAGTAAAGAAAACTAGATTAAAAATATATTCAAATTTCTTTATTTCTAAAAAATATTTATATTTAAAGCTAGAGTGTGGAAAGGAAAAAAGAAAGAGAGGTATACCTCTCTTTCTTAAAATAAATGTTAACGGTCAAGAACGTAGTTGAAAACAAGGGGGGCAACAATCGAAGCATCCGATTCGATAATGTAGCTTGGGGTTTCAATAGAAATTTTTCCCCATGTAATTTTTTCGTTAGGAACCGCTCCGCTATAAGATCCAAAGGAAGTCGTGCTGTCGCTAATTTGGCAAAAATAGCTCCAAAGAGGGTAATCTTCTTGCAAATCCTGACGAATCAGCGGCACAACGCAAATTGGAAAATCCCCTGCGATACCCCCTCCAATTTGGAAGAACCCGATAGGATGGCCTGGAGCCGTTTTTTTATACCAATCGATCATAAGACCCATCTGTTCGGTGCCGGATTTGACAATAGAATAGCGGCTTAAATCTTTAGAAATCACATGCGAGACAAAAATATTTGCTAAAGTAGAATCTTCCCATCCAGGCGTTATGATAGGGAGGTTTTTTTCCATTGCCGCAAGAAGCCATGAGTCTTTAGGGTCGATTTGATACTTGCCTTCCAACTTCCCTGATTTTAAGAGTTTATACATAAACTCATAGGGAAAATAGCTTTTGCCCTCTCTATCCGCTTCCTGCCATAGCTCTAGCATTTCATGCTCCATGGCCCGAATCGCATGATCTTCCGGGATACAAGTATCAGTAACTCTGTTCATTCCCTTTTTTAAGAGAGCCATCTCGTCTTCTTTAGTCAAGCTTCTATAATGTGGAACCCTTTCATAGTGATTGTGAGCGACTAAATTAAAGATATCTTCTTCAAGATTAGCTCCTGTGCAGCTAATCGCATGAACTTTATCATTTCGAATCATTTCAGCAAGAGAAATGCCAAGTTCTGCCGTGCTCATAGCGCCGGCTAGCGTGACCATCATCTTGCCTCCTTCTTCCAAAAGCTTAATCCAGCCTTCTGAAGCATCCACACATACGGCTGCATTAAAATGTTTATAGTTTCGTTGCATAAATTCGCGAATTTTCATGATCCCTCATCTCATCCTTTAAACGACTAAGTAAGTATAGCTATCAAGAGCTTGTTTGAATTTCTTTTGTAATTTGGCAGATTCTTCATTAGTTAATCTTCCGGCTTTCAAGGATTTTTCTATAGCTAAACGAAGCCTTTCATTCAATTCATCCGAGTCATATTCCACATAATCGAGAACTTCCGAGATAGTGTCTCCTTCGACAATATGAGTGACTTCCCATGTGCCATCCTCATCAAGATCTGCGTGGATAATGTTGGTGTCTCCGAAAAGATTGTGCATGCCCCCTAAGATTTCCTGGTAAGCCCCTACTAAAAAGATGCCAAGAAAGTAGCTTTGGGAGTTTGGCTCGTGGAGCCTTAGGAAATAACGCTGACCGATTCGGCTTGAAAAACAGTCTATTTTTCCGTCGCTATCGCAGCTTAAATCGGCTATGATGGCGCGTCTTTTAGGTTCTTCTTTGAGTCTATGGATTGGAATGACAGGAAACACTTGTCCAATGGCCCATGAGTCCGGCAAAGATTGAAAAACTGAGAAGTTGCAAAAATAGACATCCAAAAGGGATCGATCGATCGTATCTAACTCTTCAGGCACATAATCTAAATTTTTCGAGACCTGGCTAATCTTAGCAATAAGAAGCTTATAAACTTGCTCTGCATAGGCTCTTTCTGTTAAAGACATCCCTTCATAAATAAAGGAATTCAAGATAGAGTCTTTCAGATCAAGTGCGTCATGAAGCACTTCTTCGCAGTTCGTGACGTTAACGTCGTTGTAGAGGTTGTAAAGAGTGTCCAAGATCTCGTGATCGGTTGGAGGCTTGTCAAGTTTATCAACGACATCGAGAGTTGGCGCTACATCAATCACTTCTGTAATTAAAACAGAATGGTGAGCTACAAGCGCTCTTCCGGACTCTGAGATAATGACAGGCTGGGGAAGCTCAGATCGATCGCAAGCTTCGCCGATGGCATAGACGACATCTCTTGCGTATTCTTCAATGGAATAGTTCATGGAAGAGTCGTTGCTTGATTTTGACCCGTCATAATCAACTCCAAGGCCGCCCCCGACATCGAAGAAGGTAAGCGAAGGGCACTCTTTCGCAATCTCAACGTACATGCGAGCCGCTTCACTTAAAACTTTTTTTATCGTTGCGATCGTCGGGACCTGGCTTCCCATATGATAATGCAAAAGCTTAAGCCAGTGAGCTTTATTAGCAGCTTTTAATTGATTGATCCCCGAGACGATTTCATGGATACTAAGGCCAAATTTCGCAAGATCGCCCCCGGAGGAGCCCCATCTTCCGCTGCCTTTGTTGTAGGGCTTCATGCGGAAACCGATTTCGGCTTCTACATTAAGCTTTAAAGCTGCGTCCATCACGAGTTTTAATTCATAGAGCTGCTCGATAATAATAATAGACCTACGGCCTAATTTTCTTGCGAGAAGAGCAAGTTCAATATATTCAGCGTCTTTGTAGCCATTGCAAAGAAGAAGACTATCAGGGTGATTATAAGCTAAAACGGAAATAAGTTCGGGCTTACTGCCAACTTCAAGTCCAATTTGATTTTTTCGGCCGGCTTCATAGACAAGATCGACGACATGTTTTTGAGGGTTTACTTTGATAGGATAAGCGATCTGATAGCTGTTTTTGTATCCGTATTCTTCAATTGCGCTATCAAAGGCAGAATAGAGAACTTTCACTCTATCACGAATAATTCCATCAAATCGAATGAGGATCGGGGCTTCTATTTCTCTTTGCCTTAAAGCCTGAACGAGGTCGTAAAGGTCTCCAGAATGTTCGCTTCTTGAAGGCTTGACAATTACATGGCCTTTTTCGTTTATGTCAAAATACCCTTGTCCCCAATTATGGATCCAGAACTGCGTGTGATGTTTGAGTGTTTGTGGTTTCTCCATCTTATAGTTAACTCTCCTGTTCAAAATAAATTTTTTTAGGGGCCAAATTTAATTGTTTTAAACCCAATTTGCTTTAAGTTTTAAGGAAAAATTATCCGTTACCTTTTATTCTTATGCAATCAAATTTTCTATAAAATTTTTCTTTTATTTTTAATTTTTTCTTTGTTTCGTCCCCTCGCATTAATTTAGACAGCTTTTAAAAAAAAATGCTTAACCAACTTTTTTAAAGTGCTTGAGAAAAATAAGAATCCCTAAAACTTTTTTAAAGAATCATGAAATTTTTTTGAAATTATTGCGGGAGAAAGGAGTTTTAACTCAAAAATAAAAAAAGGTTGTAATGCCCTCCGCAAATTTTTGCGAAGGACATAAAATAAGCGCTCTTATTTTTCTTCTTTTAGTTTTAACAATAATTTTTTTAGCCGTTTCTCTTCTTTAAGAAGCTTTTCCTTTCGTGAAGTATCTTTGTAAGAGCATTTTTCAATCGCTCTTCCTATTCTTTCAAGCTTCCGCTTTATTATCTGAAAAGGATTTTTGATGCGAAGCAAGAGATCTTTTTCTAAAAGAATAGGAGCTTCCTCGAGTCTTGTTTGCACATCTCCCTCTTGTTTAGGCATCGGTTGAATTGGGGGAAGAGAGAGAGGCGAATGATTCATCAAAATTTGAAAAGTTATAAAAGGATTGCTCCCTTCGGTCTCTTTAGGATCTTTTACCGGATCCGCTTTTTCAACTGGACTACTGTTATTTTTTGGTAACGGATCCACCTTTACAACTGGACTACCTTTATTTTTTGGTGACGGATCCACTTTTACAACTGGAATAATGTCAGCTGGGATTTCGATAACAGGTCCGGATTTAGCTTTTATTTCATTCATTTTTTCATGAAATTGAACGTTGGTTATCTCACCCTGAGATAAGCCATCTGAGGGGTCTATAATCTTAGGACCTGTCTTACCACAATTTTTATACCACATCCCCCCATCGTTAGAGAGGCTCATCTTACCCTTCTTACCGGTGAAAAACAACTTTCCTCCACTAAAAAGGATTTTTAATGCTTCAAGAACTGTTTTAATAGGTTTGCAGGTTTTTCCATCAAATAGTCTTCCATTTTTTAGTGCATTAACCATCTGATCATGATATTTCCTATAAGTGATTTCATATTGAATTCTCTCTGCATTTTCAATGTGAAGAAATAAGTGATCCATTGCATCTTGGGTTAAGCCTCCATGTTTAGCGAAGTGCTCTCTCAGATAATTCTCACAGTAATCAATTGAAAGTTGTCGGTGTATCGTTAAGCGTTGGATTTCTAATTCCCATAGAGGGGTTCCACTATGTGCCATGAGCCAGGTTTTGGCTTCTTTCACATATACATCTTGACCATTGGCTAAAGCTCTAATGGCATCTTCTAGAGAAATTTGTTTTTTATCTAAATAAAATGCGTACCCTTCTTTCTGAAAATCTTCTAATCTTGCTCTCGCCCTGTCAAGGAGTCGTTTTATTTCTGCCTCAAGTTTGATTAATTCTAATTCAAGTTTAGATAGATTAGCCTCACTTTGAGTAGGGAGATTACCGGATGAATGGTTTTCAACGGAAGCTTTTTGAGTTGGTTGCTCACCGGATAAATGGTTTTCAACGGAAGCTTTTTGAGTTGGTCGATCAGGCAATGCACTTGACTGCGCCTTTCTTCTAGATTCTGCATTATTCTGGTTTAAACGAGCTTGTGACTTCCTGCTTTCATCAGGGCCTTCTACTATAGGATCCCGGGTTCTGTTTTTTATTGTCTCGTCCCATATTCTTTTTTCGCGAACTTGAGTGATCTTTTCACTAATCCCTCCACTCACAAAACCAAGCGTTCCTCCCATCACCATATTTGGAAGAATATCTTCAGTTAAATCTTTGTCATCCATCGAGTTTCTGACGACTGTTGAAGTGGCTGCATGAGCTACCCCTTGCGCTCCACCAGAGAGAGAACTTACAAGAATTTTATGCTGGGACAAAGTTATGGGACCTCCAAGTTTTGGGGTTACCATCTGACCCATGCCTTTAAAGAGCGGCCCTGCAACAGAACTTACCATAGCCCCGCAAGCTCCGATAGCTGCGGCTTTTTTTAAATCGGATTTATTTATTTCTTTTCCGGCAGCTGCTTTTTCAGCAACTTCACTTGCAACACTTCCGGCAGCTTGACTCACAACAAAAACAGCAGGGGATACGGCCGGTGTGACCATCGCAAAAGTTGTTGGAACAAAGCCCGCTAATAAGGGTGCGGCCGCAGCACCCGTCACGGTAACAAGTCCACCGGCGCTTCCGCCAATAAAACCAACCCCCCCTTCTTTGGCATAATCCATTAAGGAGAAATTTTCTTCTTCAGTGCTGAGAACATAGCCTAAACCCTTTAAACCCGCTCCGGCTCCAGCGCATCCAAGAATTCCTAAAGCTGCGACAGTAATTGGTCCCGATGCCAATAAAGCGGCTCCTCCTAAAGCAAGACCGCCAACTGTAATTGCAGTACTCCCAAAAGCAGAAACATATCTAGTTAAGCCCCAGCTCTTTTTTTCATCTTGTAAAAACTTTTCTTTTAAAGCTATCTCTTGCTCCGAGAGTTCTCCAAAACATACTAGAGCACCCTCGTTTAATGAATAAGCTCTCCAATCACTAGTTTCACATTCATTTCGTTTAAACTTTTCAAGCAAGAAATCAGGATAGGTTCTTTCTCCGTTGTAAAAAAAACTGATATTATCTTTAAAAACCTGACCTGTTTTTTCTTTAAGTTTAGATTGATAACCATCCTCAGAAAAAAGAAATTTTAGTTTCCATCCAAATTCATTTGTAAATTTATAAGTATCAGAAGGTGAGACTTGCATTTTTTTGTTACCTTTAAAAAATAAATAAAAATAACAAAAAAGAATAAATAAAAAACAAAAATAACTCTACAGCAATTATTAATTACTGAATTTTATTATCAAACGAAAAAACTTTACAAAGAATGAATTGTTTTAAAAAATTAAACAAGAGCCGGTTCCACCCACTTGCCGTGCGATTTAATTAAATCGACAAGTTTATGAGGCGCAAGTGTCTCTTCAATATTTTTTTCAACGCACTCTTTTCCGATGTAGAGATCTATCATCCCTGTTTTAGAGCCGACATAACCAAAGTCAGCATCGGCCATTTCGCCGGGTCCATTGACGATGCAACCCATAACAGCAATTTTAACGCCGGGCAGATGACCTGTGAGGGAGCGAATTTTCTCGGTCACTTGCTGAAGATTGAAAAGAGTTCGGCCGCAACCGGGACACGAGATAAACTCGGTTTTATGAGACCTAAGCCTTGCAGCTTGTAAAATGCTAAGGGATAATTCTTTAAGGGAATTTGCTTCATAAGGGCCGCTTAAGATAATCCCCTCCCCAATACCATCCATTAGAAGGCTGCCGCACTCGCAAGACGCTTGAATGATCACTTCTTCAAAGGATTTGCAATTCGTGTAATCAAAGTAAAGATAGAGCGGGATAACAAGATTATTTTGAGAAAGCCATTCATAGAAGCGTCTTGTCTTTTGAACGCGCCCCTCTTCATTTGGCTGCCATAAAATAAAAGATGGCGTTTTTGAGGATAATAGCTTTTCCCAATCCTCATCCCCTTTAATCAAAACCCCAAAAGGCTTTATGACTTGAAGAGGATTTTTTTCTTCTTTTAGATCCGATAGCAGTATTAGCTCAATGTCTTGATTTGATACCCATCTAATCCCGGCTTCTTTTAAATTAGGCTCAAAGTTAACTTCTTGGCTCTTCGGCAAGATAAAATCGGGCGAACTTAAAGACTTGGCTTTATTTTTTAGACTCACTAATTCTTGCGTCAGCTCTAAAGGTGAAGCAACTTCAACCCCGATTAAAGCTTCTTTATCAAAAATGGATTTTGTAACCCTTTTTTTAGAAGCAAAAGGGTCTCTTGCGGATTCTTCAAAAAATGCGGCCCCTTTTCCTTGTAGCGATTGAGCTAGGCTTGCCAATCTCCGGCAAGGGTCGATTTCAAACCAAGGATCTTCTGTTAAAGATACTCTAATCGTATCCCCAAGCCCATCTATAAGCAAAGATCCGATGCCCATCGCTGATTTAACCCAGCCATCTTCTCCCTCCCCAGCTTCCGTTACGCCCAAATGTAACGGATAATTCCAGTTTAGACGTTTCATTTCTTTAACAAGGAGCCGATACGCTTGCACCATGACTTTAGGGTTGCTTGCTTTCATCGAAAAAATAAGACTATGAAAGTCATTTTTTACAGCAATTCTAGCGTATTCTAGAGCGGATTCCACCATCCCGTTGGGCGTATCGCCAAAGCGGTTCATAATACGGTCGGATAGCGATCCGTGGTTAGTGCCTATCCTCAGCGCTCTATTTAAACGCTTGCACTTTTCAACAAGCGGGGTAAAAGCTTCTTCTATCTGATCAAGCTCTTCCTGATATTCAGCATCGGTGTATTCAATGACTTGAAAAGAGGCTCTTTTGTCTTTAAAATTCCCGGGGTTGATGCGAACTTTATCTACAAACTCTGCAACAAGCAAAGCCGCCGGGGGATAGAAGTGAATATCGGCAACAAGAGGGATATCGCAGTTAAGTTGAAGGAGACGATTTTTTATTAAGCCTGCAGCTTCAGCTTCCTTTTTACCTTGAACCGTCAACCTGACAATTTCGCAGCCATAATCTCTTAGCTTTAAAATTTGATCGACAGTCGCTTCAACATCGCGTGTGTTAGAAGTTGTCATGGATTGGAGCCGGATGGGGTTATTCCCCCCAACGCCAAGAGAGCCTACTTTTACTTCTCTTGTTGGAAAGCGCTTCGTCTGATAAATAGATTCGCAATAGGACATAAGGTTCATTTTCGCTATTAAAATTCAGAAATTTTTAGGCTTTAGGCTCTTGCTGGCTGAGACAGTGAAAACTGCCAAGCCCCCAAATAATATCCCTGGAATTAAGCCCGACCACCTCTCTATCCTTAAAACAGCCGGATAGGATTTCTAAAGCTTTTTCATCATGCGGATCTTCAAAAATTGGGACGATAACCGTCCTATTGCCAATATAGAAATTGGCATAGCTGCAAGGCAGGTGCTGATCTTCATAGATAAAAGGAAGAGGCATGGGAATCTCAATGACATTAAGGGGCTTGTCATTTAAAAGCTTCATCTTATTTAAAGCTTTGGCATTTTGCTTTAAGATTTCATAGTCAGGGTGGCTTTTATCTTTTTCAATTACAGTGACGACTGTGTCCTCATTTATAAAACGAGTTAAATCATCGATGTGGCCGTCAGTATCATCCCCTTCAATGCCTTCCTCGAGCCATAAAATTTGCTCCACTCCGTAGTAACTTCTCAAGGCATTTTCTATTTCTTCCTGGGAGAACTCGGGATTTCTATTGGGATTTAAAAGACAGGCTTTTGTGGTTAAAAGCGTTCCGGCCCCATTAAACTCAACTGACCCCCCTTCCATAACAAGCGGAACTCTGTAACAGGGAAGATTTAGGGCATTTGCAATTAAAGAAGGGATCTCATCATCTAGATCATAAGGCGGGTATTTTCCACCCCAGGCATTATAGCCCCAATCCACGATAACTTTGGGCATCTTGGGGTCTTTATTAAGCAAAAAACTCGGTCCATGGTCTCTTGCCCAAGCATCATTTGTCGGATGGATGAAAAATTTAACCTTTGAGAGTTCAACACTTGCTTTTTCAAGGCATTTTATTGCAAAACGCTTCATCGCTTCATCATTGACGTTGATGCAGACATTTTCGCCCAAAGTCAGCAAGCGGATAAATTCAGAATAGACAGGGTAAATCGAATGAATTTTACCAGGCCAGGAAGCTTCTTTATGGGGCCATGAAAGCCAAGTCGCTTCATGAGGGTGCCATTCAGCCGGAAAAAAATAGCCCTGTTCTTTCGGGGTCTTTCTCAAATCAACTTTTTTAGGAATCGGAGGCTTAGTCATCAATAAACCGTTTCGTGATAGGTTGATAAGTTTCTATTCTTCGGTCTCTTAAAAAAGGCCAGTGGGTGCGGTAGAATTCTGTAGCGCCGGCGTCGATTTCTTGAATGAGAATCTCTTCTTTATCATGCTTTGCTTGGCAAAGAAGGTTGCCAAAAGGATCGGATACGAAAGAGCCTCCCCAAAAATTCATGTCTTTTTCAAAGCCGACACGGTTTGTTGAAACGACATGAACCCCATTTGCAATAGCATGCGAGCGCTGAATGGTTTGCCAAGCTTGATATTGGGAATTATTTGTTTTCTCATCTTGAGTCTTGGCCCAGCCTATGGCTGTCGGATAGAATAATATTTCAGCCCCTTTTAAGGCGGTGATTCTAGCAGCTTCAGGATACCACTGATCCCAGCATACTAAAATTCCTAATTTGCCAAAGCGCGTATCAAAAACTTTGTATCCCAAATCGCCCGGGGTAAAATAAAATTTTTCATAGTAGCCCGGATCATCGGGGATATGCATCTTTCTATACTTGCCAAGATAAGTTCCGTCTGCGTCAAGAACGGCTGCAGTGTTATGGTAGAGTCCATTTGCTCTTTTTTCAAAAAGGGATGCGATAATCACAACGCCAAGTTCTTTAGCAAGCTCGCTTAATTTATTTGTGGATGGCCCGGGTATTTCTTCACCCAGCTTAAATTGTTCATAATCTTCGACATCACAGAAATAGAGGCTTCTAAAAAGTTCAGGCAAACAAATAATGTTCGCTCCTTTTTTTGCAGCTTCTTTAACTTTGACAAGAGCATTTTCAAAATTGAGAGAAGGGTTATCGGAACAGGATAATTGAATCAAACCCACTTTGACGTTTTTACTCACTTTTTTACTCCTAAAGCTATCCAATTTCAAATCGGAAGAATCCTCATAAACCGGCCCAAATTGATGAACTCGGACAAAAAGCCAGGCCACGAAATTTCATTTCCCTCAGGATTCTCCCCACAAAGATATCGATTCTAAACAAGCGGGTTTAAATTTCCTAGAAAAACTCACCCTTCTTTCGGATTTTTACTTAATTTAGAAAGCCTATTTCGTACATCCTCCGCATCCCGTATTTTTTCGCTATCATAGCTAAAATTAAGAAGACAGACCTCCGCTAAGAGCCTGATTTTTTCCTTATGACTAAGATTTGTGTCCTTTGCGACTTCTACGAGCGCTTCCTCCCATTCATTTCTAGGCGCAAGCCTTGAAAGAAATGAAATGGCATCCCTTTTAGGGGGCTGAAATTGGTTTGATCGGATTGGATCTAATTGCATAAACCTTCCTTGATTTAACAATTGACTTCTGTTTTTTTAGTCGTAAATATAAGATCCTTCGAACACTGACTTTTTTTACGACAGGCATTTACTGATCATGTTATTCTTAAGTTCCCCCCTTACCCGACTATTTCTAATCGCCCTCTTTTTTTGCAATTCTTACCCAATAGATGCAAAAATGTTCCGAATCATCCCCTGGTGGCAGACTTTTTCTGAAGATACGAGTTTTTTTGTGGACCCGGTTGCTTGGCCGCCTGTCGCTTTGCCTCTTAGAAATAACCTTGAAAAACTCGGACACGAAATTACAACCCTTCATTCTCTTGAAGAGCTTGAAAAAACCGACTATTTAATCACCTTTCATTTTCCTTATCTCGAGAGTTCCAAAGGAATTCTCACGCTGGCCGAGAAAAAGAATGTGCTTTACCTATGGGAAACCCCTATTTACACCCCTGAGGCCTTTAAAAAGAAAGCTCATCGCAGCTTTTCAAAGATTTTCACTTGGGATGATTCTTTAGTCGACAATAAACGCTATTTTAAATTTTTCTATCCCTCTTTAAAAACCCCCATGAGAAAAGACCTTAAGCCTTTTAAAGACAGGAAGTTCTGTACCCTTGTTGCCACTTATAGAACCTCGGAACGTAAAAAAGAATTGCACACCATGAGAAATCGTCTTGTGAGTTACTTTGAAAAATTTTTCCCTGATAAATTTGATTTATACGGCAGGTTCTGGCCTTCAGGACCGAACGGCTATAAAACCTTTAAAGGCCAGGCTGGTGATAAGTTTGAACTATTGAATAACTATAAATTTTATATTTGCTACGAAAATAGTGTCTTTGACGGTTATATTACAGAGAAAATCTTTGATTGTTTCTATTCCGGATGCATCCCCATTTATTATGGGGCTCCGGACATTTCAGACTATATTCCGGAAGGGTGCTACATTGATAAAAGGAAGTTCCCGTCTGAGGAAAGCCTTGTAAAATTCCTTAATAACATGGAAGAAGAAACCTATTTAGAGTATCTTAAAAACATAAAAAATTATTTAAATTCGGAAAAAAGCCACCTTTTTTCAGTAAATTACTTTATGCATCAACTTCTTTCAACTCTCCTGCCTAAGTACAATAAGGACCTTATTTTCACAAAAGAGGAACAAACCTTAAATGAGAAGACAGACCGCTTATCTAAAAAATTAACCGCAGCGAAACATGGAAAAAAATGATTTTATTTTTGAAAATCAGGATCTAAGCGATAAAAGTTTTTCTCATTTACTTGAAGGGGCTTTTATCAATTGCAAATTTGGAATAAACTCTTTTCTAAATGCTCGCTTGCAAGATGTGGTTTTTAAAAAATGCGTCTTCGATGAAATTTCTTTTAAAAATTGCAGACTGCAAAATATTACTTTTGAGAACTGCTCTTTTCGGAATGTTAATTTTTCACTTATCGATCCTTCCTTTTTCTCGATTAAAATCTTCAACTCCTCCCTCATTTATTGCAATTTTTCTGATTTAGTGATGAAAAAATCCTCTTTTCGAAGCTCTTGCCTTAAAGAGTGCTTTTTTACCAATACAAAACTTTCCGAATCCGATTTTCGGGGCGCAGATTTAAATGGAACTCTCTTCCATAATTCTGATTTATCAAAATCGGACTTTACAGGGGCTTTAAACTACAGTATTGATTTTAAGACTAATAATATAAAAAAATGTGTCTTTTCTCATCCGGAAGTGTTAAAATTATTAACATTTCTAGATATAATAATTAAATAATAATGGAGATAAAATGACGACTCCTCCCTCTAAAAAACTTCTGACTGATGAGCTAGACAAGCAAACTATAGATACCTTAGAGCCTTTTTTAAAGAACGCCGTCGCTGAAATTGGCACATTTGGAGGTCGCTATTACACGATTCCGGGATTAGAGGGAAAAGCCTCATTAAATGCTTTTTATGCCAAAGCTGAAGAGCTTATAAAAAAAACTCCGGGCACTCCAACTAAAGGCCGAGCGATTTTAAACACCCTTGTAAAATTAGATACGGATGGAAACACAGCTCTTGGTCAAAAAACAAACATTCTTATTATTTTTCTAACCAGCATCAAGCAATTTCTCGGAAATTTCTTTTATAATAAAAAAGATATACTCGCGGCCTTAAATAACACGGTTACTTCCTGGGATAAACCGCCTAAAACAGGCCCTTCAGGAGCCCCCGCTTCCTCAAAACCTGAAGCTCGCGCAAGAAAGGCTCTTGTAGCCTCTCGAATTGAAGACCTTCAAAGAGCTTACATGAATAAAGAAGCCATAGAAAGTGCTCTTGTACCTGAGGAAATCACAAAGGAAGAATTCGATGCTTATTATGAAGAGCGCACCCCAAAAAGAAATCCTCCGGCTTTAGGAACAAGCTCCCCTAAAGCAAGGGCCCCTCAAGAAAAAGAGAAGGAAAAAGAAAAAGAGAAAGAAATAGAAGTCGAACCGACCCTTACTATTCCTAAAGTAATCCCTAACGGGCCCCTATTAATCACTAAAGCCAAGGGCAACCTAAACCAAAGAGAAGTGGGCAAAGAAAATGGATGCACTGAGTATTCGGTTGCTTTCTTAGAAAAGGAGCCTGCCTCTATTTATTCCGCAACCGATATAAAAAACCTTTTAAAACGAGATTTAGGGATTGTGAAGGGGCGGAATGCGGAAGCGCTTGAAGTTTTAACCAATCACCCAAAATTACAAATGACAACTGTTGATGGCGTGCCAACAGACCTTTCCACCAATTTAGTATTAGGAAATGTGGATCCTGCCTTTTTTGAAGGCTTAAATGCCTTAAGGGCCTCTGATTCTTCAAGGCCGCCGCAAGAGCTTTTGCAAAACCACCTCCAGAAGATTTTCGATAAGAAAAAAGTTCACGGCTTTGTTTTAACAACAGGCGCTGAATCTTTTGCCATTAGATTTCCAAAAAACGGGACGGTCGAGTTTTTTGACTCTCATGGGGATGCCGATCAAAGAAGCCCCTCTACTGTTTTTACTTTTGCTAGAGAAAATGCGGCTAAATACATTGCCGAAATGGTTTATAATAGAGCTCAATTTCACATTGAGGAATACCCTGTTCTTGAAATTTTTCCCGTCCTCTTAAAATAGATTCTTGGCTTAGATTTCTTCAGGCATTTTTAAACCCACAAATTTAAAAATGCCTGCCTTCTTTAAAGAATTTATAAACATCTTAATCTTTTCAAAACATAATATTGATTATTCCTAATCATTCTCTTTTTAAAATAAAATTATAAATTATTATTATTGTTATAATAATTGTAGGTATTTTCGTATCAGACTTTTTTATAAATCAAGGAGAGTCTTATGAATAATAGCCCTGTTGGCCCCTCCGAACAAAAACCTCCTGCCACTCCGGAAGATCGATTCGAAAGGTATGTAGAAAGAGTTACTGCGTATGCAGGCAGAGAAATTGAAAATATATCCTCTAAAAATGAACCTAAGCTTGTCCCTTTAGAAAAGGATTCGGCCAAAAAAGTCGCAAAAGACAAAACCGAAAATTTTTCCTCGAACGTCTTTAAAATGCTCGGCAATTACTTCTTATTATCTAATGAGAAAAGGTTAAAACCTGAAACCAAAGAAGCACTAAGTAATGCAGCGGTTGATGTGAAAAATAGCGGCCATACTCTTTTAGGTAGCTTTATCAAAACAGTTCAAGCCGGTATCGACAAATTAAATAGCTGGCGCTTTAAAGAGGAAATAAGCTCGCCTTTAGAAGATGATTGGATCGAAGTTCCGGGTGAGTTAAAAGAACGTAATCCCCCTCCTAAAATTGAAAAACATGTTCGCTTTAAGGATGAAGAAAAAGAAGATACATCGTCTAAGGAAAAAACTGAAGAGTCTGGAAAAGGAATTCAACCGAAACCTGGACCGGTACAAGGGGCTATTACAAGAGGGGGTACCCCCGTAATACCTCAATCTAATAGAGGTTTTGCCGATTTGTCAGGCCTTGGGTCCGTACCGGCTCCTGATTATATTGAAGAGGAAGAAGAAAAAGAAATTCCTCCGCCACTAAAGGATGCAGGCCTTGATGTTAATCCGTATGATAATGAGGAAGATTGGTTAACCGGTAAAGATGAACCCATCAAAGATGAAGGCAAAATTACTGTAAGAGAAGAGGCTATAAATCCAAAAGAGGAGGAGGACTGGTTTTTAGAAAGTGATGAGGAAGAATGGAAAGAAGAAGCCCCTGAGACGAGAGAACAAAGTAAGGATGTAATCAAGCCGAAACCTGGACAGGTAGAGGGAGCTGTTTCAAGAGGTGGAACGGTAATACCTGAAAAGCCGGGAGGCACAGGACTTGCTGAATTGCTAAATATCCCTCTAGACAAGGACGAACCTCCCGTTCAAGATTATGATGTAGAAGAAAAAACGGAAAAGCCTCCATTTACAAGCGGAAATATCATCTCAAAAAGGGTTCCTGAAAAAAAAGAAGGATTAGGGCTTGGTGGTCTTACAGAGACGCAAGAGAATAAAGGCGCCTCAGCTGAGCCTGAAAAACCGGCTAAAGATTCCCCCAATAGACCTGGTTCTATTTTTTCAAGAACAAGGTTTCCAAGAAACCCATCTATTGTAAAGAAAGCTTTCGAACAACCGGAAAAAGTAGAGAAGGAAAAGGAAAACAACGATAAGGAAAAGGGAGAAATAGTTTAAAGGAATTGATTAAAACCAAGGATTGGGAAAGATAGGGAGATTTTTATGACACCTGGTGTCGGCGGTAGTGCTGCAACTCCAACAGATAATACAACAACACCTTTGCATGAGGCTTCGGAGCAAAGAGGGGCAGCTTCCATGTCCGCCTCCAGCAACCCTCAAGGAATTTCAAGAGAAATAGCAAATCCGGAAACCACACAGAAATCAAAGTCTAAAGCGAATGAAACATTTAATATTTTCAACGCCATGAAGGCTAATCTAGAAAAGAACCGAAATATTCAAATTATGAAAAAATTGATGGCTCCTGTTCTTGCCATTATCTCTGTTTTTAAACAAATTTATCCTTTTGCCACCTCAAATTTAAAAAAGGCTTTTCATAGTTCTAATGATGGACTTTCTTTAACTTCAGAAGAGAAAAAACTTAAAAAGTTTATCGACAACCCAAAATCCATGAAGCCTGATGATGCAAAAAACTTAGGCGAGTATTTAAGTAGATCAAAGGAGAGCCCCCTTCTTGACCATCTTTCAAATCTTGGAAATAATGAAGCCACAAGAGAATCCTTTACAGCCTTCGCAGAGGCCATGGGTATTCACTTAACTCCTGCTACTTGTTCAGATCTTATGGAAAAACTTTCAGACAAAGCCGGGATTGAAATTGCAAAGCAGCTTGTTAAAAATGAACTTAATCTTCCGGAGACTAATAAAGCTACTCTATTTCGTTCAAACACCATAGCCGCAAGAATGATCACCGCTTATCAAACTCAAGTTATGATAAAGGAAACCGGCTCTGAACTTAAGGGTATTTTTGATCGTTTACCTACTCAACGCTATCTATTAAGGGAAGTTGATCTACCGGATCAAGACAAAGAAAAAGCTGCTGAAATCATACAAGAAAATCAGAAAAGGTTAATGAATGACTTCTCGATGATTATGAAAGAGGTCGATAGCTTTACCAAAAACGAGAAATTCCCTTCGCAAATTAAAGAGCTAAACCAATTCATAGAAACAGAAGTGAATGAGCGTTTTCCAGGGGAAGGAGCGAAATTTGCTCCCCAATTTTTCTTCTTAAGGTTTTTTAATTCCGCTATCACTCAGGGGGCAGGCTTTAATAAAGCGCTTCCTCAAAAATCCCCTGAACAAATAAGAGTGGGTATTCAACTGACAAAACTTATCCAAAACGTGGTTAATGAAATGAAAACAACCAAAGAAGAACATATGCAGTTCTTTTTTGATGCTGTAAATCAAGAGAATAACCCCGAAGTGGCGCTTTTTAAAGGCATCAGCGAGCGGTTAAGGACTCCTTAATCTTTATCTTACCAAAGAAATTAAAGTGATTGGGAAAAGGGAAATAATCACAATCAGCACAAAGGAAAGCAGGCTTGCCAAAGTTGAAGGCAAGGAGACTTTTAACGAAGTTCCCTCCTCAAAGGATCTTGTAAAAAGCGTGCTCATGATTTTTAAGTAGTAGTAAGCTGATAAAATAGAGGTTAGTAGACCGACCGTTACAAAAATATAATACCCCTTCTGAAAAGCTTCCTTAAACACAAAAAATTTCGCAAAGAACCCCGCAGTCGGGGGTATACCTGCTAACGTTAATAAACAAATGGCAAGAAGGCTTGCAAGAAAAGGAGAACGGTGGAAAAGCCCTTTTAAGTTGTTTAAATTAAAACCCTCCCCCTTTTTTTGAATCATGGCGGCAACCCCAAATACGCCAATAGTCGCTAAGCTATACACCACAAGGTAAAATAGAAGAGTAAGCAACGAATCCGAATCACTTGCAGCTATTGGGATTAAGAGAAAAGCAGCATGCGAAATCCCGGAATAGGCAAAAAAACGTCTAAATTGAAACTGTCTTAACATCACAAAGCTAGCATAGATAAGGGTTGCTATCGCTAAGTAAACGAGCATTTGATTAAAGCGTTCATCTAGGTTTGGAAGGCTTGATAAAAAAATACGTGCAAAAGCTGCGAAAGCGCCCGCTTTAGCACCCACTGCCATAAAGGCTGTCACAGGTATGGAAGCCCCCTCATAAACATCAGGGGCCCAAGCATGAAAAGGAACAATGGCAGCTTTAAAGCAAAGCCCGACCGTTATAAAAATGAGGCCTGTAAGGAAAAGCGTTTTATTAGACGCTACAGTAATTGTATCTAAAGCCTTTTCCATCCCATCAAAAGCCGTATTTCCAATCCCTCCATAAACAAAAGCTATTCCATATAGCAGAATACCTGAAGCAAAAGCCCCCATTATAAAATACTTAAAAGAAGCCTCATGCGACACTTTCCACTTTTTGATATAGGCTGTCAAAACATAGAGAGCTAAAGAAAAAGTTTCAAAGCCAAGAAACAAGGTTAGAAAATCTGCCGATATTGAAATTAAAATAAGACCTGCTATGGCCGATAATAATAAAAAATAATACTCTCCTTGCGTCACATCGCAGTCAGTTTCATTTTCACTAAAAAAGCTTGCAGAAATAAGGGTCACAAAAAAACCGATGCTAAGAAAAAGAAGGGTAAATAAATGCCCCAAACGATCGCTCTTAATCCATGGGGATAAAAACTCCCCTAACGGTTTCTCCGGAGTCATAGAGAAAAAAAGAGCTAAAATAAAGGCTAAGCTTGCGACTAAGAACCCATATTTTTTGGTTTCTTTACTATAAAAGCATTCGAGCAATAAAAGCAGCAATCCAAATCCAAGAAGGATTAGTAAGGGGCTCAATGCTAAAATATCGTTTTTTGTAATCATCTTGATTCTCTTTCAGTAAGAATTCTTGCGGCAACTTCAGCATCCTTTAAGACAGGACTTGGGTAAATGCCGATTAAAAAAATGACAAATAATAGGGATAAGGCAACCGCTTTTTCTTTGAAATCCATGTCGATAGTGAGAGGGTTAAAAAGCTTTTCTTCCCTACCTTCTCCAAAATAAATCTTTTGCATCATTCTAAGCATGTAAAGAGCTGATAGAATAATAGAAAGCGTTAAGAAAACTGCAAACCCAGGTTTTTCCTTAAAAAGGCCAAAAAGAATTATGATTTCCCCAACAAAATTATTGGTACCGGGAAGAGCTACGGATGCTAAAATAAAAGCCATCGTAAACCAGCATAAATAGGGGAAATAGTGAGCTAGTCCCCCAAGGTTTTTTAAAGAAGTGGTTTGCGTTTTTTCCTCAAGCCAACCGGAGATTAGAAAGAGGGCTGCAATCGTAACGCCATGGTTAAGCGATTGCAAAATAGCCCCTGCATGAGCGGTTTCGCTCCAGATAAAAAGGCCTGCCAAAATAAAATTGACGTGAGAGAAGCTTGAATAGGCAATAAGACGTTTATAATCGTTTTGTCTCCATGCAGCAAAGCCCCCATAAAAAACACCGATAATGGCTAGAACTAAAAGCGGAATTTGAAAGGCCTGCATTGCATTTGAAAAAAGCTCGATTCCTATGCGGATAATCCCGTAAATCCCGGCTTTTGAAAGTAGAGCTGACAGTAAAATCGTTCCGGCAGTCGGCGCTTCATAGTAGGCGTCAGGGAGCCAGCCATGGAAGGGAAAAAGAGGTGTCTTAACAGCAAAAGCTAAAAGAAAAATTCCAAAAATCCAGGGCAAGGATTGGCTTTTCAAATTTTGTGCCAAAACATCTAGATCAAACGACTCGGCTGTTCCCAAGAAATAAAGAAAAAGAACGCCTGCTATCATTAAAATGGAGCCTGCAATCATGTAGGTTAAAAATTTAAGCGCAGCTTTTTCCCGATTTTCTTTTCCGCATAAGTTGATGATAAAAAATAAAGGGAGAAGCATAGCTTCCCAAAACACCGTAAATACGACTAAATCCCTCGCTGTAAAAAAGATAAAAAGAAACCCCTGAAGCAGCAAGATCAAACCGTAATAATAAGGATGATGATCGCACTCATTTGGACTGACAGCAAAAATGCTAATCGGGATAATAAAAGCCACAAGATAAAGAAAAAGAAGGGATAAAGAGTCAATCCTAAGATGAAAATTGATATTTAAATGGGAGATCCATGGGATATTTATCTCATCCCCTAGCCAATGATTGTATCTTGCCAGTAATAAGAGAAGAGGAAGAGCACCTAAAACAAAAGCTAAGCCTCTTCCATTAAATTTTGAAACAGCCCCAAGAGTAAAGAACAAGAAAGAGCCAATAAATGGAATCACAAGTAGTAAACTAAAAAATTCGTTCATAGCCCCTTCTTAGAAAATAAAATAAGCGACAAGCAAGCAAGTTCCAAGCACCATCCAAGCAATATAGGATCGTACTTGGCCGCTTTGATATTTTTGTAAAAACTTTCCGACTCCGTTCACCCCTAAAACCGCTCCCTCAATAGAGCCTTCTATCAAATGAGGCTCAATCCCTTTTACAATGACTTTTGATAGTTTTTTTAAAGGCGCAACGAAGACCGCCTCATAAATCTCATTGATATAGAAAGCTTTTTTGATAAATTGGAAAGTCACATTATATTTTTTTACGTAACGTGTGAACATCAAATATGAAACCCCGACGCCAAAAAGCGTCGCCGCTATCGCAAACCAGGTTTCAATGTGGTTAAATAAATTTACCCCCAATTCTTTTTCTCCGGGGGTAATGCCAATGTCGATAAGAAATTTTTCAAGAAGAGGCATCGGGCAAAAACAGAAGCCTAAAAAACCTCCGACAATGGCCAAAATTGCGAGAATGGACACAGGCACCCACATAACAGGGCGCGCTTCTTTTATTAAGTTTTGATGAGAGCCTTTTTCCTCTCCAAGAAAGGTCAAGCAATAGGCTCTTGTTAAATAAAAAGCGGTCAGTAGGGAAATAATAATCCCCACATAAAAATAAAAATTATGCCCGGTGATATGCTCAAGCTCGACGATAATGTCTTTGCTAAAAAAAGCGGAAAGAGGCGGAACCCCGGACAGGGCAAGCACACCGATTAGAAAAAGCCAATGGGTAATAGGGAATTTTTTATAGAGCCCTCCCATTTGATTCATTTCTGTCACCCCATGCATTTGATGGATGACATTTCCGGCAGCTAGGAATAAAAGGGCTTTTACAAAGGCGTGTGTCGTTAAGTGAAACATCGCTGCGTAGTAAGCGCCTACACTTGTCGCCAAAAACATAAGCCCAAGCTGGCTAATTGTTGAATAGGCAAGGACTCTTTTTAAATCGGTTTGACTTGTGGCCCAAATGGCAGCAAGAAGCGAAGTTAGAGCGCCAATAAAGCCAATGACGTTGAGAGTTTCAGGAGCCAAATTAAAAAGGAAATTCATCCGCACCACTAGATAGACCCCGGCTGTCACCATCGTGGCTGCGTGAATAAGGGCCGATACCGGGGTTGGCCCTTCCATAGCGTCCGGAAGCCACGTTTGAAGAGGAATTTGCGCTGATTTTCCAACAGCTCCTGCAAAAAGCAGAAGAGTAATCAGCGTGATTAACTTTGTATTTGAAAAACCCCCTTCTAATTTTTCTGCAAGCTCGCCGATATCTCCTGTTCCAAAAGTATAAAGAATAAGAAGGATTCCAATTAAAAGACCCGCATCCCCTATCCGGTTCATAACAAAGGCTTTAATGGCAGCATCCCCGGCTTCTTTTTTCTGAACCCAAAACCCGATAAGAAGGTAAGAGGCTAAGCCCACCGCTTCCCATCCCGCATAAAGCAAAAGTAAGTGCCTTGCTAAAACAAGAAGAAGCATCGCAAAGACAAAGAAATTTAAAAAAGCAAAGTACCTTATATAGTCGGGATCCTCTTCCATATAGCCTATGGAATAAATATGAATTAGACTGCCGACACCTGTGATGATAAGCCCCATTAAGAGAGAGAGCTCATCTAAATGAAGTTTAAAATCGGCGTTAATTCCCTTAATAGGAATCCACTTAAACAAGAGGAGGGTGGTATCTTCATAGGTCCCGACCATGTAAGTTGTGACAAGGGAAAAAAAGCACAAAAAAGAGAGAAGGACACTTGCGCAAGCGATTAATCCAGTGCTTTTTCGAGAAAGAGAAGCATGAAATAAAGTAAGGATTAAAAATCCCAGCAAAGGTAAAAAAAGACTTAAGACAATAATCTCTGCCATCTATTCTCTCAAAGTATTAAATTGATCAATATCGACCACTTGTTTTGCTCTAAATAAGTTAATCATAATAGCAAGACCGACGGCTGCTTCTGCCGCTGCCACAACTAACACAAAAAATACCCAAACGAGGCCGGTTTGATCCTCCCATTCCCTTGCAAAAGCAACAAACAGAAGATTGGCCGAATTCAATATCAATTCAATGGATAAAAAAGAAATAAGGGTGTTTCTCTTTATAAGGACTCCAATAATGCCGCAAACAAACATCGCAAGGCTAATTAAAACAAAAATTGTGATGCTCATCTCACCTCTCTTTTTTAGCAATAAATAAAGAGCCCACTATGGCAATTAAAAAAAGCAAAATGACCGCTTCAAAAGGAAAAAAATAATCCAGATAAAGGGCTTTGCCAAGGGCTTCAACTGTTCCAAACCAGGGAGGCAAATCCTCTTGAGACGAAAAAATTCCCTTAAGCTTGCTTGCAAGGTAAATATAGGACGCAAGAAGAAGGCCAACCGCTCCACCTATCAAAATAGGGGAGCTTTTAGGGGCATAGAGATTGATCTTTTGATGGGCGTCTTGGAAAAGCACGATGACAAAGATAAAGAGAACTAAGATGGCACCCGCATAAACTAAAACTTGCATCACAGCAATAAATTCGGCAGAAAGCTGTAAGTAAAGGGCGGCAAGCATTAAAAGCGCGACTAGAAAAGAAAGGCTTGAATAAACCGGTTTTCTAGCAAAAATCACACCCATGGAAGAAAGAACTAAGAAAAAGCCTAAAATGGCTTGGACATATAAGGCCACTTCCTAAATCTCCCTATTTGGATCGCGGCCTGAATCACCGGGATTCTTTTCGGTAAGCATATCCTTGGTATAAATCAAAGATTCCCTTGAGTAACCCGAAAGCTCAAAGTCATTGCTTAAAATTATCGCGCCGGTTGGACATGCCTCTTCACAATCGCCGCAATAGATGCACCTAAGCATATTGATTTGAAAGTCGCTGGCATACCGCTCGCCATGAGAATGAGGGTTTTCGGGGTCATTTTCTTTAGCTTTCACATAGATGGCTTGTGAGGGGCAAACAATAGCGCAAAGCTCGCAGCCGACGCAGCGCTCTTTGCCATCATTCCATTTTGTTAAATAATGGCGTCCTCTTGACCTTCTTGGAAGTACTCTTTTCTCTTCCGGATACCTGATGGTAATGGGCTTTTTAAAAGAGTGTCTTAATACAATCCAAAGTCCTTTAAACAGGGTCAAAACATTTAACAGCTTTTGCTTAAGCTTTAATTCCATGCGACCTCAAAATAAGCAGTTATAATTAAATTGATTGTGGCTAAGGGAATGAGGATCTTCCAGCCGAACTGCATGAGCTGGTCAAATCGAAATCTTGGCATGGCGGCTCTCACCCACATAAATAAAAAAACAAGGACAGCAACTTTTAAAAAAAACCAAACGAAGGGAATATTGCCTGGCCCAAGCCAGCCCCCTAAAAAAAGGGTTGTAGCAATAGAGGAAACAGCTAAAATGTTGACATACTCGGCTAAAAAGAAAGCGGCAAAACGAAGCCCCCCATATTCTGTGTGATAGCCGGCGGTTAATTCTTGTTCAGCTTCCGGTAAATCGAAAGGTGCGCGGTTGGTTTCGGCGAAAGCTGTGATTAAGTAGACCATAAATCCAATCGGGTTTGTCCAAAGAAACCAGTGGTCCCTTTGTTTTTCGACAATTTCAGGAAGGCTTAAAGTACCGGCCGCTAAAATTACAGTTAGCAGTGAAATCCCCATCGGAATTTCATAGCTGATCATTTGGGCTGTCCCTCTTAAGCCGCCAAGAAGAGAGTAGCGGTTATTGGAGGACCAGCCGGCCAAAACAACTCCATAAACTGCAAGCGAGGATAAAGCCAAAATAAGGACAATACCGGCATTAACATCTGCTATCCATAAATTTATTTTTCGTCCCCAAAGCTCTATTGGCTCGCCAAATGGGATTAGAACAAATAAAGACAGCGCGATAAAAACAGAAATCCCGGGGGCGATCCAAAAAATTAACGATTCGGCATTGGCGGGTGTAAAACTCTCTTTAAAAAATAGTTTTATGCCATCAGCTATAGGTTGTAAAAGACCCAAAGGGCCTACTCTATTAGGACCAAGTCTAAGCTGCATTCTTGCCATGACGACTCTTTCACAAAAAGTCATGTATGCGGCTAACCCAAAAAGGATTAAAATAAGAATCAATCCTTTGATCAATGTTTCAATAGCAAGTTCTAACATTTTTTAAATCTTCTTTATCTCAATTGCTAAACCATTCCATAACTCATCGGCAAGCTCTCTTGCCGCAACTTCCGGGAAGTTTAAAGGAAAGAGTGCTGTATTAAGAGCCATCTTTTTATTAAGTGCCACTTTTGCGTTCATGCTATTTTCCAAATGGGTGACTCTAATCGGATCCCCTTCTTTTAGACCTCTTGATTTCGCCTCGTCCGGGTGCAGACTAACAAAAGCTTCTTTAACAAGTTGAAACACATGAGGGTCGTGTTTCATTCGCACCCCATGATCAAATAGTTTCTTCGAAAACGTTGTCTTAAGCTGATGATTGTTTTGCTCGCTAATTGATTCGGAAGATGCGTTAATTCCTTGTCTATTTAAAGGAAGAGTCCCTGGTTTTAAAGACTCTAAAAAGGCGGCATCGGTTGCTAAGGGTTGATTTGCAGCTCTTGCAATTTCAGCAAAAATTCTAGCATCGCTAAAAAGGGTTTCGGGCACTTCTTTCCCGGGAAATAATTTTTGGACTCGGTTTTCAATATTAATAAAGCTTCCCCCTTTTTCGACATAACTTAAGGTTGGCAAAACGACATCGGCTTCTTTTGCAGTCTCTGTTAGGAAAAGATCTTGAACAACTAAAAATTTTAGATTTTTTCGAGCGCTTTCCCATAAACTGCTTTTAAATTTGGCTGCGGGGTTGCATCCGGCCACATAAAGAAAATCCCAGCCATTTTTTGCAGCTTCTTTTAAAACGCTTAGAGCATCAAGCCCAGGATTTTTTAACTTCTCGCCTCTTGGTAAAAGTTCCGGGTGAACTCCAGCATACCGAGCGCCCATGCTATTGCAATTGCCTTCCAAAATATTTAAACTGACATCTTTAAACTCAGAATTTAATTTTAGGATTTGGGAAAGAATAGCCTTCCTATTTTTATTTTGAAGGTATTGACGCCCGACAAAAATAGCCCCTTTCCCCTCAAAATTAGCTAAGGTTTTAACCTGATTTTTTAAAACGTCGATTTCTTCACCCGGTGCATGCAAAATTGTTTCAGTAAAATAAGGGGCGATTTCAGGTGCAAAATGACCTGCAAAAAGGGTTTTGGCGTGTCTATTAATAGCTTGTCTTAAACGAAGCCATAAAACAGGAAACTCTTCCGTCAAGTCAATTCCGAGTAGAATCGCAAAATTTAGTTCCTCTAAACTGCCAATTGAACATTCCATTCCGGGAGACAACCCTTCGTCAGCTAATGAAAAAATAGGGGTTCCGATTCGATGATCAATATTATTTACACCGCCATTTTGACGGATCAATTGCTGAAATAGGTAATTTTCTTCGGTAGTTAACGTGTTGCCGCCAAAAGCTGCTATTCTTGTCTTCCCTTTCACTTCCAGCATTTTTTTTGCGACTAAACCTATGGCTTCCTCGTATTCGGCTTCTCTAAAAACCCCATTTTCTTTAATTAGCGTTTTTTTTAACCGATCCTGGCTTGAGGTGTATTCATAGCCAAACCAGCCCTTATCGCATAGCCATAGGTCATTGACGTCTTTATTCTCGCAAGACCTGGTGCGCATGATTTCACCGTCCCGGGAATCAATAATCATGCTGCAACCGACAGGACATAAAGAACAGGTGGTTTTAGTAGGATGATTATCCCAAGGCCTTGCACGAAATCGATACACTTGGCTTGTAAGAGCACCAACAGGACAGATCATGATCGTATTGCCTATAAACTTTGACTCGATCGGCTCGCCCTTCGGTGTGCCAACTTCGGTTCGATATCCCCTTTCAATAAATTCAAGGGCATGATCTCCCGATAGTTCATCGCAAAACCTTGTGCACCTTGCGCAGATAATGCAACGCTCTCGATCGAGCATTAAAACAGGGCCTAATGGCAAAGGCTTTTTAAAATGTCTTTTTTCTTCAAAGAATCGGCTGACACCCGGGCCATGGGCAAGCGCATTTTCTTGCAAAGGACATTCCCCTCCTCTATCGCATATGGGACAATCAAGGGGATGGTTGATGAGTAAAAGCTCAATTATTTCATTTCTTCCCTGGATGGCTTTTTGGCTTTGGGTTGTGACCACCATGCCGTCTGTTGCAAGAAGGGTGCAAGAAGCTTGCAGCTTACCCATTTTTTCAACTTCAACAAGGCACATTCGGCAAGCGCCAAAAGGAGGCAATCTATCTAAATAGCAAAAAATCGGGATATCAATGCCAAGTTGCTTCGATGCTTGATAAACAGTCGTTCCTTGCGGAACTGAAACCTGATTCCCATCGATGGTTAAAGTAATCAATTTATTTTGAGCCAAAGTCAGCATGTTTCACTTGTAGGGGTAAGCAATACGCATTTTAGGGTATTCATTCGCATTGGGGTTTTTACGGATATAATTTTCAAATTCGCTTCTAAATTCCATCATAGCGCTTAAAATGGGAGGAGCTGCCCCAACTGCCAAGGGACAAAAAGAATTAGTTTCCATATTTTGACAAACTTGCTCGATAACCTTTAAATCTTCAAACGTCCCTTTTCCGTTTTCAATACGAGTGAGTATTTGAACCACCCACCTAGTCCCTTCTCGGCATGGGGTGCATTTGCCGCAGGATTCATTTTGATAGAATTCCATAAGCCTTGTCGCAACTTTTACCATGTCGGCCGTGTCATCTAAAACGATAATGGATGCGGTTCCAAGCGCTGACTTTCTTGCGGCAAGGGACTCAAAATCCATAGGGATATCAAGATCTTTTTCCGTTAATAGGGCGCATGAAGAACCTCCCGGATAGCAAGCTTTAAAGGTCCTGCCGGGCAGCATAAAGCCTGCGGTTTCAAGGACTTCCCTTAAGGAAACCCCGAGAGGAAATTCATAGCAGCCCGGTTTTCTAATTTGTCCGCTGACTTGAAATATTTTAGTTCCGGTATCTTTAGGGGGTTTTCCAATAGATTGGTACCACAGGACACCCTTATTAACGATGTGGGGGAGGTTGCAAAGAGTTTCAACATTATTGATGATGGTAGGCTTGTTATAAAGACCTGAAACAGCCGGAAAAGGAGGCTTAAGCCTTGGTGTCGCTCTATAGCCTTCAAGAGAGTTTAATTGAGCCGTCTCTTCTCCTGCAATGTAAGCTCCGGCGCCCGGATGAACAACAATACTTAAAGAAAAATCAGACCCCAAAATATGGTCGCCTAGATAGCCTGCCTCTTTGGCTTGCCTAACCGCTCTTCTTAAATTTTCAATTCCTTTAAAATATTCTCCGCGGCAGTAAATAAAGCTAAGATTGGCTCCTATGGCATAGCTTGCAAGAATCATCCCTTCAATAATTTGATGAGGGTCATGCTCTATAAGAAGCCTGTCTTTAAAAGTCCCGGGTTCGCTTTCATCGGCATTGCAGACAAGGTATTTTGGCTGATCGGTATTTTTTGGAATAAAACTCCATTTTAACCCTGTTGAAAAGCCGGCTCCGCCTCTTCCTCTAAGCTCTGATTGCTTAACCATTTGGGTTAACATTTCAGGTTCCATTTTTGGAATGACTTTACGAATAGCTTGATAGCCGCCATTAGCTTCATAAGTCTTGATGTCGGACTGGTTGGGATTATCGATATATTCTGTCAGAATGCGCATTTCACCCATGAGAGATAGCCCCTAGATCTACAGGACTTGGGTGACCCGGCCCTTTTTTTGCATCCGCTAATATTTTATCCAAGTCTTCAAGTTTAATAGGCCCTATCACTTCATCATCGACAAGCATCATGGGAGCCTTATCGCAAGCGCCTAAACATTCAGAGGCGAAAACTGTGAATTCCCCATCTTCTGTGACTTCTTTAAGGTCGACCTTTAATTTTTGACAAAGACTTCCTATCACTTCATCTGATCCCCTAAGCATACAGGAAACATTTTTACAAACATGGATGAGATGCTTTCCAACCGGCTTGTCATAAAACATATCATAAAAAGTCACGACCGCATTGACCTCATTTGGCTCAATTCCAAATAGGTCCGCCACTTCGCTTTGAATATCTAGGGGAAGATAGCCGACTTCATTTTGAACAAGGTGTAAAGCCGGTATTAAAGCCGATCTTTTTTTAGGATAGAGCGCTTGTAATTTGAAAATAGCTTCTTTTGTCTTTTCACTTATCATTAGCGATCCACATCTCCAAGTATCGGGTCCATGCTGGCTATGGCCACTACAACGTCTGATAACTTAAGGCCTACCAACACCTTTTTTAATACTTCAACGTGAGTAAAAGAAGGGGATCTCACTCTTAGCCGGTAGGGTTTATTGCTGCCATCAAAAACTAAATAATAGCCAAGCTCTCCTCTTGCCGATTCTACAGCTTCATAAAGCTCGCCGGCTTCCGGGTGAATGCCTTCACTCACAAGTTTAAATTGATGGATGACAGCTTCCATGCTCCTAGCTAATTCTCTTCTTGGAGGGAGCGCCACTTTTCGATCGCTTGTGATGACAGGTCCGGGCTTTAATTTATTAAGACCTTGCTCAACAAGGTGAGCGCTTTCTTTCATTTCATCTCGACGGACAAGATAGCGATCGTAGGAGTCTCCCCTTTTATAAGTCGGGATATCAAATTGGTAGTTTTGATAACCAAGATAGGGATAAATTTTACGGATGTCGTAGGGAACGCCGGCCGCTCTTAACACAGGGCCTGTACACATGTATTGCTTAGCTGTCATTTCATCAATGACAGCCACCCCCTGAAGCCTTTCACACCAGACATAGTTATTGGTTAAAAGAGCGTCTAAATCTTTCCAGGTACTGGGAAAATCTTTTAAAAATTGGCGGACATTCGCTTCAAAGCCAGGCTCTAAATCATAGGCAAGCCCGCCAATTCGCCAGCATGAGGGAAACATCCTTGCGCCGGACATCTCTTCAAAGAGATCTAAAATTTTTTCTCTTTCCGCAAAGCAGTACATGAAGACAGAAGACATGTTAAGCTCAAGCGCGCTTGTTCCAAGCCAAAGCAAATGGCTTGCAATCCTTGATAATTCAAGAAGAATAAGACGGATCGTTTGAGCTCTTTCCGGAACCTCAATCCCCATATTTTTTTCAACGACTTGAGCAAAGGCCTGCTCTTCTGATGGACCCGACAAATAATCCAAGCGATCAACGAGAGTAAACACTTGAAGAAACGTTCTTGACTCGCATTCTTTTTCAACACCTGTATGAAGATAGCCGATAACCGGCTCGGCTGATATTACAACTTCTCCATCAAGACGAAGCTTAAGACGTAAAACACCATGGGTAGACGGGTGCTGCGGCCCTAAATTTAACTCCAGTATTTCCTCTGATCCTATTGGGTCTTCAAGGTCAAATCTTGCTTTTGACATGTGGGATAATTTCCGATGGGTTCTTAGGTTTTACGCCATGTTTGAATTCAACAGATTCTTCAGTTAAAGGATAATCTTTTCTTAAGGGGTGGCCTTTCCAATCGTCTGGCATCAAAATTCTTTTTAACTCGGGATGACCCTTAAAAACGATTCCAAATAGGTCATAGACTTCTCTTTCATACCAATCGGCGCCTTCCCAAAGATGAACGACAGAATCGATGGCATTGTCTCTATTGACAAAACTAATAACGCGAATTCTTTCATAAGTCTTAGGATTATGCAGAAAATAGACCATTTTGGTTTTGATTTCGGGATAGATGTAGTCAACCGCTGTCAAATCCATCAGCACTTCAAAACCATATTCATTTTTTAAAGAGCTAAGAAGCTCAACAATTCTTGAGTTGGCAATTTCAACTGTAATCTGATTATGATAGCGAACCTCTGAAAGAAGGATTTCGGGATCTTTTTCTTTTATCTCGGTAATGATTTCTTCTACTGTCATGTTAACCCCTAAAGTCTCGTCCCGCTTGAATTTTTTTCTGTAGCATAATTAGCCCGTCAATTAAAGCTTCAGGCCTTGGCGGACAGCCTGCCACATAGACATCGACCGGAACTAACTTGTCTACTCCTTGAATAATGGCGTAGTTGTTATAAATCCCGCCGCAAGAAGCGCAATCTCCCATAGCAATGACCCACTTAGGCTCTAGCATCTGTTCATAAATTGTGACTAGAACAGGAGCCATTTTTTGACTGACTCGTCCGGCTACTATCATTACATCGCTTTGTCTTGGGGAAGCTCTAAAAACCTCCATGCCGAATCTTGCCATATCATAGCGGCTTGCGGCAGCAGACATCATTTCAATCGCGCAGCAAGCAAGTCCAAATTGTGCCGGCCAAAGAGAATTTTGTCTTGCCCAGTTAATTAATTTTTCAAGCGGCGCGACTAAAAAAGGAGCCTTTTCTTTATGATTCATTCCCACTGCAATCCCCCTTTTCGCCAAACGTATGTAAAACCAACAACCAAAGCCAACATAAAAAAGAACATTTCATAAAAAGCAAATGAGCCAATTTCTTTCGCAATGACAGCCCATGGATATAAGAAAATGATTTCGATATCAAAAACAAGAAATATGAGCGCTACAAGGTAGTGTCTTAGTAAAAAACGCTCTTCTAAAAGATCAGTCTCTGTTTGAATTCCGGACTCATAGGGCAGGAATTTTACCGGCGATTTATTGATTGAGGGAATGATAGAGGACAGAAAGAGCAGCGTCAAAGTGACAATCAGAGCAAGACCAAGATAAATATAGACGGGAAAAAAATCAGACACCGAAGCCACCTTAATCGTAATCGCGAAAATAAAAATGAAAATTATCTTTACACTTGGCTTCGGTATAGATAGCAATTATTTAAAAAAGCTGTCAACCCTTAACTCTCTTTTAAAAGAAGGTTTTAAAGAAGGAAGGAATATTTTGAAAAATAAAGCCGGTTTAAGGTGAGCCCGGCTTTATGATATTAGACTTTCTTTTGAAATTCCATTCGATGGTTAAATGGGTTCTTTTTGGCAACTTTTTCCGCTAAATTTTTCGACCATAGGTATGCATATGGCCTCAAAATTTATCAAAAAATTTGTCCAACAACAGTCTTCTTTTTCCAATCAAAGCGAATTTCAAAAGAGTTTATTTTAGAGGATGTTTTTGTTCATATAAAAATTATAACCCTCATCATCCTTGCAGCCATCTTTTGTTTTTTGATCAATGCGATCAAAGCACCATCTGTTAAGGTTATGCATTAAATTAGAGGAATTCAAAGGAAATAGAATGGAAGTGATACAAAGAAAGAGAGAACCAAGATTATTGCAAGTTTTATAATAACTCATTTGAGTTTCATAAGAAAATACAGGAAATTTTCCAAAGGTTAAAGCAGTTAGCGCTCCAAATAACGCCATTTTTGCGATTGAAATTATACTCATGATGAGTCTTTCCGGGATCTGGCTTAGCATATAGACTGAAGCGCCTAATCGAGTCCCAGCCCCTACTTCTTTAAAAGAAACATTTAAGTCTAACATAGTATAACCTCTTTACTTATTATTAATTCATCAAAGTTATGTATGTTGACAAAATTTTGTTAAGAAGTTATAAATTTTATATTCAAAAAAAATAAATTGCAATATGAAGAAGAATTCTATTTTAAAAATTTTTTGGGGAAAGTGCCTACAGGGGTTTAGATTAAATACGGCTCGAAAGAATAGCCTTTCTAGCACCCTTTTTGGAATAGCCAGCATATTTCTTTGCTACCTGATCTTCGGCCTTAGTGGAGTTGGCAGCTTAATCGTTTATTTCTGGCTTCGAGCCCTCTTTGAAACCTGGCTAAAAAAGAACTACTTTTTAATAAAGTAAAATTCATAGCTTAGATGCAAGCTTGGAAAAGGGTTTAATTCCACCTTACTGATTCCTAAATCGAAGCCAAGCTTATCTGCCTTCCTAGTTAGATCCTCTATAAAAGGCTCATTTAATTTTTTTGCGTATTCCAGCGCATCTCCGCTTTTCACGTACCAAGTGACTTTTGATAAAGGATTCCCTTTAAAATTTTCGTAAAACACAGGGTCATTAAAATCCCCTGTTAATTCTCCTTCACCGGTTTCTACCGCTAGGGGTTTATTAAATCTAAAAGAAGCAACTTTTCCGGATAAGAACATTACTTCCGCTAAAAACTTCAATCCCTTTTCCATTTCTATTTCATTTTTAAGAAGGGTCGAAATAGGCTCCATTCCATCCCCTTCCAAGGAGATGATAAGAAATTCCGATAAATAGGTGAGTAGATTGCGGGATGGCCAAACTGCAATCAAGCAAGGATTCATTAAGGGATCGATATCGATCGTTGTCTTCCCGACATGTCGATGATAGTCAATTTCTTCAAACTCCCTCTCAGCATAGGTGCAACCCATGGCTGAAGAGAAAACAGGGTTATTTCCACAATAAAGCAAAATGTCCAAAAATTTGTTTTCGGGCTCTCGAAGAGCGATAATTCCATACTTCTTATAAATTTCACGCATCCTTGCAGGAGATACTTCAATATCCAGTTTATCTAAAATGCCGGGATCTTCTTCAATTTTTTTAAAGAAAGCAGAAGTCCAAAACCCGTAAATCACTTTCTCATCGGAAAATTCTGCAGATTTTCGGATTTTTTCTGAAAAATCTTTGAATAACTCTAATAAAGTCTCTTGCGAACCTGCTCTTTTTTCCTTTTCATCAATCTTTTCAAAATAGGCTTCATGCGGATAATAAGGCCCTTTTGGGTACATGTTTAAGAAAACTGACCCTGTTTTAGAATCCGTCATGCTTCCTATAACTTCACTATCTCGTAAAGATTCTTCATGACTTTTGATGTTTAAATGAAAACGGTACCTAAAGTCGTTTTTTTTAATAAAAGGATTGCCTTTACCCACCTCGGATTCTATCAACTCCCTTAAAGTCTCAACCTTTGTATCAGCGGGGACCTGAAAGCTAAGGGGGGGCTTATGGTCTACCCTTCTAATGATTAAGGAAACAAAAGCTTGATCGTTAGCGGTCGCTTGCATGATAATAATTCCTTTTTATTAAAAGGAAATATCGTAAGTAATGCTACTAAATAAAACAACAATTTACTTACTTAATTAAAATAAAAAATTTACTAATTCAGGCGATAGAATCTCCTACGTTAGTAGAATTGAATACCCACTCCCACACCGGCTCTCAACCCCCCGATATCGACACTCGTTTTAAAAACCCCCGGCTGAACGTAATAATCCGCAAAAAAATTGGCAAAATAAGTTCTTTGAATTGGGATATAGAAACCGGATTTTAAAACAAGACCCGGTGAAAAACGACTGACTTTTTCTCTAAAATCATCCCTTCTATTTTTAACATTGATTTCAGAAAGGACACCCCCTAACCCCCAATAAAATTGAGCAAACGGTAGAGGGATCATTTTTTTATACCCCAAGCTCAGGATAGCAAATTTAACTTTGGTATCATTGCCCCCGCATCCGATCGAAGAGCCGCTTTTTGAAAGCCAGTCGAAATTAAGCCAAAACGCTCTTCCTTCATTAAAGAAAGTGTTCACTTCAGCGCCATAAGAGGGCATAACATTTCCATATATTCCTCTAAATCGATGGGATACAGGGACAAAGGCTGAAACTCTAGCTTCAAAAGTGGTTGATTCAAACTCTACTGAAGAAAGTTCAGTGCTAAGAGCTACTAAAACTATTCCAATCCATTTTTTAATCATTGGATCACCTCAATAGGTGTTGGATCGCTTTCAAGCCCCATATTATTTACGGCAGTTATACTGTATCTATAGGCATCCGACTTATTTTTTAACTCTGTAATAAAAGTATGAGGAGCGTTTGCCGGAACTTCCTTAACCAGTTGACCGTTGAAATAAATTCTATAAGCCACAACGTTAGGGCTTGGACTATTAGTCCAAGTCGCTCGAAGGCAATATTCGGTTCTATTTAAGAATTTGTCTTTCCTGAGTTCCCCAATAAAAGTTTCCGGAGGATCCGGGGGCAACGGTTCTATAAACTCCAGAATAATGCCCAGGGCCGGGTCTTGAAAATTTCCGACTAACTTTGATTGAATCTCAAGATATTGCTCAAAAGTAATAAATCCGGACATTAAACCGTCGAAAGAAACAGAAGCTGTGCTTGGCCAAATATTATTCGGGTTATTGATTAACTGTATGTAAAAGTCTTGACCTGTAAAGCTATCGCTATTCATGTTCACTTGAGGGCCTAAAACGCCATTTCCTTCAGCTGCAAGTCCGACGTTGCAATTTAAAAAGGTATTATTCGAAAAATGATAAGGCTGATTGGTTGAACTTAGCAAGTAGACATTATAAGTTGGCGGGTCCAAGAACACCTTTCCTATCGGCATTCCGGTATCGGGATTCAAAACTTCAACATTAGCGGTTGATACAGAACCAACGCAATCAATCGTATTACTCAAAATAGTGGTTAAGCCTGTAGTATCTTGAACATAGACACCAAGTGAAGAATGCCCTGCGATAATATTATTCGCGATATTAAAGTTATTTCCGGCATTAATGCTATAAACGCCAATATTTCCATTGCTAATAGAATTGCTTGTCACCGTCGAATTGGGTGCGGCACCAATTAAAAAGATCCCCACTGAATCCACACCCGGGGTTGCAGAAATAATATCTGCCACCGTGTTATTTATGATGATTGCATGGGCGCCATTTTGGATGACAATGCCATTTAAAGTGGCAAGAGAAGGCGGATCTTCGCCTGTCACCGTGTTTCCTGAAATCACAGCCGTTAAATTGCCTCTCATGGTGATCCCTTGCTTTTGGAATCTATCAACGATATTATCCATCACTTGAATCACATGAGCCCCAAGATCAATCGCTCCCAAAATAGCAAAGCCATGCTGGGCTCCTCCTCCAGGGAAGCTATCTTCTACATTTGTAACCCGATTATTTTGAATAATGCCGCTGGCATTATGGTAGCCGATACCTACAAACCGGAAGCTTAAAAAATTGCTCGCCTGGCTATTGCCATCGACTGTCAAATTCTGGATATTGATATTATTCGCATCTTCTGCCAAAACGATAGGGTGATAGGTCGCCCCATTAATTGTAAAAACAAAGGTGTTATTTAAAGGCGTCATTAAAGTTGGGCAGAGAATGGTCGTGTTATCTCTTCCACTGCCATTTAGGGTAAGGTCTTTATTGATATAAACTTCTTCAACATAAGTTCCCGGAGCAATATTAACAGTCGAACCGGGAGCTGCGGCATCAACCGCGTTTTGAATTGAGCCTGCGGGACCTACATTAACAACTGTAGCAGTACCATTAATCACACCCCCGCTTGGTAAGGAAATAGGCTGATTCAAGTAAAGTGTCGGTGCATCAAAAGTTAAGCTTGTGACAACCCCTGTTGCTGTAATTGGACTTGCCACAGTAATAGAGGTGACAGCTGCAAGCGTCATCGAAACGCCGCCTGTCAAAAGAGAGTTGACGGCTCCTGAAGTAATTATACTATTGACTCCAGGAAACACTAATGGGTTTGAAAGTTCGTTTGCTGTTGTAATATCATTGCCAAGACCAAGACCGTCAATATTGGCTCCCGTTGCTTGAATAGTTATAGTTTCAGGGTCAATGAGTAAAGAGCCGTCAAGACCTGAATCGGAGTGGGCGTCAATAGAACCATCAAAAAATAATTTTTGTGCCGAAGAGACCTCGATATTGCCTCCCTGTTCCATTCCTCTAACATGAATCGTGCCAAGAAAAAGCATTTGATCTTTAGAAAACAGAACGACATCCCCGGCTTTCCCGTTTGTTTTAGCATCGGTAATAATAATAGCCTTTCGATCCATGGACACGATGTCAGAGTTTCGAATCAAAGGGTCTTTACCATGCCATCCCCCTCCTATATAAACATCCCCTCCGAGGCTTTCTCCTGAAGTATCAATTTTGGAATCGTCTTTAAGGAAAATTTCTTTTGCGGTTAAGCAAACCTTTTCGCTTGGGCTAAAGATCCGTCCCTGATGAGATATGGTTTTTTCAGAAGTTATTCTTAACCCATGCACTTCAAGAGAAGACTTTTCCCCTAAGAAAACACTTTCGCTAGAAAGGACTTCTAAAGCTCCATTGGTTATGATTTTCCCATCGATGTGTAAAGGTTTATCTTCTTCATTTAAAAGGAAAACGGTTCCATCTTCTTTTGAGAACTGAATATCTAAGACGTTTTCTTTCTTTAATTCAGAGCATTTAAAAAAAACATGGCTTTCAGCTCTTATTAAAGTTTGATGGTCCCCTTTTGTAATCTCAACTAAAGAGTCCTCTAAAAAAGTTAAAGCATTTAGTGATCGTGCGAAAAGAAAGAAAAGAAACAAAGAAAATCTAAAATAATTCATATATCCTCTGAAATGAAAGAGAGGCTATATAATCCATTTTGAATATTCCCTCAAAACTTTTTAAGTTTTTATCGCAAAGCTTTTAAAGCCATCTTCCTCTTCTTCTTTTTTCTTGGAAGACCCATTACCTGAATAAACTCTAATATCCCTTTGAGGAAAAGGGATCACAATACCGTACTTTGAAAACGCATCATCTAGATGCCATCTGTAACCTGAATAAAGCGAACCATGCGAGCCTTTAGCAGTTAAAAGATTAACCCATACAATCAACTCGAATTCAAGGGCATTGTCACCAAAATTATTCAACACCACCTTTGGATTTTCAAGCCTTGGGTGATTGGAAATAGTACTTGGAACCTCTAGTGCCGCTTCCATGGCGGCTTTTTTTACAAGCTCTTTATCCGTACCATAAGCTACCCCAAACGCAATATGCAATCTTTTATAAGGGTCTTTCATAGTCCAATTCACAAATTTTTGCGCAATGAGTTCAGAATTGGGGACAACCACTTCAATTCCATCAGAGGTTCTAATGATCGTGTTTTGAATGTTGATATCCGTAACTTGACCCCATTCTCCGCTAGATAACTGAATGTAATCGTTTACCTTAATGTTTCTTGAAAAAAGAATAATTAGACTGCTCACAAAGTTATTCACAATCATTTGAAGTCCAAATCCAATCCCGACGCTCAACGCTCCTAAAACAAGCATGAGACTGCTGAAATTTAAGCCAAGGTTAGCTAAGGCAATGGCAATACCGATTAGCATGAGAAGGTAGTGAACTAAACGATCGATGATAAAAAGAGAGGATAAAGAGATCCTATCCTTATGAGTCAAAAATCGCTTTAAAGCTTTTCTTAAAAAGAAGGAGAATAAAGCTGCAAAAGAAACAATTAAAAAACTTTCAATCAAGCTTGAAAGGGTGATCGGGATATCCCCAACTTTAATAATGCTTTGATTTAAGAACTTTTTAGTTTCAATATAAAAGTCGCTAAAGGCATCGCTTAAGGAATAAAAGAAATGAAAGAAAGGCGATTTCTCATAAAGAATCCGCTCCATTTGCCGGGAAAGATGGTAAAGCGCAGCCAACTGTCCTTTAAGTTTATTGATGTTGTTTAAGTTTTCATTCGCGACCTCATATAGCTTAAAAGTTTCATTGGTTTGATCTTCTTCACTTTTCGGGGTATTAAATAAGGTATTGTCAAAATTATGATGTAAAAGTCCTTGAAAAGTCGTTTCAACTTTTAGATTCCAAGCTTTAAGCTCTTGATGAATGTCCTCTAATTCTAGCAACCATTCTGAAAGCTTTTCCTCCAATTGGGCGTCATTTTTGGGAATTTTTTTATCGAGCCATTTTTTAAAAAAAATCTCTGCATGAGACTTTAAAATATCAAGACGTATGAAAGCTTCATGGATGTAGGAGGAAAGAGTTTTTTGGAGAGAGTATTCAACCGCCATTTCATTTTTTAAGCTCTCACCGACTTTGCTTGAGGCGCTCATTTCAGCATGAAGCGAGCCAAGCTCTGCCATGGAGAGGTCTTTTTTTAGGGACTCTAGCTTTTTTTTAAGCTGTTTTTCAGAATCGGTAATAGAAAGATTTGATAACGCGTAAGCAAGCTCAAGCTCTTTTGCTCTTGACTCTTCTAAAAGCGCATTCTTCTTTTCTTTTAAAAGGCGCTCTTTTTGTTTTTCTATAGCATAGCTTGATTGAAGAGAGTATAACTTGAGCCCTTGCAAAAGCCGCTCATTTGTTCTATTAGTAAGTTTTCTATAAGAGGCCATCAAAGCATCTAATTGCTTTTCTGTCTTAGCATTCTTTCTTATTTCTTCGTTTAGCTCTTTTTCTTCTTCATCAATTGCTTTTAAAAGGTTATGATTTTGTGCGGCAATCTCAATATACTCGTCGATGGAATAATTTTTAGAATAAGTCTTAGGTTCCGGCATCTCCACTTTCAAATTTTTAATTTCAGGCAACGCATTCAAATTTACAGCCACTTGATTGACAAATGGTAAAGTCTCTTGCTGCATATCTTCCGGCATTTTATTTTGAAGCTTTTCAAGCTCTTTGACGGCCTCTAAAATTTTGTCATTAAGATCTTTATCCGATTCGAAATAGCCCCACCAATTGGGTTCTAAACAAAATGGAGAAGGACAAGGTTCTTTTTTAACTTCATCTGCCTCTGCATTAAATAATGCCAGAAGGCAAAAAAAACTTATGATTCTTAAGGATCTCATTTACTTTCCCTTAAACCTGAAATTAACGTTTCTTGGGCTTTCCTAGAAAATACCTAACTTCATAAACGAAATTATATTTGTTGACAGTGTAAAATATTTTTTTTATTTTCGCGATTACTCAAAACTTAGCTTTTCAAATAATTTTTTTTAAAATTGGTGCAAGACATGGAACAATCCCTAGAAAGGATCAATACGGCGCTTGTTTCTTTAAGAAAAGGCAAAATGGTCATCTTAGTCGATGAAGAAGCGGCAAATAATGAAGCCCACCTTATTCTTCCGGCAGAAAAGGTGTCCTCAAAAGCCATTAACTTTATGTCAACGGAAGCTAAAGGATTAATCTGTTTAGCTTTAGACCCAAATAAGGTGGAGTCTTTAAAGCTGCCATTAATGTCTAGCTCATCGCATAGTAAAACCGCCTTTACCCTATCCATTGATAAAAAAGAGATTAAAACGGGAAGCTCAGCCCAAGATAGAGCCGAAACCATAAAAACCGCCATCCACCCAAAGGCGTCCCCCCATGATCTTGTCACACCGGGTCATATTTTTCCTTTAAAAGCCTCTCAAAATGGTGTTTTAGAAAAGAGAACGCCCTCTGATGCCGCCGTCGATCTTATGAATATTGCCAAAATGGATCGCTCTTCTGTCATTTGCCAAATATTAAATAATGATGGCGAACTTACCAATCAAGAGGAGCTTAAATTTTTTTCAAGAAAGCACCATATCCCAATTTTAAACATCAAAGACATTATTCATTACCGTCTTTATTACGAAGCGCTTCTTGAAATAAAAAATGAAAAACAACTGGATACGGCTTTTGGCCCTTTCACCTGTTTAACCTATGCGGATAAGATTACAAAAAACGAACATTTTGCGCTTATCAAAGGAAAAATTAAAAACGGCTGCTTGCTCCGTATCCATCAAGGATGCTTAGAAGGGGATGTGTTTTTAAGTAAAAGTTGTCATTGTAAAAAAAATCTTCACGATTCTCTTAATGCCTTATCAAAAGAAAATTCCGGCATACTTTTTTACCACCCCGAGCCCATCACTAAAGACAGATGTCAACATTCTAATTTAAAAATCAGCTACTATGCTCTTGCAAGTCAACTACTTAAGCAATTTGATGTTACGGCTGTCCATGTTCTTATGACCCACCTCCATGAGGTAAACAGCCTTAAATCTTTTGGAATATCGGTTCTTTCTAAAACAAAGCTTGAGCCTTAAACCTCTCCTTTCAATAAACTCTCTTTTTTTGCTTGCGCGATCGAATCCAATCTTGGTAAAACTATAAGCCTTACAAGTTTTTAGAATTGACTTTTTTCGAAAGTCGCTTTTTTTGGAAAATGGGCTGGTTTTGTTCAAATAACAGCTATTTTAACCATTGAATGGAGTTTTGAATGAGCCTAATAAAGCGGAGCAAAAATGAGTTTTGAGGATTCCAAAAACCCTGAATCTAAAATTTCACCTATGATGGCGCAGTGGTATGCCTGCAAAGAAAAGGCGGGAGACGCGCTTTTACTTTTTAGATTGGGCGATTTTTATGAGTCGTTTAACGAAGATGCGGTTTTACTATCTAAAACCTTGGATTTGACTTTAACTAAAAGACAAGAAATTCCCATGGCAGGGATTCCCTCGCATGCTAGCGAATCTTATATAGATAAGTTAATTGCAAAAGGGTTTAGAGTCGCCATTGCGGAGCAAATTGAAGATCCCAAAGAAACAAAAGGGATCGTAAAGCGGGAAGTGGTTCGCTTTGTGTCGCCGGGAGCCTTGGTTCATTCAAGCTTGCTTGAAGAAAAAAATAATAATTATTTTGCGGCAATCACAGAATTTTCTTCTTTTTTTGGATTAAGTTTTATTGACTTAACCACAAGCGCTTTTTACATCGTTGAATTTGATTCAATCTCAAATTTAAGAAATGAACTTTGGAAAATTCTTCCACGTGAAATTATTGTCTCGAAAAAATTTGCTTCACACTATTCTCATTTGCTTCATGACATGGAGCACTCTTTCAACCCGCTTATTCAAAGAGAAGAAAATTGGAAATTTTCATTTGAAAACAGCGTTCATTTTTTACTTAGCCATTTTAAGACGGCTACTCTCGATGGTTTTGGTTTAAAAGAGATGAATCCCGGGATTCAAGCAGGCGGTTGTCTTTTAAAATACTTAAAAGAAAATTTACTTTTGTCCCTTGATCACATTCAATCGGTTAAGACTCTTTCTGAAAATGAGTTCCTATCCATTGATCCTGCGACTCTTCGAAATCTTGAATTGACTCATTCCCTAAAAGATAAAAGCCAAAAAAACACTCTTTTACATATTCTAGATGAGACTTTAACCCCTATGGGCGGAAGGCTTCTAACCGATTGGATACAAAGGCCCCTTCTCTCATTAAAGCACATTCAGGAAAGGCAAAAAGCAGTTGAAGTCTTTGTTAACGGACCTAAATTTTTAGAAACGCTTCGTTATTTTCTTAATTTTGTGAAAGATCTTGAGCGTCTTATGATGCGGATCTCGAGTGCAACGGCCGCCCCAAGAGATGTCGGCGCTCTTTTTCAATCACTGCAATCGCTTCCAAACATTAAAAATTTTTTAAAAGAAAACGCATTTCCAAGCGCCACTTTACAAAAAATTGAAGCAAACATCCATTTGTTTCCTGAAACAGTCGCTCTTCTTAGCAAGGCTTTAAATGACTCTTTGCCTTTAAGATTATCAGACGGTAACATCTTTCGCTTCGGCTATAACAAAGAATTAGACGATCTAAAAACCATAAGAGACAATGGCGATGAGTGGCTTGTTCGCTATCAAGCGGACTTAAGAGAAAAGCTCGGCATTAAAACACTCAAAGTCGGCTTCAATCGCATGTTCGGCTATTATATTGAAGTCAGTAAAGGGCAGGCGCATCAAATGCCCTCTTCTTTTCAAAGAAGACAAACGCTCGTTAACGGAGAGCGTTTTATTTCAGATGAGTTAAAAAGCTTTGAAGAAAAAGTGTTGAGCGCTGAAGAAAAAATTTCATCCCTAGAACAGGGCTTATTTACCGGTTTGCTTATTGAGTTATGTAAAATTTTTAAGCCCGTTATGCAAACAGCGGACGCCCTCGGAAAATTAGACGCTCTGCAATCTCTTGCTCTTACCGCCTCTAATAAAGGTTGGAGATGCCCGATTGTTGAAGATAGCTTTATTATTGAAATTAAAGCCGGACGCCATCCTATCATCGAAGCCTCCGAGTGTTTGGATAGATTTATTCCAAATGACACTTTGCTAGACGATAAAGATCATAGGCTCATTCTCTTAACAGGCCCGAATATGGCCGGGAAATCGACCTACATAAGGCAAGTCGCACTCATTACGATCCTAGCTCAAATGGGAAGCTATGTCCCCGCAGAACATGCAAGAATTGGGATTGTCGATAAAATCTTCACACGTATCGGTGCGCATGATGACCTGGCAAGAGGCCAATCTACTTTCATGGTGGAGATGACAGAATCGGCACATATTCTTCACCATGCCACGGATCGCTCTCTTGTGATTCTAGATGAGATAGGGAGAGGGACAAGCACCTATGATGGCATCTCAATTGCTTGGTCAATAGCTGAGTACTTGCTGCTTCATGAAGGTAAGAGAGCAAGGACTTTATTTGCGACTCATTACTTTGAGTTAACAAAGCTTGAAGAATTAATACCGGGAGCTGTTAATTACACAGTGGCCGTGCATGAAGAGCGCGATCAGATTTTCTTCCTTCATAAGATTATAAAGGGGTCTACCGATAGAAGCTATGGCATCCATGTGGGCCAACTCGCAGGCCTTCCCCTAGAAGTAATTCAGAGAAGTAAAGAAATTTTAGTCGACTTGGAATCGGTCAATTCACGAAAAATAAACTTCACACCGAAAGCACCGAAAAAAATTACGCGGAAAATGATAGAAAATAAGGAGCAAATGAATTTGTTTGCCGAAAGCGGAGTTTCTTAAAAAATAATTTATAATTTTGTAAAGCGCGAAAAAGCATTTATTTTTTCTTAAAGGTTTGATACGCTTAACCTCAAATCCAAGTTGCCCCTGTAATGGTTCAGATTCAATTCTTTTCCCTAAGAACTTGCACCTTGGCTTTCAACATGGAGTAATTGATGCCAAGTACGCTGCCTCTTGAGAAAAGTAAGCTGCAAGCATTTCATAGAAGCGAAGCGCTCCTTTTTCAATTTATCGTCAATGAGTTTATTGTCTCATATAAAGAAAGCCAGGAGCTCCTTCTTCTCACCGAGAAATTCATTGAAAAACCTAATTCCAAAAAGCTTGTCGAGGAATTAAAGAAAAGGATTGAGAAGTTAACCGGCTCCATGAAAGAATCAATGCTCTTTTTTTTCTGGAATCAGCCGGGAGGATGCATAAGCAAGCTCGCCCACTATGCGACCCTTTTTGCAAAATCGACTTTGAAAGACGATGAAAAAATGGCAAGGCGTTATTGCAACCAAGCTTATGCTCACGCACTAAAACTAAATGATATTTTTTTTAGTGAAGAAGAAAAAGAACGTTCCTTGGTGGAAATGGCAAGAGAAATAAAGCCTCTTGCTGAAAAGGTTTTACAAGAGCTCAAGCGTTTAGGTAAAATGATCCCTAAAATTTTCTTGAAAATGACTCAGAATGAAAATGTCGTTTTTTTCCTTTTGAGACATAAAAATGAATTAGAACGTATTTACCCTAAAGGGTTTGTAAAACGCCTTCTAAATAAAAGCTATCCCGAAGGCATAAAGGAAGCAGAGCAGCTTTTGCTAAAAAAATACGAAGAACGCGGTTTCCCTCATTTAATACCCATCATTAAATTGATTATGCAAGACTTATAACATGCCTCATCGGAAAGAATACAAAAAACTTGTTGAAGAGCTGCAGCGTTATGTCCTCGATCAATACCAACCCCATGAAATCCGTTTGGTGGATGAGGCGTCCTATGCTTTTTTTGCAGAAGAAAAAGCTCCTAAAGCGGTAGAGAAAGCTGTTATCCCGTCTTTTAAGGAATCCCCTCTTGCCCAATCCCCTTCTCACCCAAAGCCAAGACCTGCTGAAATAAAGCCTCTTAAACTCCCTGAAAAAGGTGCGGAACCTATTAAATCTGTTTCGCCAAAAAGAGAAGAAAAGATAACAGTTGAGATCCCTTCCACTCCTTTTCGGAAAAATAGCGAAGAGGTTGTCAAAGACTTTTCTTTTGGAGAGATTGAAAAGACTTTAAAGAAAATTGCCCCCAATCTTCAAATTTTAAACGAACCCCTTTTAAGCGAAATCCCGGTAGCTCCGGAAAAACCCAAAGAAAAAAGCATTATTCTCTTATATTCGGAAAACAAAGAAGAAGCTTTTCTCACACGACTCTGTCAAGCCATTAAAACCCAGCTTCATGCCGGGTGTATTATCAGACATTTCAAGACTTTTCAAGATAAAGACTCCTGCCAATCTTTTTTTTCAGAGAATTCATTTCTATTTTTTCTTGGCAATCCGGCGGAAATCGAAACCCTCCCTTTTTTAAACGAGTTTTTTAGACGCACCCAAAAAAATTCTCTTTGCTATCTTGGCGGCGCTCCTTTCATCCCGTTAGAAAAAGAACAAGACTACGAAAGCGAGCCTGCAAAAAAGCGTGAACTTTGGAAGCAGATTAAACTCTTACTGGCAGGAAGTCACAAGCTGTAATGTCTTCAAAAAAGCTTTATGCTTCGGTTATTTTAGATTCTTTAGATAAAAGCTTTGATTATTACATCCCAAAAGATTTGCAAGACTTGCTAACGCCGGGCATGAGAGTTGTAGTTCCCGTTAGAAACACCACAAGAAAAGGGTTTGTCTCTGAAATTAAGGAAACAGCTTCTTTTAAAGACCCTAAACCAATCCTTAGCATCGATGCTGAAAAAAGTCTTATCACAAAGCCTTTATTTGATCTCGCCCTATGGATTTCAAAATATTATATCACCCCTATCGGGAAAGTCTTAACCTCGATTTTGCCAGCAAGCCTAAGAAAGACAAAGAAGCATAAAGAACAGTATTTTGTTAGAAAAAAAATAACCCAAGAAGAGATGCGGCAGCTTATCGTCAATTTACTGTCAAAATCCCCTGAACAAGCAAGGGTGCTTGAGGTGATCTTAAAAAGTGAAAAAGGAATTTTACTAACAGAGCTTCTTGAAAAAGCAGACGTCTCAAAAAGCCCAATCAATACTCTTGTTAAAAATGGGGTTTTAGAAATTGAACGTGTTGTCATTGGCAGATCCCCTTTATCAAATGAAGATTATTTTAAGACTAGGCCCAAGAAATTAAACCCCGATCAAGAAGAGGCTTTTTCTGCTATAAAAAGCGATTTAGAGAAGGAAGCTTTTAAAGTTCATTTAATCCATGGAGTGACAGGAAGCGGAAAAACTGAAGTCTATATGCAGGCCATCGATGTGGCTTTAAAACTGAAAAAAAGAGCCATCATCTTAGTTCCTGAAATTTCTTTAACACCGCAAACGATCGAGCGTTTTAAAAGCCGTTTTGATGTGCCTATTGCGATCTTGCATCATCAAATAAGCGATGGGGAGCGTTTTGATGCTTGGCATGGCATTAAAGAAGGTAAATTTGACATTGTCATTGGAGCGAGATCCGCTGTCTTTAGCCCGGTTCAAAACCTTGGCCTTATTATTGTCGATGAGGAGCATGAAAGTTCTTATAAACAATCGGAAGAGATGCCTTGCTACCATGCGAGGGATGTCGCTTGTATGCGCGGCAAGCTTGAAAAGGCCGTTGTTATTTTAGGAAGTGCGACCCCATCGCTTGAAAGCTATCGAAATTCAGAGCTAAATAAATATCACTTATCCGAGCTTAAGCTAAGAGCTGAGGTCAGCGATTTACCAACAGTTCACGTCATCGATATGAAGCATGAGTATGCCAAGAAAAAGCAATTCACCCTTTTTTCAGAGCTTTTGCTTGATAAAATCGCAAATGGCATAAAAAGAGGCGAGCAGTCTCTCCTATTTTTAAATAGACGCGGCTATCATAGCTTTCAGATGTGTCTCTCGTGCGGAAAATCAACGGAATGCAAGCACTGCGACACGGCCTTAACCTTCCATAAAACGCAAAATGCTTTAGTTTGCCATCTTTGCGGCTATAGAATCGAGCCTCCGCCAAAAGCCTGTCTTTTTTGCGGAAGTCAAGACCCGCTACGTTTTAAGGGCGCCGGAACAGAACTTGTCGAAAAGCAGCTCTACGCCCTCTTTCCCGAGGTTAGAATTATAAGACTTGATGCCGACACAACCAAACATAAAGGGAGCCAAAGAAAACTACTCAAAGAATTTGCGACCGGCAAAGCCGATATCTTGGTGGGAACTCAAATGATAGCTAAGGGCCTTCATTTTCCTGAAGTCACTCTTGTCGGTGTCTTAAATTGCGACGCCAATTTAAATATCCCGGACTTTAGATCTCATGAAACTGCTTTTCAAATTTTAACACAAGTCGCAGGACGTGCAGGTCGAGGCCGGTTTAAAGGTGAAGTTATTTTTCAGACCTGTATTCCCGACCACGAAGTGATTCAATTTGCCAAAAATCAGGATTACAAAAGTTTTTATAATTACGAAAAAGAAGTTCGAAATCTTTTTCAGTTCCCCCCATTTACAACGCTTGCCAAAATCAGGCTTACCGGAACGGATGAAAAAAAGACTGAGGGTCTGCTGCAGCGTTTTCGAGAGGAAATGATCTCTCACCTACCCTCGGATTATGTGCTTTATCCGGTCCTTCCAAGCGGCCATGCGAAAGTAAAAGATAACTTTTATTTCCAATTTTTAGTAAAAGGCCAAAGTCCTGTTCCTATGCAAAAAGCTTTTTTGGCTTGTAAAGAAGCAAAACTGATCCCAAGCGCTTTCCGTCTCCACATCGATATCAACCCTCTAAATACTTTTTTTTAATAATCCTCCCAATATGATAGGATATACGAAAAAGCAGGAGCCAATCATGACTTCTTATATTAGAGATTTTTTTAAATCTGACAATAAAACAAAATATTTCATTTTAACTTTAGCAGTTTATAGTTTAGCCTTAATCCTCACCACTGTATACTGTTACGCACGACTTGACTTTGTTAGAAGCGGCCAATCAAGTCAAAATGAACCAGGCGAAATTATTGGCTATCAATCAAATTAATTTTAAGGAAAACCCTAAATGCATAAGGAATCTTCTGAAGAGCTTTCAGTGAAAAAACCCGAATATCTGGATTATGAGGAATACAATAACCGCCTCCGAAAACTTGAAGAGCTTAAAGCTCTAGGCATCAATCCCTACCCTCATGAATATAAACAAAGCCATACAAGTGAAGACCTTCGCATTAAGTATCAAGACCCATCTTCCTTAGGCCATAGTGAAGAAGCACAAGCCGGAACAACGCCTCTTGCGAAAGTTGCCGGAAGACTCGTGCTGTTCCGTGCCATGGGAAAAAATATTTTTGCCCAGCTTCAAGATGAAGAAGGCAGGATTCAGGTGATGTTTAACAGGGATCTTACCAAAGTTGAAGGGTATGAACCCTCTGATTTAAGCGATGCCCCATCCCACATTAAGATTATCGAGAAAAAATTTGATCTAGGGGATATTATAGGCGTTGAAGGACATCTTTTCTTTACGCAAAAAGGTGAACTTACTATTTTCGCTAAAAAAGTCACTCTTCTTTGCAAAACCCTCCTTCCTTTGCCTGAAAAGCATAGCGGCCTTCATGATAAAGAGCTTCGCTATAGAAAGCGCTGGCTAGATCTTATCAGCAACCCTGAAGTGAAAGAAGCCTTTAAAAAAAGGTCTGAGATCTTACGCATTATTCGAAAATACTGTGAAGACATCGGCTTCATGGAAGTTGAAACACCGATTGTCCAGTCCATTTATGGCGGCGCTGAAGCCAAACCTTTTCGAACTAAATTAAACGCTCTTAACCAAGACATGTTCCTTAGAATTTCTCTTGAAATTCCGCTAAAGAAATTAATTATAGGCGGCTTTCCAAAAGTCTATGAAATCGGAAAATGCTTTAGAAATGAAGGCTTAAGCCGTAAGCATAACCCGGAATTCACACTCCTTGAAGCCTACGCAAGCTACTGGGATTACCATGACATGATGGATTTTGTGGAAAGACTCTATGAAAAAATTGCGCTCACACTGTTTGGATCGACAAGATTTAAAGTGAATCGTTTTGATACTGGCGAAGAAATGGAAATTGATGTCAAAGCGCCTTGGATTCGTCTTTCGATGAAAGACAGCATAAAAAAATATGCTCATATTGATGTCGACTCTAAAACCGATGAAGAGCTAAGAAAAATCCTCTTAGAGAGCGGCCATTTTGAAGAGGCTAAACTTAAAACCTTGTCACGCGGTCTTTTGATTGCAGGCGTCTTTGAAGTGTTTGTTGAGCCAAGCCTTCTTCAACCGCATCACATCATTGATCATCCTGTTGAAACAACCGTGCTTTGCAAGCTGCACCGCGATAAAGAACTTTGCCAAGAAGGGCTCATTGAGCGTTTTGAAAGCTTTCTTTTAGGCGGAGAAATTTGCAATGCTTACTCCGAGTTAAATGACCCTGTGCTTCAAAGAACGCTTCTTGATGGCCAGCAGCAAAGAAGGGATGCGGGCGATGAGGAAGCAGCGCCACTTGATGAAGAGTTTCTTGAAGCGATTGCTCAAGGGATGCCTCCTGCTGCCGGTGTCGGTATCGGAATCGACCGTTTAGTGATGCTTTTCACAAATGCCCATTCCATCCGTGATGTTCTTTTCTTCCCTTGGATGAAACCGCAATAAATCTAATAGTCATGCTTGAGCCAACCCTTGGTTCAAGCGTGACTAATCTTCTGATTCTTTTGTAATAGTTTTGGCGGTTAAATTTTTTCCCAAAAAAATATTTTTTGGAGAAAAATGTGTATTGAAAGCGTTAAAGAAGTCCTAGGCTATGAAATTGCTTTAGCTAGTAGAGAATAAGGATAAAGTCCTAACAAGCATTTTGAGGTTTTGAGCTGATGGGAACGAAAGAATAACCGTGTATAATGAAAAGTTTGAAATTATTTCATAGATAAAAAACTTTTTTAAATCTCATCGATTTGCTCCATTTGTATTATAGATTAAAGAAGAGATTGATAATTTAGTCTTATCAAACATTCTTATTTGATCGACCATGGATTCCCTACGTTTTTATTTTTAATTTCTAATTCCAAAGAAGGTTATACTCTTTTTATATTCGAAGTGATTGGGGCAAAATTACCTTTTTTGAATTATTATTGAATAAGGTTCTGGAACAAATTACAGCTTGCCTTCTTTTCTTGGTTTCGGGTTCTTTGACGGGATAAAAATCGACCGAATAAATGCCGCCTTTCTTAATACTCGTTTCTCTCATCTGGTCCATCCATGCTTAAACTGTCCCATTCCTCAGATTCCAAATCATCATTAAAAAATTCAGTCAATCTTGCACTTGATAAAGCTATTGAGTTTCTCATTGTTCCACTTTCTTAGGCAGTCTTGAAATTGTGTGAACGAGTTTTTTTATTCAAAACCAGTTATGTTATTTAATAAATCATAACCTTAATTTATTTAATTGCTTTTAAAAAAACCGTTAGGTAAATTTTCCCCAAATATATTTTTTCGGAGAAATAATGAGCGCTTCTATTGCCCAAAAAATCGTAGACTTGGAAGTATTAATCCAAGAAAAAAAGAATTTTATTAAAGCAAGTAAACTTAAGCCAACCGATTCAAAAGAATTACAACAATCTAAAAACTTAGTTGATCAAAGTATTACAGATCTTTGGATTCTCTATTCTTTTTTATTTGACGAAGTTTTTAAAAGAAAGGAAACTTATAGAAGAGCTATTAGGGAAGATAGGAAAAACAATAAGGAAAGAAATCTAATCAATAAGCATTTCGATGAATCAGTTGTAAGTAAGCTTTCTGAAAGAGTGTCTTTCATAACTAAAGATTCTAAAAAATTTGAAAGAGAAGTCAAGCGTTTAGAAGGGTACTATCAAGTAAAGAAGGAGCAAATCATTAAAAATGAAGTTGAAAAATTTGAACAGCTTATTCAAGGACTTGTGGATGGGGTTAAAGCGACAAGCAAAGGTTTCATTCAAAAAAATTGGGTAAATTACAATTTTAAAAACTTTGTCCCAAAAGTTAAAGAGCTTTTTTTTGATTATCTTGTAGAAATAAACTCAAGGCAAAGAAATGAACATTGCCTGCGTAAGAAAGAGTTTTTGCTTAGAGCAGAGCTAAACGGTCAATTGGCTCAATATCATCTTAGCACTAAAAAGGAGATCATTTTAAAAAGCTTAGCTGTGAAAAAAAATCTTTTAAAGCTACTTGAAAAGTTTTCCCAAAAAATTAATAAATTAGAAATTAAATATTTTAGATCAGAAATTTTAAGAAAAGAACCTAATCTTCTAATAATTGAGACTGACTACTCCGAAGATGAACTTGAAGACACGCTAAATCAGACTGAAGGCTTATCTAATGAAGAAGAAAATCACTCTTCTTTAGAAGCTAGAGAAGCTCTTCCCGCATTAGAAGACTCCTCTGAAAAAACATCTTCTTTAACAGAAGAAGAAAATCTTTCTCTCATTACAAACGCACCGCCTCCTCCCCCACCCCCTATGATGGCAGCTCCTCTTTCAAAGGAAGAGAAAATGAAGTTAGAAGAAGAGAAGCGTCTAAAAAAACTTGAGGCAAAAGAAAAAAAGATTAGAGATTTAGAAAGTGAAATCACTATTTTAAATCTTCAAATTGAAGAGATGCAAGCAAGCTTTGAACAAGTTACAGAATTAAGAAGAACTCTGCAAAAGAATTTTACATCGCTTGATAAAGAATTTAATTCTCTGGAGAAATTAGCTAAAAACGATGTCTCATTTAAAAATAAACAAAGCCTTCAAAGAGAAATTCAAACGAATAAAGAAAAAGAAGCTGAGTTGAATAATTTGCTTATAAGCATTCAAAAATCAATTGACCATTTAGAAATGGTTCTTGGCGAGAAAGAATGTTCTGAAGTAGAAGTTTTGCAAAAAGGTAATTTAGTCCTTCTTCCAAGAGAAAAAGCAGTTTTACTATTAGCTCAAGGCAATAGTGAACTAGAAGCAAAAAAAATTCTTCTTGAAAATCTTCTTGAGAAAAGGGCTAACTTAGAGGAAGCAAATTTCTTAATAGATCAAAAAAATATTAAAGGCAATTCCTCAAGCATTGGTGAATTTGAAGCCAAGTTTTCTGAAGTAAGACGAGCTCGTGCCGAGGTAGAAATTGAACAAAATAAATCTAGTTCAGTAAAAGACGAGTTAGCAAAAGAACTAAAAAGCTAAAGGCAAAGTTTAGAAGTTAAAAAAAGCCGTTACAATAAACTAACAGGTAATAAAGAAGAAGCAAGCGAAGAAAAAAAACTTCCGCAAAAAGAGATAAAAGCAAATGACACTGCAAGGCAAGCTAAAGAGTTATTCTTAAATAGACTTAAGAATAACCCAAGTTTTGAAGCGCTTCTCGAGTCTTTTTCCTGAATCCGAATCTAACCTTAAAAAGCCTTCGAATATGTCCTTCGAAGGCTTTTTTTATTCCATAGTAAAAGAAATAAAATAAAGCATTGATTTTAATAGAGGTGAAAAACTAAAGTTTTCAAATTAAAATTCAATTTATGTTTTATTATCCACATGCGAACGATTTTTTTAATGATTGCCCGTCTTTTTTCTCATTGCAAAGGAAGCCTTATGGGAAATGCGAAAAATTTCTTAACCTCTAGATTCATCCACGACACCCAAATTATATTGTCAAGGGTACCTCATAGACATATTAGACATTGTTATTGTCTGTTTTTCCCAATCACTATTTTTGTAAAAACAAAAAGCCTGGAATAAAATAAAGAAGTTTTGCTACCCTTTTCGAATTTAATTTTCATGTCTTCTCAAAGGATAGTTAGTATGCTCCCGCTCACATCAATTAAGCCCCACGTTTCAGATACGGATACCGCTCATGAGGATGGGAAGTCTAATAATAAGATTATTAGGTTTTCAGCTATACTTGGCGGCGGCATGCTAATTTTAGGCGGCTTGACAACCGTCAACCGCTATTTAAGCGAATCGTACCGTTGGACTCATTTTAGCTTAGAATTTCCTTTAGGATTTTCCTTAGGATTTGCCGCAACTTGCGCCGGTGTAAATGCATTGGAATATGCGGCTACAACAAAAGTTAATAAGTTCTCTAAACTTGAGCTTATTCAAGGCATAGGAGAAAGCCTTTTTGATGGTTTCGCGGCAGGTTCAGTCTCTTTTTTGAGTGGTTATGCAACACCTGCTTTAACAAAGTTAGTCCCAACTAGCATAGCCCCGTTTATAAAATCCGTCACCCTAGTAACCTCCCAAGTTGCCTTAAATGTTTTAACTAAGATCACTAAACAAATTGCTCTTAGTCAAACAACAAATTTTACAGATATCAATAGAATCGTTTGGATTGGGGCTCTGCAAATGGGAGCCGGCATCGCAATCAGTGAATATTTGAAGGATATCCCGATTCGTAAATTTACTTATGGCATAACCTCAAATGAAGCTGCGCGCGGGGTTTTGACAGGAGCTATGATAGCCCTCGTCCAAGCCATAGCCTTAAAAATAATCCGGAGTGATCAAAAAAATAAAACCTTATTAAAAAATCTAACTTCAAGTTTCATAGCGGGAAGCCTTTTTTTTGCTGTTAGCAATGAAGTTTCAGAAGAGATCACTTTTAGTCAAAAGCCGAGGCATGTTGCAAGTTGGGTACCGCCTTATTTAAATCGTTGAGTCTACCTTCCTCATACCTATCGAGGTCAATCTCAAAAAAGTATGTGTTCTCATCCATGAAGTTTATTAAAGGTCTTTTTATTTGATCCCTATCCATTTGGCTATTTGTACTTTAAGGATTTTCACCCGGGAGAGGCAGTAAGTCTGGTATGGATAGTTTATTCAAAGCTTCATGATATTTACCAAGAAATCTTGCGTGGTGATTTATTATTAAATTGGTATGCCAATACTTAAAAATCCAATACTGATAAGTGGGTTTAGTAGTATAGCTATAGAAACGTTTCCCCTATTGATATTTTCAAAAAAGGTTTCTGAAACCCAAGGACCTTAATTCATTTAAAATTAGGCAAAAAAAGTCTCATACGGTCCTCTGTTTGATAATTAACTAAAATCACCAAATAATGATTTATAAAAAAATCAAAGTGATTTATTTGTGAATTAATAAAAACATCTATCTATATATAGCGTTACTATCTCTTCTAATATTAATATAAAAACTCACATCTATTAATAATAAGTTTTAATAAAATTCTAGTTTAATAGGTTTTTTATGAGCTTATCTCAATTTGAATGGCGTGTTCCAAATGTAGTAGGTCATTCAATTGACCCTTTTTCTAAAAAAATAAAAGTCGATCATACGGAAGGGTTTGGAGCTTTTGACTCCATCTTTACTGGGTATGCTTCCGGAGTTAGAGTTGTCGATATTGGAGGCGGGGAACATGATTACAACAAAGCCTATTGTTTGCACAAATATTTTACGAGCCTCTCTATCTTGGACCCTTTTATGAGAACCGCTGAACATAACAACCTCGTTTTGCAAGAAGCTAAGCTTAAGCCTTTTGATTCCTGCACCTCAATTAGCGTTTTAAATGTTATTAACCTTATAAAATCAAGAATGGAACACATAAAATTGTGTAAGTCAGTAGTAAAAGAATGCGGAAAAGTATTTTTTAAAGTTTGGCCGGGAGACGGGTCCGGAATTGAAAAAGTAAATGCAAATTGCTTTCAAAGCAACAGAACCCTTGAAACCTATCTTGATGAGATAAAAAAAGTTTTTGGAAGCAAAAATGTGAAGTTTGATTCAGAACGTAAAATTATTATAGCAGTTAAAAATTCCCCTTAAAGCAAGGAGTCATAATCGAAATTAAAAAACCTTGGGTCGTTTTAGACCCAAGGTTAGGTTATTTATTGGATAAGCTCAGTAAAAAGCTTCTTAAGCGGGCTTGTTTGGAATTTATCTGCTTTCTGCAAATGCCCAAGAAGCGCAAATCGTGTATAAAAATGATACATTTTTTCAGGGCCTTCTTCTTTAAGCCACTTTTCTAAAAAGCTTATTTCTTCATGATTAAAATAAGATTCCCCATTAAGAAATTTTATTTTTATGACTTTTTCAGCAAGAGATTTCGAAAGAGTATCTTTTCGGTTAACAAAGCCAAACTCGAGGTTATAGAAATTAGGATGGTTTGCCCTTTGTTTCGCTTCATTTACATTAAGCAGACGCAACCTCTCCGTCTTTTCATCCACCATAAGAAATTGAATCCCCTTCCTTCTTGAACCAAATAAAAGGAAATCCTCCGTTTTAAGTTCCTTTATATCGGGGAAAGAAAGCATATTAATAGAGAGGTCAATCCCATCAAAAGCCTTCTTGTAAGGTTTTAGCTCTTCAAAGGCGTTCATATATGTTTCTATAGAAAAAACGGGAACCGGAATAGTTGGCAGTTGTTGAAAAGAGGCGGAAGCATTAAATCCCCTATACCAATTCGGGTAGAGATCACTTGTAAAAACATCCGCTACAAAACTTGTCCAATTTTCATCTTCTCTAAGCTCGCCTGCAGTTTTTACTGAATCTTCGCCTGCTTTATCTACTTCAACTTCAACTTCGTTAAGAGCCTGTGATTCTTGTGTATGCTCAAGCTCAAGGGTTGAAAGATCAGAACTTTCACGGTTAGCGGTTTTTGTCGGGAGAATATTTTGATACTTTCTTGCTATTTCCTCTAAGTCGCCAAGATAGCGGCGCTCAAGATCTGTTGTTAGCATCTCTTTTAATTCCTGGACCTTTAATTTCACATATTCGCTGCTTTCTATGAATATTGGAAGGATGCCATAAAGAGAATCCGGTGAACGGTAGCTATTTTGAACCCAAGATGATCGCCACTTCATCAAAATGCTTTTCTTCTCGGAAATTTTTAAATTTTCATCAGAGATAACCTCTAAAACAATTTTCTGCTTTACTTCATCAAGTTCTTTATGAAAGGCCGTTTGAATTGTTTTAGATTGCATTCTCGCCTGATTTAAAATACAGAAGGCTAAGATATGGCTAAAATCTATATTTCCAATTATGCCAAGGCTTTGTCTTATAACCGATAAGACATCTTCAGAAATTAGGAAATGAACTTTCTGGCCTTTTTGGAGACCCCTTAATCTACAGCAAGATTGCAAAAGATCCCGAAGCTGCATATTTTTTCCAATAGTGACCAATCCAATCGCTTTTTCATGCTGTGGAATATTAGCTCCTGTGTTCCTTGCCTGATCTAGGAAGGTGATGCAGGATTCTTTATCCGGAAACTCACTATATGGAATAATGTTAATCCCATCAAAAACTTGGATTTTTCCATCGTTATCAAAGAAAATAACCGGCTTCCCATACATTTTATGGAGGACTAAAATGTTATCCAAATTTTTGCCGGCTTTAAAATAACCGCCGCCATCAGCCACCATATCAAAGTCAACTTTCAAATCAGCAAGAGTTTCTAGCGATTCTTTAGGGATAATAGAAATGCTATGATAGCTATTTTCAAAGAGTTTTAAAATGGTTGCGGTGTCAGTTCCCTCTCTTGTGCAAGTAAGTAACTTTCGGTGCATGCTGTCTTTATTCCATAAAGTGCCTGTGACACCTATTAAATTCTCAAAAAAGGAGGTTAAAGTTAAAGTCGTTGACGTGAATTTTTCTGTGTAAATCTCCATTTGCGGGAAAATAAACTCTACCGCAATTTCAAGACAAAGCTTGAGGTCTTTATTTACTTCTTCGCTAATGAGGGAAATTTGCTCATCATTCAAATTATATAAAGGCAAATCTAATTTACCTCTTATCTTTTTAAATACCTTCCAAGCTTCCGTATCTATAGTTGTCTTGGTATCAAAAGAGTCTTTGACTTCATCTTGAGCTTCTTTTTGAAGTTTGGAAATATACATTTTTAATAGCTCTAACGAAATTCCCTTTTTGGCTATTGTTTGAAGGGTATAGTTAGCTGTCACATGAGGGCTTGCAAATTGAGAGCCTTCAGTCGGGGTGTTTGCCGCGGAGAAAGGAATAGCAAAACACTCTTGCTTGCCGATGCCATAATCTTCATCTAAAACTCTTCCAAGGGTCACCTTTAACAGACTTGATATTTCCTCCCCGGCTAGGGCTAAGATGTTTCTAATATCAGCATCCAGGGAAAAGTAGGTTTTTTGAGATTCAGCTATTTGTGACTCTGTTCTAAGAAGATAATGTTCAATATTTTGTCTCGTTTCTTCCTCCATGTTACTAAAGAAATGCCTGACTTTTGCTTCGATCAATTTATCTTTATAAGAAAACGTTTTTAAGCTTTCTAAAAAAGCTTTCATTAAAGGTAACTTAAGGCTAGATTCAAAAAGCTCCGGGGTAAAAACAGATCTTTTATCTTCTTTTTGACCTTGTTCAATTTTTTCGCAATCAAGCTTCATCTTACCTTTCAAATCCTCATCCTGCAGTAGAAGGTGATAGATTTGGAAGATAACGGCCCCTTCTAAAGCATCCATTTCCTTTTTCTGACCGCTTGCAAAAGAAATTTCACGTAAGATGTTTAATAAAAAGTCTGCTTCATCAAGAAGCGGCAACCCTTTGGAAGAAAACTCATTTAAAATCTTAATCATAAGAGCCAAATCTTCAGGAATGGAATCTTCATCTTGCGCCACTGAATAAAATTCATACGCTTTTTGCACTGTTCTAAGAAGGAAGCATTGAATGCTCTTGTTTGTCATAATCAAACAATCTTTTTCTTCCTTTATTGTTTTAAGCTCATGGAGGATCGCTTTAAGAGTGTTTACATCGCAATCGCTTGAACCATCAAATTTAAAGCTTCTTAAATTAGTATGGCCCCTTAAACTTCTTTGGGTTTCAGAGGAAACAGAATCATATAAAAACTCTGTAACAATAAGAATTGAAATGTGTTCGCCATCTGCTCTTAAAGCGCCTAAAAGAGGGAGAAGAACTGAAGATTTACCCGCCCCCATAATCAATTCCATAATACGGTTTACTTTAAAATCTTTTAGGAAAAGCTCTAACAGCTCTACTTGCTCATATCTTAAAGAAAGTTCGGAAAAGTATTCAAAAACAAGAAAGGCCGGCCTGCTTTTAGGATCATATGGGGTGCTATACGATAAATCGAGATAAAGTTCTTTTCTTAAGTTAATCTCTTGCTCATTGGAAACGCCTTTTTTAAGAAGTTCAATCCGTTTTAAGCAGCGGATAATTTTTTGATTTTCTAAAGAAATTTTAAGATACTCGGCAATCATGCTATAAAGTTGATGGACATCTTCTTTCATAAGGCCAGGATTTAAAGCCATAAGCTCTTCAGGCCGCTGTTTTGCAAAATTGAATAAAAGATCGTCAAGCTGAATATTCTTTAGGTAATTTCCTAAAAGATGAAGATTTCTTCTTGATTGTTCAAGTGGATCCTCAGATTTCTTATTGGCTAATTTACACAATTGTTTTCTGAACTTAGCCAATTGAATCGGATCTGAAACCTCTTTTCTAAGCTTAATTGAGAGAGAATCAAGATCCATGCTTTCAAAGGGGATCGTTTCAAGAGAAGTTAATTGGATGCCATATTCTTTTATATCCTCTTTTAACCGCCTTAATTCAGAAGTAATGAGAGGATAATCCGGATCTTCTTTTGATTCTTTGCTTTCAAAGTAATTTTGAATGCTGCTTAAAGTCGAAGCTAATCTTGTTAAGGAATGAATTGTTGGACATTCCCCCTTTTTTAGATCTATTGAATCTTCCTTTTCTTTAAGTACCCAAGTTTTTAATGGAGTGTTCCATTTCTTTTTCCATTCCTCTGATTGGAAGGCTGCCCTTTTAAAAGAAGGGCTATAGGACTCTGAAATAATTGATAACGATTTTGTAGCTTCAAACTCCCTTTCAGAAAGACTCATTTCTTGCTCAAGGTTTTTTGCAAGATTCAATACCTTCTCTAACCAAAGATCAAAGGTTTGTCTATTCTCCAGATCTTCCTTGGTTAGGGGAGGAAACATATCCTGCTTCCCTGACCTGGAAATAAAGTAAAGCAAACCCAATTCCTTCTGAATTTCTTGATGCATAAGCTTCTCCCGGTGTCTTTGAAATAACAGTGCTGCTTGAAATTTCTCATTCAAAGGGTCATTTTTCAAATTAATGGCGAGAGTATAGGCCATAGCAAAATCAATGCCGGAACTTTTATCTAAAGCCCTTGAGGCATCTTCATAGTAAAGCTTGGAATAGCAAGCATCATAATCTTCAAAAAGAGACCTATCCGGATTAAAGGTGCTAATTATGAGTTCAGAAACAGTATCTAGCTTTGGGAAAGGGGCGCCAAGGGTGCCTCTCCAGGAAACTTCATTTTCGGTTTTAGAAGTTTTAAAAAATTCCAAACGAGCAGGAAAGCTATCTTTTAAATGTTTTAGGATCTCTTTTTCTTCATTAATGGTGAGACGGGTGGAATTGATATTGGTTATGTGGGATAGGTAAAGAGCATAATTTTTATGTAATAAGATTAAGTACTCATCAGATAGCTTCTTGTCTTGGATTTCAAATTTTGCATTTTTAAAAAGGGTGAATGCAGCTTTCGTTTGCAGTCCAATAGCCTCGCCATGCTCGTTTCCTGTCGAATCGTTTAAGGTTGCGATCTTTTTTAGGATCTCTCTTTCTTCAGTTGAAAATGGAGTTAGTTTTTTTGCCGCATAGTCTAAATACTTTTTGGCTTTACTATAGGATTGATTTAGTAAGTAAACTTCAGCTAAATAAAGATTCGCGATTTTGGACTTGGACTTGAGATTTCTTTTGGCATCGATATCAAATGCAAAATAGGTTTCTTCGCAAGATTGATTGTTCATTTCAATTTTGTAATCAGGATTTAAAGACTCAGGCTTATCCGCTTTAATAAAATGATGGAATGGTAAAATAGCTTTCCTTAACCCTTCCGCATTTTTCAAAATGAGAAGATGCTTATAATCCGGCGCTCCTTTTAAACCTGTTTCTCTTGTAAGATAAAATCCCGGAAATGTCTCTGTATAAAATTTATTGTCACTTCCCTTTATGAACTTTAAATCATAACGAGGGAACTCAAGCTCTTTAAGTTCCCCATTTTTATTTACCCATTCATGAGTATACTCTTGCTTTTCAAAACCTTCAAAAACATCATGCGGTTTGCTTAAAACCAAACCGTCGGAAAGACGCGTGATTAAAACTTCAAATTTATCGCTAACGTCCCTTAAATCCGCTCGATAGACGATTTCTTGTGTTTTTATATTTTTGAAATAAATCTCTTTTTCTCGATCTTCTCTCGTAGATGCAAAATGATAGAACTGTTTTGCTAGATAAACACTTATAAAAAGAGACGTATCTCGAAAGTACCCGAGAAATGTTTGCGATGGCACATAAGCGTAAAGGTGATCCGGCTCTTTAAAAATCTGTTCCACCTGTAATTTTTGGGAATCATCCGCTCTGACATAGGTTTGAATGCCTTTTTTATCGACAAAATGGCAACTGCCATCGGCAAAGACTTCACCGGAATGGATATTTCTAAAGAGCTTTTTATAAAGTTTAGTATTGCGAACTTTAGAAGGTATTTCTTTACTTTTCGAATGGTGCTCGATCGATCCTTCTAATGGCAAGAAAAGACCTTGTCCATCTTCTGTTTGGTAGGCAAGTCTTATATCTTTTTCAATTCTTTTCCAAACAACTTCAAGCTCGGGGTGAATCACTTTTGAAATTCGGAGCACCATCTCATCAAAGCGAGCTTCGTTCTGATAAAATCTTTTAATTTCACCTTCAAATTTGACAAGAACTTCCCCTATATCCTTTTTTATGTAACTATCGATTAGATTTTCAGAAATAGGGTGAACTTTTAGAAAAAATATACCTGTTAATAATTCTTCAAGTTCGTCTTCATTTAAAGTTTCTTTTTCATTATAAGTTGATATCAATTCTGCATAAATTAAACAGCAATTTTCTTTAGATAATCCAATTTGAGATAAATTCTCTTTTATTAGATCTGAAAAATTTAAATTAATTTCCTTAGGGAAATAATGAACCAATCGTCTTAGAAGCCTAAGGCATAATAAATAACCGGTTAATTCATTATCCTTTTTAAACTTGTTTGTTTGGTTTATGAGAAAAGCAAAAAGTTTCTCCTTCATAACCTCATTTAAGGCGATTAAAACACCCGGTTGGAAAAGAAACATTTGGAAAAGAATTAGATAATCGGGGTCTATTAAGCGGTCAGTATGTTTAGCAAAAAAATCAAAGAGGGAAATTATACCGAGATCTCCCCCAAGATTGGCATAAGATAATTTTCTATAATCTTCTATTTCTCTTTTAGAAAAGCCTTTTTTAAACCTATAAGACTTGTCTGCAAATACCCAAGCGCTTTCTATGATAGCTGAATTAGAATTTAAAATTTCTTGAAACATTTTTTCCATTTTTTTATTTAAAAATGGAGGGTAGAGCGACCTAAATTTAGTGGAGTCATTTTTTGGGTTGCCGCTTAAAGAGGATTTAATTTCTATATATTCACTATTGGAATAGTCCTTTTTGTATTCTTTTTCTAAAAAGACATCTAATGTACCTGCTCTATCTAGTTCTTTCGAAGGGCTGATGGAAACATCGGAGAAATAACTAAAATAGAGTGCTGATTGGATGAGGCACTTAAACCACTCAGGAAGTTTATCCGACATAAAAAGTTCCCCGTCTTGCATCCAAGAGGGTCTTCCTTCAATAGCATATTTTTCTTCTTCAATTAAATCCGGAAGAACTTCCTTAAAAAAATCAAGCCAACTTCTTTTCTGATACTTGGAATGACTTTCATTAAATGTAATTTTAAAGGCTCTATTATTGTTATTATTTTCCATTTCAAATTTCAAAGGAAGAAGCGCTTCCTCATTTATCCAAGTAACCAACTTCTTAAGCTCTTCTTCCTTTTTTGAATCAAACATATGAAAGTAATAGTAAATTGGATTTTGAGCTTCTCTATTTAGCCATTTATAAAAGAGATATTGACAAACCGGCTTTACGTCTTTACAAGCGGGCGCAAGAGCCACACTGAAGTGATGTTGCAAATATAAAATCTTTAATAAGTTTAGAAAGTAGATCGGGTAAGGGTAGTTGTCTTTCGAAAAAACAATCAATTTAAAATAAACTTCTAAAAGCTTGTTTAGAGTGATAATTCCTTTCTCTAAACCCTTTCTAGAAAAATCCTCTAACTCCAAATTTTCAATTGAAAATTTTTCAATAATTTTTTCTATAGACATACGGGTTCTTATATCTGAAGAGCCGCTTAAACACTTTTTTTCAAATTCAGGTAAAAAGTGCTCCACTTTTTTCAAAAGAGCCTCTAGCTTTAATCCTTTCAAACCCTCAAGTGAAAGGCTCGAATCGGCATCTAACTGTAAGTCTTTTTTTCCTAAAGAGAAGCTTGAGGTTGGAAAATTAAATCCTATCTCGCTTAAAGGTTGATATCTTAAATTTGAGAACGGGGGTAGTTTTTTAGTTTTAGCAAGATCATTTTTCTTTTTCTTAAGAAAAGAGCCTGTCAATTTTAATCTTGATTCGCCCGCTATTAAGTACTTTTCGTCAACGACACCTTCACGGTATAGTTTATCAAGGGATCGGCATAATTTTTTAAAAGCTGTGTTTAAAAGATGGTACTCTCCTGAAGCTGATAAAGCAGTTGGGTATGACAGAACTTTATTTTCAAGAGAGATTAGCTTTAATTCGAATTTGAATTTCTTATAGTCATCGAGATACATTTCCTCGGAAATAAGGGCCATTAGCGATCTAAAAGAACAAAAACCGGATTTCTGAATATGCATGGGCCGGGTTTCTTCAGGAATTACAAGCTCTTGGGGTTCAAGAAAATCTACAAGGTTTTGATAGATATCTTTTTCGCCATAGTCTGTATTTTTATAGCTCGCGTTTTTAAGAACGAGGTTGTTTTTCACCTGAAACAAAATTTTTGGCAGTTCGTCATCTCTAAATTTTGACGCTAAAATTCCTTTTATTTGAAGAATGGGAATCGCGCTCTCGCTTTCGTTTAAGTGATTTTCTACTCCCCCCCCTAGGTTAAAAATCTCTATCTTGTCTTTATAAATTTTGTAATAGATGGCATGTCCAGGTTTTCCGCACCATCCGCCCGGGAGGATAAAATAAGGATTTTTACCGGTGGACACTTCCCAATATTTAAAGTTGAATTGATTAACGAAAGCTTCTTCATTTGTTGTATCAAAATCTAGAGCTTCTCTAAGCAAATTAAGGAACTTTTCTGAAAAATAAGTTTCTCTCTTTGTTGTTTTAATAAATTTAAGAACATATCGGAGGGTGGCTTCAAAATTTAATCCTTGCAACTGACTTCCTAAACCAAATTCGTCGGCATGGATGTGGGCAAAGAGGTTATCGGAAAGGCTATCGTAATTTCTTTGACAAAGCGGAGTATTTTCCTTTTGAAATCGGATAATGAGAGATTCTTTTCCAAAGTGCGTAGTTTCGAATAACTCTTTTATTTGAGAAAGTAGGGTTTCGCCAGGTTGAAATTTTTTAATTCCTTTGGCGCATACAAGAGATATGGCAGATGAACCGTCTGATTTTTTTTTAATCTCTATGGTTTGAAGATGGTTTAATCCCTTCGTATTTCTTAAGATTTTATCAACGATTGGAATTAAATCTGAATGAGGTGAAATCGGGTCTTTATTTTCATCGCTAAGTTTGATTTCCGAGTTTCTTGAAAGATTGAGATTATAAACAGACGAAAGAGTCATAAAAATCCTCAATAAAAATCATGTAAATTTAAAATTTTAACAAAAAATTATTAAATTTTAATAAAGATTAATTTAAAAAGAAGTAATACTAGCCTTACTTCGCCTAGAAAAGAACAGAAATTTAGGAGAAAACTCATACCCTAATTTAAATAATTGAAGTAAGGTGAGAAATGGATTTCTAAACTTAAGGTTCTTTGTGAATGGTCGAATCTCTCTTTTTTTAATTGGGCTCCCGATTCTTTTGCTTTCGATTGTTACAATAGGAAATAAAGAATTTCGAGCCCAAATCGGAGAAAAACTTATATATTTAGGTCTTTTTTTAGAAAAGCCTTTTCATACTTCATCAGAATGGATCATTAAAGACTTAATGATCACAAATAAACCTAATGTTTATGGTAACAGCGATCATCGAAGTATTGAAAACTTTAAACGAAGCGGCAGTTTGGTTTTAAGCTTTTCGGGGAGTAAACTTGCCACTCTTTTAGCTTTTGCAGGCGGTTTTTTCGAATATTTCGGGGATTATTTTAACCAAAAACCCTATCTTTCGCTTCTAGGAAGTAAGGCTCCCCTTCAAAAACCTAAAGAAGAAATTCGGTTTCTAACCCTTAATGCCTGTATGTTTTTTGGAGGTCTTCCTTTGATCAATGGCGGCATTACCCCGGCAAGTGATAGAATAGAGTCTCTTTCCGCTTTGATTAAAGGGTTGGACATTGATTTTCTCCTTATGCAAGAAGTATCTTTTGAACCAGGGCTTGACTTAGCAAAAGAACTTGAAAAAGAGTTCGCTCATTTTTTTGTGAGGATAGGCCCAAACCCCTGGAAGCTTGAGAGCTGTCTCTTTGCTGCGTCCAAATACCCGATTATCAGTGAACCCAAATTTATCCCCTTCCCCTATCATTCTTTAATGAAGCGCGGGGTATTTTGCATCGAAACACCGGATTTCTGGATTTTAAACACCCATTTGGAAGAAGGTGATAATGAAAGGGCAAAGCAGCTTAGGGAGATGGAAGTTTCTCTTATTATCGACACAATGAATGATTTAAAGGAAACCTCTAAGAAGCCTTGTTTACTTTTTGGCGACCTCAACGTCCCCAAAATCGGCAACGGGAAGGATGAGTACGAAAGACTTAATTTAAATAGGGATTTTGTAGATCCCTACAATATAAAGTACCCGATTTTAAGTGAGCTTTCAGCTACTTGTACAAACTTAATTCAGTATTATGCCTATGGGGAAAACCCGAAGCATGCGACCTTTGAAATCATTGACTACGCCCTTCTTGATAAAGAGTTCGAAGAGGACTTTGTTTTATCTGTTGATCAAGTAAAAGAGACGCTTAATCTTGGTTCTCCCGGAAATTCCCTCTCGGACCATAGAGGCATTCTTCTTAAAGCGGCTATAAAAAAACGCTAGAGTTTTTTGGGGATTAGTTCATTTTCAAAACTTAGTGCCCCTGTAGGACAAGCTGCGATACAGGGAAAACCCTCGCAAGAAATGCAAGGCGCTATTTCCGGATAAATTAGGGGGGTTCTCTTTTCTAAATCGTCTATCATGATTACATTAACAGGGCATGCGATCATGCAAGCATCACAGCCTGTGCAAAGCTCTTTAAACTTTGATTCCTCAATAACCGAGCCGGGAGGCCTTTCTTTGACCTTTTCTTCTTCAGCCGGAAATAGTGTCTCCATTCTTTCAATGGCCTCTAGAATTGGAGCCGTAAAAGACTTTGAGAGTTGCTTTTTTCCCTCCTCAAACAGGGTGCTAAGGAAAGTTTTTCTATCCAAAGATCCTCATATCTATTTTAGGTGGCGGAGCCTCTTAACAAGCTCTTCGCCATGTTGTGCAAGAGAAACAAGCTCTTCATCTACTTTTTTTATAAAATTGGCCTGAACAAGAAGCTTTGAGATAGCGTTGACGGCTCTTTCCTTAATGCCAACGCTTTTTCCGACCTCATACTTGTTGATAGGCTGGTAAATATCACCCGCTTCTTTTGCTAAATCGTATAATGCCACAATGAAGCGAACATCCTTGGTCCCTTTATTCATGGGCAACCTCCATTTTTTTAAGACGCGCTCCCTTTGGGGAGTCTTCAATTTGATAACCTTTGGATTGAATAAAATCACGAATCCTGTCGGACTCTTTCCAATCTTTTCTAGTTCTGGCTTCTGTTCTTTTTTCTAAAGCTGCAATCAGCTCTTCCGGAATTTCTTCATCAAAAGAAAAACGAAGCACCCCTAAAATTTCATCGAACCTTTCAAGGAGGCTTAAAATCGTTTTAGCTTCCTGAGAGCCTATTTCATTAGCATCCATAAGAGTATTAGCTTCTCTTACCATATCAAAGAGAGCCGCTAGGGCAGATGATATATTAAGGTCGTCTGCCATGGCGCTAGCAAAGAGATCAAAGGTCTTTTCGGTAAGCTCTTTTACTTTTTCAGGGTTGCCTTTGCCTTCCATGCGGTTTAGGCGCATCACAAACTCATCCAATCGCTTCAGGGTATGCCTTGCAGCTTCAAGACTTTGGAGCGTGAAATTAAGCTGCGTTTTGTAATGGGTTTGTAAAAGAAGGTAGCGTAGCTGTCTTCCTGTATAATTTTTGTCCGTTAGGTCGCGGAGCGTGTAGAAGTTGCCAAGGCTTTTAGACATTTTTTTGCCATCGACAATCAAGTGCTCGGCATGAAGCCAATATTTGGAAAATGGCTTTCCTGTAACCCCTTCTGATTGGGCAATTTCATTTTCATGGTGAGGAAACATATTGTCTATAGCGCCGCAGTGAATATCCAAACTTTCACCAAGCAAGCTCATTGCCATTGCACTGCATTCGATATGCCAACCCGGTCTTCCAGGTCCAAAAGGGCTATTCCAATAGATATCGCCATCTCTTTCTTTGTCATAAGCCTTCCAAAGCACAAAATCTGCCGCATGGTCTTTTTCATACTCGTCGCTTGCAACTCTAGCTGATGCGCCAACCTCAAGCTCATCAAGCTTTAGGTGTGAAAGACAGCCATAATTTGGAAATTGGTTGATGGCATAATAAACGCTTTTATCACTGCCGACGTAAGCCAGTTTTTTTTCTAAAAGTTTTTCGATAAGCTCAATCATTTGAGGGATGTAATCGGTGGCCTTTGGATAAACTTTAGCTCTTTTAATCCCGAGCGTATCTAAATCTTCAAAGAATGCTTTTGTAAACCTGTCAGTATAGTTATCTAAAGTCGTGTTTTCTCTAAGCGCACCCTTGATCGTTTTATCATCCACATCAGTAATATTCATCACATGGTGAAGATCGTATCCAAAGAAAAGAAGGGTTCTATGCAAGAGGTCTTCAAAAATATAACATCTAAAATTTCCAATATGCGCAAAATTATAAACGGTTGGACCACATGTATATAAGGAGACGGATCCTCTTTTTAAAGGTTCGAACTGCTCTTTTTCCCGAGTCAATGTATTAAAAAAATAAATAGGTTTCTGCTCGAAAAGTGGCATGAAATCACCTGATCCATATAATGAAAATAAGTTAAAATTTATAAAATAGTTTATAGAAATAAAGCTATCTTTGGCAACAAGTTCTTTCTCTAACCTCATTTCTTTTAAGGAATATCATGGAAGCTTTAGAAATCATTCAAAAAGAAGAAGGTTTAGAGGGCGTTACTTTAAATAAATCCCATATATCCCCTCCCAAAGAAGACGATGTGATCGTTCAAATGAAGGCTTGCCCGATCAATGTTGCGGATCTTGCGATCCTATCAGGGCACTATGGCCTTGCCTTAAGCTTCCCAAAAGCTTTGGGGAATGAGGGAGCCGGGACTGTCGTAGCAAAAGGGGCCCTTGTAAAATCACTTGAAATCGGCGATCAGGTTATCATGATCAAAGGGCTTGGTTCTTGGGCCACTTACCTTAAAAAAAAAGAAGAGGCGTTTATAAAAGTTCCGAATTTTTTCCCTGAATCTTTGGCTTGTTTTACAAGGTCAGCCTTAATGACCGCTTTTCGGCTTTTGCAAGATTTCCAAAAAGAAAATTCTTTGAAAACCGTCATTCAAAACGCTTCGAATGGAGCAGTTGGCCTATCGGTTATCGCCCTTGCAAAAGCGAAAGGGATTAAAACCATTAATATCATAAGAAACCCCTCTCAAAAAGAAGAGCTTATTCAACGGGGGGCGGATTACGTGCTTTTAGAGGATGCGATTTTTCAAAATAAATTTGATCTCGGCGAAATCCCTAATGCCGACTTAGCCCTTGATGCTATCGGAGGTCCTTATGCCGACCTATTTGCTGAGAAACTAACCCAAAATGGGGTTATCGTCTCCTATGGTTCCCTTTCTAAAAAACCGATTGAAATAAAAAGCCGCGCCTTGATCTACAAAAATATCACCCTTAAAGGGTTTTGGGTAACGAAATGGCTTGAAAGCCTATCTAAAGATGAAGCCTCTAAATCATTTTCAGAGCTTTTTTCAACCTTAAAAGACTCTTCTTTTGAAATACCAATAGATAGAGCCTACCCCCTCAAAGACTTTAAAGAGGCGTTGGCTCATGCTAAAAGAGGCTCAAGAAAAGGAAAAATTATTTTCAATCCTTAATCAGTTTAATCCTCAGCCGATCCAAGTGATTTTTTTGGTTGTAAGGGCTTTCACGATGGACATTCCCTCTGATGTAACGTTAGATCCGGCTAATTGAAAATTAACTAAGTGTGTCATGCCTTTTAAAGGTGCCAGGGCTGCATCATTTACAAGAGGGGCATCCCAAATGGCTAAGAGAACAAGCTTTTTAAGATGGGTAAGCATAGGCATGGATTCCGGGGCTTCATCAATCTTTGAATTTTCAATAAATAAGGTCTTTAACTCTCCAAGAAATTCCATGAAAGAAAGATTATGGATCTCTTCCCCGCCGCCAAAACTAAGCGACACTAACCCCTTTTGAAGGGATAAGTGGCTTAAGCCGCTATCTGTAATATTAGGACAGCCGTGGAGAGCTAGGTGTGAGAACTGCAAATTTAAGCATAGGATTTTTAAAGCCTCGTCTTTAACATTTTTACAAGAAGAGAGATCAAGCGAAGCAAGAGCTTTAAAACGGGTAAGAGAACTTATGCCTGTATCCGTAAGTTTATTGTGAGAAAGGTTAAGGGCTTGAAGTGAAGATAATTCCAAAGAGGCTAATATTTCATCCGAAAGGGCGCTTTTTTTATTTGCTACAAGACTAAGACTTTCAAGATTAGAGAAGCGGTTAAGGGCTATTCTTGAAGATTTTTCCCTGCAACAGTCTACGGAAAGCGATTTAATTCGAGAAGGCTCATCAATTAACTCTAAACAGTCTAAAGTTTGGGATGAGGATAGATCCAAAGCTGTCAAATTGGGCAAGCTGTTAATTAAATCTGAAAAAGCCTTTTTTGAATGCGAAACCTTCCATTCGTTAACAGTAAGTTTTTTTATTTGTGTTAGATGCGAAAACTGACTCCATGAATTGGGAGACCTTGGCAAACTTAGTGATGTTATGCGCTCACAACTTTTTAAAAACTCTACGATACTTTTAAAAGCAGTTCTATATCGGTCAGAGGCAAATAGCGAAAGAGAAGTGATATTGGGACATAATTTAAGCAATTCTTCATGCTTTGCATCCGGGACTTCATTATCACTAAAGCCTATATCTTGAAGATAAATTAAAGAAGGATTTTCCGAAACAAACCTTCGGACTGATTCCACCGTTTCAAACCTATTTCCTAAAAGCTTCTCAAGCTGATAGCCGACTTCAATAGTTGGACCTTCTAAAATTTGAAGTAGCTCGGCATTGAGATCTGTCTGACTTCTTATCATGGATATAAGCCTCTTGTCCTAGAATCGGTAAGGCAACCATTTTAGGAAATTGACTTTTTTTTTCAATGCTTTATTAAAAAAGGCGGGGCTAAAGCAATTACTTTCTTTAGCCCTAAATTTGATTATTGATTTTGCAAGTATTGACTTTCAAGAAGCCGGTAATAGATTTTACCTGTTCCCATAATCGGAATTTCTTTGATTTTTTTTATTTCAGAGACTTTGGCAATGTTGCTAAATCCTTTCTCCCGAAGAGTCAAGTTGACCTCATCAAGGGTCGTATCGAAATCTGTGAAGAGATAGATTTTGGTTTTGGTGTCTAGTTCTTCTTTCGCGACAATAGCAAGGCTTGGCTTATCTTCAGAAATAGGCCATTTATTTGAAACCGCCGACTCTAGAAGAGCATCTTCAATAGAAGCTAAGCTAATCATCTCGCCGCCTATCTTCACAAAACGCTTCTGCCTTCCTGAAATGATCAATCTTCCTTTCTCATCGATATACCCTAAGTCCCCTGTCTTATACCAGCTTTTGCCGGCAACATTAAGAAAAGGAGGGGCGATATCGGGATTAATATAGCCCTCAAAAATGTTAGGTCCTCGTGCTAGGATATGACCTTGTTCTCCCTTTGGCATGACTGCATTAGTTTCCGGATGAACAATCAATAGCTCAACACTTGGAAGCGGTTCCCCGACACCGGCATGCTCTTTATTTGGCCTATTAGCCGTCAGCACGGGCGCGCATTCTGTAATGCCATAGCCCTCAAGGATAACATCCTTTTTGCCAAATTTATCAGCTAGCCTGAAAAGTTCAGGAGGCGCTTTTTCAGCTCCGGTCACACACAGCCTTAGGGAATTAAAATTCTCACGAATCCCGGCTTTAAAAATGCCTTTAAGAAAAGTTGGGGCGCCGCATAAAAGCGTGATTCCATAATCGTTTGTCTGCTTGGCAAGTTTGCTGCCATCTGTCGGGTCCGGTGAAAAGAAGACTTTAAAGCCTGCAAGCAAGGGAAGTAATCCGCTTACAGTAAAGCCAAACGCATGGAAAGGAGGTAGCATGCTTAAAAAAACATCATCTGAATAGAGATCGACAATTTCTAAAATATCTTTCTGATTGGATAAAATATTTTCATGACTTAATGAAACCCCTTTAGGCAGATTCTCTGTTCCGCTTGTAAAAAGTAAAACAGCGGGACTTTTAGATGTGAAACGGTCGCTATTAAAATGCTTTAAAATAGACTTTGGGCTAAGTAACGATAAATAAAAAGCCTTTAGTTTATCAAATAGTGTGAATTTTCGTCTGACATCTTCAAGCATGACAAGCTGCTTTTCAATCCCGTCTAAATCCACATTTTCAAGACGGTCTAAAAAAGCCCATGAGCTTAAAACCGATTCCACTTTAGATAATTTTACAACAGCTTCCAAGTGTCTTGCCCCGACTGTCCAATTGATTAATAAAGGAATTTTTCCGGCAAGTTGAGTTGCAAAAATAGCGACAATTGCTGGCACGCTTGAAGGAAGTAAAATTCCGATATACTCACCCGGCAAAGTTTTTATATATTCGGCAAGCAGGATGGTTCGAAGCTTGATATCTTTATAAGTTAAAATGCCGGATCTTTCATCTCCTGCAGCGACTCTTTTTTTATAGCGATCGCAAGTCTTAAGCAAAGCTTCCGGCAGCGTCTCCCCTGCCGGCATCTCAAGCTTGTGATGGGGAACTTCTTTAAACCATTTTTCTAAATTAACAATTGAAGTGTCTTTGACGGTTTCTTCACAAACAATTAGACCTGAAGCTATGGCCATAGATTTGCCAACGGTTGTCATTTCAAGGGGCGATACATTTTTTACCTCAAAATAATCCTGGATAAAGGAAATCAAATCAGCGACATCTAAAGAATCCATGCCGAGGTCTTTATCAAGAGACATATCTGGCCTGATATTTTCTTTTTTCATCTGAGTGATGCGGGAGATTTCCTCGACAATCTTATCTTGTACCTCATTTGGAATGGCGATCATGTCAAAATCTTGATTATTGGCATCTTTTATCCAAGGCTCGCTGACTTTTTTACTCCATATAGTGTGAGGGATAAGAACAAGAGAGTCTCCGGGATGCGTGCCTTCTTGCTTGGTTAAACCGTCAGGTTGATTGTACCACTCTTCTAGCCATTTATTGAGCTCAAGCCGGGTGGCTTTATAAGGAAAATCAGCCGGGGCCGGTACAATTTCAATGATCACTTCCCTTCTTGGTGTAAAGAAGATAAAATTCATTAAAACATACTTTATGCCGCGTAAAAGCGTTGGAAAAAAAGGAGGCGGCGTTCCTGTAAAAGCCCTTGAAAACATGCTTCCCCAAAGCCCTTTAGTCCGAATCAAAACGACATTGGCTTCCGGCGCTTCATTGATAATACGGTGAACAGCAGATGCGCCGCCTATGATCTCTTCAGCTGTTTGTTTCGTTCTGCCGGATGGATAAATAAGAAAATTATCCCCTTTTTTCAAATCGTTAATCACAGTTTGCACAACTTCTTCGCTACGCTTTCTTTTAAAGCTATTGCTGCCTACATCAAAATTCGGGACGGGCAGCGCATTTACAAAACGCATAACAGTATGAACAATCGGAGTATAGTAAAAATACTCCACGATCATGGGCCTTACGGGGTATTTTGGCCAAAGAGATAGCGCAACAGACAAGGGATCAATTAAAACAGCGGGGTGATTAGGCAAGAAAAGAACACCGCCCGGTTTACTTAAAGTTTCAGGGTTTAAATTTTCTCTTCCCTTGACTATGACACGATATCTAAACTTTAGTAATAAACTCAAAAATCCAAGAAAGAACCATTCAACGAGTTTTTTCACGCTTTTACTCCGCTAAGGAATGTTTATAAAAAATTATTTTACCTAAAAGCTTTATATCTTTAACAATTAGATCAAAAAGGTTTAGGCTACTAGTTTGAGAAAAAAAGAATTTAACGACAAGAAAATTATAAAAATAAGAATTTTTTTTTGAATCCTGTCCTTTATTTTATTCAAACCAACCCAGCTCTTGGCCCAAATAGTAACAAAATGGATGAACCTCTTCCCCGACTTTAAAATAGAAAATTAGAAATTTGAGATCTCTTTCGACTCTTTTTGGCACTTCGATTTGAAAATTGGACTCATAAACTTGGCCCGGAAAAATAGTGGAGGAATCAAAATAATGGTTTGATAGGCCTGCCACCCATTTTTGAAAAGTGTCTTCAATAGCTAGATTATTATGGTAAGCTTCTATTTCTGCTTCTTTTAGAGCTTGCTGACGAATCGCAGCATTTTGAATCGTTGTCGTTGTCACCGATTCGTTTTGTTCATTTGCATACCCATGAGCCCAGCCTTGAGAGCTGTTTAGGCCAAAGTTGCTATGGTGTTGATCAGTCGTTTTTGAATAGACATGGGTGGTTCCTGCTTTATCGGCTTCTTGTTTTTTATTCGCGGCATCAAGCGCTGCCATAAAACGGTTCCAATCGCGGTCGGATCTTTTGTTGCTAATCAGCTCATTTTTATGAAGAACTTTTACAGGCCTTCCATTTTGATCGGTAACTTTCAAATCTGTAAAATAAAAATTGATAGGGCTTCCCGTTTCATTCAAAATTGAAAAATAAAAATTACCTTTACGGTTTTGCAGCGTGTATGATGTTTGATACATGGCCACCGTATTGACTTTTTTTGACTGCAGCACTACCCCGCCTTGAACTAAGATCTCATTTTGATCTTCGTACTTTAAAGGCTGAATGTATCTGTCGGCAAAGCAAGAATTAATTACAAAAGTGGTTACTAATATTAAAAAGATATTTTTCATAAGACCCGAAATTATTATAAAGATGTTAAGAAATAAAGCATTTTATAATAAATTGGCTTCTTTGAAAACAACTTTTAAAGAACAAAAAAGCGGGCTAATATTCCGGAGAATAACTAGAAAGACGCAAGCTATTTAAAATTACAAGAAGAGTGACCCCGACATCTGCAAAGATCGCAAGAGCTAAATTACTAGCGCCAAGAAGCGCCAAGGCTATAAAAATAATTTTTATTCCTATAGCAAGAAAAGTGTTTACCTTAATGGTTTGAATGGTTTTTCTTCCAAGTTTTATAAGAAAAGGGAGTCGATTTAAGTGATCATGAAGCATGACAATGGAAGCTGCCTCAATTGCTGTATCGCTTCCTAGATCACTCATGGTAATGCCCACATTTGAAAGAGCAAGAGCCGGAGCATCGTTAATGCCATCCCCGATCATGGCCACTTTTTGGTATTTGGATAAAAGCTCTTTTATAGCCCTTGCCTTATCTTCCGGTAGCTGATTGGCTTTAACCTCTTCAATGCCTATTTCTTTGGCTACAGCATTGGCGGCGGCGTAGTTATCCCCTGTAAGCATGATAGGGTAGACTTGTAACGATTTTAGCTTTTGAATGACTTTACCGCTTTCTTCTCTTATTTCATCAAGAAGCCCAATTAGCCCTTCGACCTCTTTATGAGTGCAGATGATAATGACAGTCTTTCCTTGCTCTTGCAGTTCATCAATTTTTTTTAAAACTTCATCGCTTACCTTGTGCTCTTCTAAAATAAATTCCAGCTTTCCGAGGCAATGGTGTTTATCCTGGCATACAAGACAGTCCGCTTTAGCGCCCTTGCCCACCCTGATTTCAAAATTTTCTACAGCATGCGGTTCCATTTGATCTTGTTTTGCTGCTTTGACAATGCTTTTAGCTAAAGGGTGCTCTGACTGAGCTTCAATTCCTGCAGCACAAGCTAAAATGTGCTCTTTACTATGGTTTCCAAAAGCAATGACATCTGTAACAATAGGCGTCCCAAAAGTTAACGTCCTTGTCTTATCTAAAGCTATCGCATTAATAGCGCCAATAGCCTCAAGAGCCCTCCCTCCTTTTACAAGAATGCCTTTATTGGCAGCGTTGCCGATGGCGGAATAAATAGACACAGGCGTTGAGATAACAAGAGCGCAAGGACAAGCAATCACAAGCAAGGTTAGAGCATCTAGAAAATTTTGATGGAAAGAGGCGTTAAAAAAAAGAGGAGGCACAACCGCCCAGATAAGAGCTAGGAGCATCACAAAAGGGGTATAGTAGGAGGAGAAGACTTCAATAAATTTTTGGGTATTAGCCTTTTCTTTTGTCGCCTGCGAGGTAATTTCCTGGATTCTTGAAAGGGTGGAATTTTTAGACAGTTTTGAAACTTTTACTTCGAGATACCCTTGTTTATTTAAGGTGCCGGCAAAAACTTTATCCCCTGCCATCTTATCTTTTGGCAATGGCTCCCCTGTAATTGAGGATTCATCAACCGCCGAAAAGCCGAGTGCCACCTCTCCATCCAAAGGGATCATTTCACCAGGTTTTACAACGACTATCTCCCCTATTTTTACTTGATCGACCGGAACTAAAGAATCCTGTCCTCTAATAAGGGCTGTTTTCGGCATTTTTTCAGCAAGGCTAAGAAGTGCGGACTTGCTTTTTTCGATCCCAAAGTCTTCTAGCTTTTCAGCGAGATTATAAAGAACGATGACAATCGCCGCCTCTTCATATTTTTGAAGATAAAAAGCCCCAAAAACGGCAATCACCATTAAAAGGTTTATGCTTTTAAAATTTAAGTTAACAAGAGCTTTTAAGCCGTCTTTAAGGGTTTGATGGCCTATAAAAAGAATAATAAAAAGAAAAAAAGGGAAGGCTAGAGACCTTTCAAGTTGAAAACCTGAAAAAGATAACAATTCCAAGAACGCCACAAGGATTAAGGAGCCAAGCAGCCATAAAAATTTTATATCTCTAAAAATGCTCATTAAAAAAAACGCTTTCTCTTAAAACCTTTTTAATAACGTTACAAGATTTTAATTGCGATGACAATAAGCATTATTTTAGTTAGAATAACTAGATCTTACGCCTGAAGACGCTTCCAGTCATCAAAGGTGGTAAGAATAGAGTCTTTGACCCTCCCCACAATGCTAGAATGGCCTTCCCCGTGGACTACATTAAAAGTTTCCCCCTTATTCAAAATAGGTAATGAAGAAGAGCATGGGGAAACTTGCGGGTCTTCTGTGGAAGCATGAAAGTGATAGCTAAGAGCGATATTTGAAGTCTTATTAATTTTTTGGACGTTCTCGATCAGTTTTTTGCAAGCTTCGCTCTTGTAGTTAAAGTCTTCAAGGATATTTTTTGAGACTCTCAATACGTTTCTTGCAAACCAGTTGGTAAAGTTAGAACAATTGGCAAGTCTTAACTTCCAGTTTGTCGTTCCGAGTAAAACCCCTGCAATCGCATCCACTTTAACAGCTAAACGAAGATTTTTTTCTTTTAATCGGGTATTTAATTCATCATTGATAAGCCCGTCTAATAGGTTAAGAGTAATTCTTGCCCCATTTGATACTCCATAAAGAGAAATATGGATTACAGTGTTTTCTTTTTTTGAGATTTGTTCATCGAGATAAGATCGAACCATTTCCCTGATCGGCATCGTAGCCTCTTCTAAAGAACAATTTCCCTTTTCAGGAACAAAAGGAACCCTTACATCAGAGTTTGGCTCTTTTTTTTGCAGAGCATCAATATAGGAATTCCATATGGAAGGGTGGCCTAAAAATCCGTGTGTGAGTAGGTGTAAGCCCTCACTATTTCCCTTCCATTTATTCCAAGTAGCCGGGTCCCTCGCCTGGCAATATTCAGAGTAGGGCATAAAATTAAATGCGGTGGCGATTCTACTAGGAAAGGTTTTCCAAACGGCTAAGAGGTTTCGAAAAGTCGCTAAAATGACATCTATTATTTTTTGAAGGGTGGTTCGATTATCCTGGTAGATGAAGCCTTTTGGAAATTCCACTTCGTGAGATTGAGGAAGTTTCTGGATCGACCCAGGATTATAGAGAGGAAAAGTTGCGCTTTCTGAAGACATTTTAATAACCTAATAATTTAATTTTACAATAAATTACAAATATTTCAAAAAATAGTTATTTAATAAAAAAACATTATCTTCATAAAACTAACTTCATCTACTAAGTATCTTTCTGACGAGAACCTCATAGAATCATTAATAAGCGCATTTGTATTAATTAAAAGCTCTTTTTAGAGCCTTTTTAATGTTAGAGTTGGAAAAATGATTCATTTCCCCTATCTCTTTAACTATTCTTTCTTTAATTTCAGCATTAAAAATTGAACCGTTTTTTAAAATAGCCTTACTAATAAAGCGAAAGAACTGTTTCTTTTGCTCTATATGAAGTTTTACTTTTGAATTTTCCTCGAATGCTAGAAAACTAAGAGTAGTCAGTTTAATTAATGTTTCCTCCGAGACTTTAGGCTCTAGCTGAAATCTAGGAATTAAATGTTTCCTTAAATCTTCAGTGCGATCGTCTAAAATAATTTCACGAGCTATTTTTTCGTAGATTTCGGCGGGAAGCCTTAATCTATTTACGAGGGTACTAATGGCTTCTGCTGTAAGATCAAGGGTGGGATTGCTAAATTCAATTTCAGAAAAGACTTCCGGATAGGTTTCTTTAATTAAGCTTAAATAAACATTCCAACATGAAAGGTCTTTTTCGTAAAAATCTGTTAAAGCTGAATGAGCTACTGAAATCCAATCTTCTTCTTTCACAGGAGGTGGATTTTTTTCTTTTTCTAATATATCTGCTATAGCCTTAAAGATTCTTTTCGCTTGGTCTCTCACTCTGTCATCAGGACAACTTAATAGATTTTCCATAAACTTATGCACCAATTTTACTTGATTAGTGTGGACAAGAAAATCTAAAACTCGTTTATGTGGAAGCGACATTTCTTGAAAGAGGTTTATAGAAGCATCATTTTCTAGAATTAAAAGTAAAAGTTTATAAACATCTCCTTTTTCGCTATACCCAAGATTACCTTTGAGGTTACCTTTTATGCCTTCCATCAATAAGGCTAAACTGCTTGAGCAAGGTGAATTTTCTGCATGACTGAGTTTTATATCCGGATTTGCTTTGTAAAACCTCTCGGCCAAATCCCATTCAACCAGGCGAACTAATTGATAAAAAATTCGATCATTGCTTAAGGTATTCTCCCAAAAACCATCACTATCAAAACGTGTCTTATTGTCTAGAAAGTTGGCGATCTCTCGATGTAATGGATCCTGAATAGTGCGGGTCTGACCTCCACAAGTAGGTTTTGAGTTTGTAGTTGGTAAAGGACAAAGCCCTAGACTTCGCGCAATAAAATTACTTGTCGGATTCATAGATAAACTCCCAAATTCTTTATTAAAAAACTATTTTGTATAAAAATATTAAGATTTTATAAATATTAGAACTTATTACACAAGCCTAAAAGTTCATTAGTAATAATATTAATGGGAGTTTTTTTCTTTCACACCCTCTTCTGAAAAGAGAAAAGGGTACTCATTATTTGAATTTTGCAGTTTACAAAATTTTTTCAAAAAAAGGAAGTAAAGTGCTTTTACTTCCTTTTTAGTTAATTTATTTGATAGCTTTTTAATAGCTTTACGAATTTTAGCTTCAGAAAATAGTTCAATTGATCAGCCTCGAATACTATTTTTTTGTTTAATCTCTGCATCGAATGGGAGGCTGTCTTAAAGAAAGCATCCTTGATTAATTTGTAGCATAATTCTTTTGATCCTTATCTAATTGAGGCGTCCTTAAACAAAAATAAATTTATTCATATAAATTGATTTTAATTAAAAGCTCTTTCAAGAGCTTTTTTAATATTTGACTTGGAAAATTGATCCAAACCACCTATTTCTCTAACTATTCTTTCTTTGAGATCTGCATTGAAAATGGAACCATTTTTCAAAATAGCCCCTTCAATCAAGTGAAAGCATTGTTTCTTTTGTTGATTATCTAGCATTACTTTTGAATTTTCTTGAAAGGCTAGAAAACTGAGAGTAGTCAGTTTAATTAATGTTTCTTTGGAGACTTTAGGTTCTAGATTAAATTTAGGACTTAAAAGTTTTCTCAATCCTAAGGGAAACTCCTCTGAAATAGTTTTGCAAGCTATTTTTTCGTAGATTTCGATGGGAAGCCACAGTCTACTTACGAGGGTGTTTATGGCTTCTGCTGATAGATCAAGAGTAGGGTTGCTAAATTCAATTTCAGAAAAGACTTCCGGATAGGCTTCTTTGATTAGGCTTAAAAAGGTATTCCACAATTTTAGACCATTTTCCCTAGCGCTCTTTTCAGGAAATACCCAAACACATAAGCCTTTTTCCTCCATTATGACTGCTTGTTCATCTGGAGGGCGACCATCAAGTTCCTTGTTTTTTTCTATAAGATCCCTTATGGAAATAAAGATTTTTTTGGCGAGAATCCTTTCATCATCACTCCCCTCTCTCATTAGATTTTCAATAAGTTTGTTAATCAATTCTATGTGATTATTATAGAAAAGAAACTCTAAAACTCTCTTATGTGGAAACGACATTTCGAGATACAGGTCTAATGTGGGATCAGTTTCGAAAATGAGGTTTATGAGCTTATGTAGATCGCCTTTCTCACTATACCAAGGATTATCTCTCATTATGCCTATCAAGCCATCCATCAATTTGCTTAAACAGCTAGAGCAAGGTGAATCTTCGGTGTATCTTAAATTAACATAAGGGTTTGCTTTGTAAAATTTCTCGGCTAAATTCCATTCCACAAGACGAATTAATTGATAAAAAATTTTTTCATTACCAAGTGTGTTGTCCCAAAATCTATCAACATCCAAAGGAGTGTGATAATCTAAAAATTCAGCAATCTCTCGGTTTAGAGGATCTTCTCTGTCTCTTGGAACGGAAGAAATTTGAACTAGACTTGGTAGAGGGCAAAGCCCAAAGCTTTGACCAATAAAATTACAAATTGAATTCATAAAACCTCTTTTTTAAAATAATATATTATTAGAAAAAAATTAAGATTTTATAAATATTAGTCCTATTACTACAAGTTTTTGAACCATTAACCCCTTTTCTAAAAGTTGAGGAGTTCCAAACGTTGTTCTCAAAGGAATGACTCGATCTATGATTTGCAATTAATTTAGAATTTTATAAAGAAAGAAGTAAAGTGGTGTTACTTTACTTCTTTTTTAGTCATTTAAATTGATTAATTAAAGGCTCTCTTTAGAGCTTTTTCAATATTAACCTTGGAAAAATGATCCAAACCACCTATTTAGCTAACTATTCTTTCTTTGACTTCGGAATTGAAAATGGAACCGTTTTTCAAAATAGCTCTGTTAATTAAGCGAAAGTATTGTTTCTTTTGCTTGTCATCGAGCACTACTTTAAGATTTTCCTGAAAAGCTAAAAAGCTAAGAGTAGTCAGTTTAATTAATGTTTCTTTTGAGACTTTGGGTGCTAAAATATATTTAAAGGGTAATATTTTTACTAAGCTTTCTTGAGCGTCGATTAGATTCTTTAAAAGTGCGCTTTCATAAGGCGAATTTCCTTGTTCAGAAGAAAGATAAGCTTCCTCTTCATTTATCTAGGCTCACAAGGCGATTTTTTCATAAATTTCAGAAGGTAGTGCGTGCGCGTCTTGCTACAAGGTAATTAATACTTTTTGCTGAAGCCTCAACCGATGGATTATTAAATTCGATTTCAGAAAAGACTTCAAGGTATGTTTCCTTTATTAGCGTTAGATAAACGCCCCACATTTCAAGACCTTCTTCATACACATCGTAATTTAGGCTGTACCAAGCGGCGCGCTCATCTGTATTATTTTCTACTAAATTGTTTATGGAAATAAAGATTTTTTTAGTTTGGTCAATATCGCTCCATTCTCCTCGGCGTATCAGCTTTTCAATAAATCTGTGAACAAATTTTAATTGGTTTGTATGAACAAGAAAATTTAACGCTCGTTTATCAGGCCATGCCATTTTCAGGAAGAGATCTGTATGGTCATCTCTTTCTAAAATTAACTCCAGGAGCTTATAGGGGTCCCCTTTCTGACTATGCCCATCCATTTGCTTTTTCATGCCGGCCATTACTATGCTTAAGCTGCCGCTGCCATTTAAATCTTCTGCATATCTAAAATCAATATGACGATTTTCGTCGTAAAACTCCCTCGCTAAATCCCATTCCCCCAACAGACCAATTGATAAAATACTTTGTCATTCCTAAGAGTTTCTTCCCAAAAAGCTTCAATATTTAAACCCGAATTATAATATAAAAATTCTGCGATTTTTTGATTTAAAGGATAATTTCTATCTCTCCAGGGGGCGCTTTACTTGGAAGGGGGCAAAGCCCAAAGCTTTGACCAATAAAATTACTAATTGAATTCATAAAAACCTTATATTTTTAAAAATTATTATATAAACTTTTCTGTTTAATAAACTAATAATCGGACTTATAAACATTAAAAAAGATTATTATAAATTATAAAAATTAAGACTTTATATTTTTTTTTAATTACAGGTACTAGCTAATTTTTTTAAATAGACTGCTTTATCTGGTGGTATGGGAAGAAATGAATGACGGAGAGGTTAGGAAAAAAGTACTCGGGGCGGGACTCGAACCCGCACGGGCCGAAGCCCAAGGGATTTTAAGTCCCTAGTGTCTACCATTCCACCACCCGAGCGTATTAAAGATAAGTAACTTATCGTTTTAACTATTTTTTAGTCAATATCTATCAGGAAAGACCGAAGAATTTTCCTTGGTCTTTCCTAACTTGTTTATTTTAGTAGGTTTAAAATTTGATATCTAAACCTGCAAATACCCCGTGCATTCCAAAATTTCTGATGTTGGTCTGCGTAGAGATAGCGCTTGATGGTAGAAAAGCTACCTGTCTAGGTACAAACCCTGCGATACCAATTCTTTCCACATTAAATCGTCTCGGATTTGAAAGGTTAAACCAGTTCACAAATTCATAGCCGATTCTTGCAGAAAAATCGCAGCCGCAAGCATAGGTTTCATATCCAAATCCGGCTTGTATATGATAGCCGGGGACAATTTGACAGCAGCTATCATCATGATAGGTGAAAATATCATCTAAGACATTAGATTCGGCTAATTCGAAATGGATGGTTTGCTCTGACTTGTTATCGGAATCCCCTGTGACTATAGAACCTGCAGCAGAAGCAAAAAGAGATAAGCCATCGCAAAGATTGTATCCCCACTCCGTTCCTAATTTTAAACCAACTCCAAAGTAATCCGATTCCCACTCATCTCTAACAACAGTAGTAAAAGGCGAAATTGTTTCTTCATTAATAAAACGAGTTTTCTCTTCTTGCTTCAAGCTAAGACCCGTAACCCCAAAAAATGGTGCAAACTTTTGTCTTGCGGTCAAAATAAGAGGGTACCTTAAAAGCACATCAAAGGCTTGATAGCGACCTTCCACTTTTTCATGGGCAGAGTCAAAAGAACCTGTTCCAAATAGATTAAAAAGAAAACCATTTACGTTTGTTGGAACGACTTGTTCGTTAATTCCGGCTAGTGTGCTATGAGAATCTTTGAATTTTACATAGGTGTAAGACGCTCTTAGATCAAAACCTTTGCAGAGAGCCGGAAAATCAACGAAAGCTCTAACGCCAGCGCTCCAATCGGGACAAATAGCTTTATATTGTAATCCAAAATTGGTAGATGTCTCCGCTGATGTTTGGGTTAGGATAGCGGCATAATCCATGTCATCAACACAAGGTTTCCAGTATAAAAAATCGACTCCCAAACTTGCAGTTGGGCAAAGAGGAATGCAATCTGAACAATCAAAGCTATCCAATTGGTCGGAATAGGCATAGCTCTGAGTTAAGCATAAGCCAAGACAAAGGGTTGTTAATATTTTTTTAAAATTCTTTTTTATCATGATAAACTCTTCGATTGAAAGTATTGTGTTTATTTTAGTTACAGCTATATATGAAGTACAAAGACAAGGCTATTTTTCATTCCCGCTATAAGTATGGCTCAAAAGTTACCCTAAAGCCAGATTCAATAAAAGGAAAAAATTGATGATGAAGAGAAAATACCAACTAAACATTACTTTGAAGACAAAATAATAAGCTAAAAATAGTAATGCTCTTTAAGCAGAGTCATAAAAGAAACAAGACCACTTCTCAACATTCTGAGAGTGGTCTTGTTAGGTAGGCTAATAACAATCAGATTGGATTAAAATTCGAAATCAAATCCAGCAAACAAACCATGGAATCCAAGATTAGATGTGTTTGTTTGTGTTGAGTAAGCCGCGTTAGCATTGTCTTCACTTGCATTAACAAGATCTTCTGTTGAAAAGAAGCGACGGTAGTTGCTTACATTATGCCACTCGAGGAATTCATAACCGATTCTGAAGTTATACTCGCATCCACAGCTATTGCCTTCGTAGTTGAAGCCGGCTTGGATGTGGTATCCTGGCACTATGTGACAGCAATCATCATCGTGGTATTCTAAATCCGTAAATCCAATTAAGGTACCTGCTGTATTCAAGTTATTATAAGCATGGAAGCCTTTTGAATCAGAATCACCTGTTAAAAGAGAAGCTGATCCTCTAGCAAACAAGCTCAAACCATCGCAAATTGTGTAAGTATAGTCTACCCCGGCTTTTAATCCGATACCGAAATAATCAGATTCCCAATCAGCATTTACGATGTCCGTTACAGATAAAACTTCATAACGTGCGTCAAAGTTTTGGTTTAACCAGATACCTTCAATACCAAAAAATGGATTGATGAGGTGGCAAGGGTTGCAACGGAAAGGTGAATGGAACAATACATCAAATGCATTGTATTTCAATTCCCATTTCGCTCTTGCGTTTGTGAAAAATCCACCGTTTGGAACTAAACCTGAGATTCCTGGATGAGCTGCTGTAGCAAGTATGCTTTCTGCAATACCTGGTTCAGTTGAGTTAGAATCTGATGATTTGAGGTAAGTATAAGAAGCAGAAACGTCAAAGCCTCTCCAGCATCCTGGGATGCCAAGTCTTACACGAACGCCTGGTTCCCAATCTGGGCAAACGCTTTTATAGTGTAAATCGAAGCTTGTTGATGTAGGAGCTGTTCCAGTTTCTGTTCTAAAAGCTGCTGCGTAATCAAGATCATCAACACATGGCTTCCAGTATAGGAAATCTACACCTACTGAAAATGATGTGTCTTTGCAAGGATCGCAGGGTGGGCAGGGGCTGCAAGGGCCGCTAGGATATACATCAAAATTGTTATTGGGGAAGTAGTCTGCTTTTGCTACATTTGGCGTAAATGAAGCAAAGCCCAATGACAACATTGCCAGGGCCAACTTTTTATTCCATTTCTTCATGTTCCAATCTCCTTGTCATGATTTGGAGTTAAATCTATGCGTATTCAATAACATGATTGCAAATCTTTTGCAAAATAAAATTTATCGATTTTTTGTTTTTTTTCTAAATTTAATTCTTAGCTAAATAGCTCTTAGCTCGTAAAGGCACTGATTTACAGGGATAAACGTCATTTTCTCTCCTAGAGAAAACCCCTTTATTTTTTTTTATTCTTTATTTCATGGCAAAATGGCAAATTCGCAATACCTGCTCTTTCTTACTGATTTTCAACAGCTTCTTTCCTAAAAATGAATTTCGGCGCCAACAAAAATGCCTTGAAAACCTAGTGTAGAGGTACTAGGAGATGTGCTTAATGGCAAAGCGCCGCCATCTTGGATGTACCTTCTTGAGTTCGGAATATTATGCCATCGCAAAAATTCTTAGCCCAGATGGCAATCCATAGCCCAACTGCAAATTTCAAATTGGTAGGAAAAACCGACCGCTATTCGATAGCCCGGCAGAAACAAACAATCTTCATAGCGAAGAATTAAATCACGATCAGCGCCGCTATCCACATTCACAACCGATCGGTCTTTCATTTCAGCTTCTCCGTGAAGAATGCTTGCCGACACATCTCCAAAAAAACTAATGCAGCGATTGAGTTTATAGGCATAAAATCCTCCGACTTTCATTCCAACCCCAAAAAAATCAGATTCAAATCGAGACCTCATTTCCTCAATGCCGGTTAAAAAATGGCTTGATAGTGTTTGATGCAAGATCATTCCTTCTACCCCAAAATAAGGGGTTAGCAAATGGCATCCATAACAGTCGAAAGGATGGGATAGCAAAACATCAAACGTTTGATAGCGTAAATTCCATTTAGCATCAGCTAATTCTGTTGGAAAATTATCGACCGGAATCAAACCGCCATGAACTAAAGTGGGAATTAAAGTCTGAGATTGGATAGCTTCTTTTTGCTCAAATTTGTCGGCTTTTAAATAAGTATAGCTTCCCGAAAGCCCAAACCCTTTGTAGATTTCATCTTTCCCGATGCGAAGCCTTAAGCCTGCTTGCCAATCCGGACGTATATACAAAAATCGTCCTCTTCCTTGAGGCTCTTCCGATGCAATGAGATCATCTTCTGAAAAAAGAGCCCAATCGAGATTATTGACACACGGCTTCCAATAGATGAGCTCGGCGCCTATGTAAACTTCGGGCATTTCCCCACTGCAAGGGTTGCAACAAGGGTTATAGCTATCGTAAGCTTGAGCTGAGTTTTCTGAAAAACAAAATAGCCCCAAGCAAAGCGCTTGAAAGGCAATCGTTTGCTTCCAAATTTTCATAGTAATAAGTCTCCTAAAAATTTTAAATTAGCAAAAGCACAAAGTTTAACTAGCTTTTTCGAAAACCATGTGCTGCATTATTGTTTTTAAAACTTACCTTTTTTTAAAAACTAAGTGATAATCCGGCTTTAAACCCGTGAAATCCTAAGGTGGTCAGGCTTGATGGTCCGCCCACTCCAAGCAATACAAAACTATCCCAAAACTTTTTAGGATTCGGCGTATTGCTCCATTCAACAAATTCGTAGCCAATTTCAACCTTCATAGGAAATCTAACAAGACATCCATTATAGCCAAGTCCAATTGAAAGCTGGAAGCCGGGTACAAAAATAGATTCGTCGCTATCGAGTCTAAAGTTGGTTTCTTCAGGATCAATGCCGGTAACTCGTCTTCTTTGCCTATAGCTATAATCAGCGTTGCCATTTAAAATGGATGCCGATGCTTTCGCGTTAAGATAAAAGCTTTTTGCTAAATCAAAATGGTAGGAAGCTCCGGCTTTTAAACCTGCCCCAAAAAAGTCGCCATCCCATCTAACACTTCCGTACCCAAGCGATGTGGTTGAGTTATAGTTAAAATGCACATCATGATCGAGCCTTAGAATCTCAACGCCAATAAAAGGAGTAAAGACATGGCAGTCCTCGCTTGTGAAATCAAATGAAAATAAGAAATCAAAATCCTTATACTTTAGATCCCATTTGCCGCTTGCAGTATCCAAATCCACGATAGTATTATAGCCGCCATGTAAAGCAGTCGGCAAAAGCATATCTAAGGCTTCGTCATCGTCAAGAATATCGGTAGAATTTCTAGCCACGGGTCTTAAATAGGTAAATGAAGAAGAAAGACTCCAACACTTCCATAAAAGACTTGGCGCTTTGACAAATATTCTATAACCCGGTTCCCAATCAAAATGAAGGTACTTAAATTTTCCCTCTCCTGTGGCTTCTTCATTGATAAGATCGGTAAGAGGACCATTTGATTTAAAAGCGTAATCCAAATCATCCACAAGCGGCTTCCAATAAATAAAATCGGCCCCAATTTCAAGGCAATAAGGATTGCAAGGAGCGCAAGGCGTCAAACAAAGTTGAGCTTCTTCAACTTTGTTTTCGCAAATGGCATCTTCCATTGGGTAATGATACCGGTTTTCTTCTTCATAAGGGTATTCATTAAACACCGGAAAATTCAAATTATCGACCGGGTATTCCCTTTCTAGATCAGGATAACCCAAGTATTGGGAAGCGCTATTTTCAACCCTGGGATCATTTTCGTTTGCCATCGGATAATAAGGGTAACCATAAGCCGGTAGATCATTTCTTGGAGGGTAGAAACATTCGCAATTCGGGTCATTGTAATCATTAGTAGGAGCGCCATAAACTTCCGGGCACCCTTCCAAATTCTTTGGATTTGGGTTGCATGGGTATTCATTCGGGGCGCTTCTAATATGATAAGGGTATGTAGGACAATTAGCTGGGTAATCATCCTCAGGTCTTCTTGGATCCTCATAATCGAAACCTTGAGGCGGGCAAACTTCATATCCATAGACCGGGCATTCTTCAGCATAAAAAGCATTTAAATAAAACGGGACAGCAAGGGAGCCTCCAAGAATAAGAAAGGCTGATAGAGGCTTCTGAAAATTCCATTTTTTCATATTGAGATTTCTCCTAACAAAAGCATAGTAAATAATAATTCGTGGGCAAACGTGAAATCACTAAAATCGAACATCAAAGCCGGCAAATACGCCATGCAAGCCAAAGGTTCCGCTATTGGAAGAAACAGCTATCGCTGAATTTTCTCCGTCATCTAAAAAGCGCCACTGATTTGGGGCGTTACGCCATTCAATAAACTCATAACCGATTCGTAAAGACATTTTGATATCGCAAAATTCTTCTTCGAACCTAGCTCCTATGGCCAAATGATAGCCCGGCATTAAAAGACTTTCATTAGCCTTAAACCTTAGCTCGCCATCTGCTACCACATCATTTAACGCTACATCCACAACTTCAAGCTCGCTTCTGTAGTGGGACTTAGTTTCCCCGGCAATTAAACTTGCAGATGCCTTAGCAAACAAGCCAAGATTTTCAGTTAACCCAAAATGGTATTCGGCCCCTCCGATCATGCCGGCTCCAAAAAAGTCTGCATGATATTTTGAATAGCCAATTAAAGGGGTTATCACAAGGTCTGTTGCTTGCGAGTATAAGCTTTCATCAAAAGATAAAATTCTAGCCCCAAAAAAAGGCACAAGCCTTCCAAAGCAGCAGCTGTTGATTTCATTAGAGAGTAAAAAATCATAGGTCTGATAATGCATGTTCCAAGAGGCTGAAACATGTGTGCCGGCAAAAGAATGGGCCGGATGAAGAAGTGTTGTCCATGCGATTCCGGGTGGAGATTCTATTTTTGAATCACAAGCTGAGGAAGCAACATAGGTTCCTTCAAAGAAAAAATTGAAACCCCATAAAAAATTATTCTTGCCAAGGCGGCCTCTAATTCCAGGTTCTGCTCTTGGATGCAAATAATGATACCTTCCTTTGCCGTTTGGAAAAAAAGGGTTGGTTATTTCAGAGGATGTGACCGCATAGTCAAGATCATCCATGCAGGGTTTCCAATAAATAAATTCTACACCGCCATCTAATTTTGGAAATGAGGAACACTCCTCTTCGCAATCCCAATCACATTGAGCACATGCTGCTTTTGGCATCAAGCAAAGCATTATTAAAGTTAGGGCCTGTCCCAGTTTGAGCTTTCTCATTTTTCGCTTTCTCCCTTGCTCATTAAAAAAAAAAGAATAACATCTCATAACACAAAAGGAGAGTTAGAGAAAATGCTTTTTATGCTTTTTTTAAAATAATTCTAAAGCGAGCTAAGAAGGAAAGATTTTATTTTTTTAAAAAAATTATTACATTAATCCTCAAGTTTAAATTTGCATTTTTTTTGCCAAAACCAGCTTATTCTTCCAATCAAAGCGAGTTTCGAAAGAAGTCTATTAACGTTTTAATTAGCTTTTTTAGTAAAATGAGCTTCTTTAGAAATTGATTTGTTTCAATCAAACGAGATTTCTAAGAGAGACTAAAGAAGTCTATTAGCAAGGAGATAAGACTTGATTACGCGTTTTTTTATTTTATTCTGTTTTTTAGCGAACCTTTCTTTAGCTGAGACAGACTCAGAGCTTGTCCCGATAATTCGAAGAAATATTACCCAAGCAAAAGAAAATGACTTTGTAGTTGTGGCCTTTGAGCAAACCTATACCCTTTTGCATATCCTTAAGGTTGCAAATGATGAGTTTGTTATGGAGGAAATCACAGTTCCCTCTCAAAAATTATCCAAAAACTTTTTTGGGTGGCGAGATTGGTTTATAAATGGCGCCCTCGGCCATACAGGCTGGATTGCATATACCCTCGATGCATCAAGCGGCAAAATAAAAAATGCCTATTCATATACACGTGGAAGCCCGCTTGAGATGCAGTCCACCGATCTTTTTCTTTCGACTTTGTTTAATCTGAATTTTAAAAAAATCCCCTTATCCGAGAGAAAAAAAATCGGGGCAAAGGTTGCTATCGCTCCATACATGGATCCAAATAGCGTTTGGAATCCACCCTTGATTGTAGACGGTAAAAGAATCAATGGTGTGTTTTTTGAAGCTTGGAAAGCAAAATGGCCGAATGACAATAGCTACTTGTCAGACAAAAATATAGAAATTTACTTACCCGATGAAAGAACTTCTTTTTCCTCCTATTTTCCTTATTGGCTGCAAATTAGCGGACTCATTGGAAAAGCTAAAATTCGCATCATCGATTCCGGCTCTAATTTACCGCCCGTAAAAGAGCTTCCCCTAACTTTGGTGGATTAAGCAAAAATATTTAAGCGTTCTTTTATGTTTGAATTTTTGCTTCACTTGCATACACTTTGGATCAGTTCTTATTTTTTTAAATAAAAGAGTGATCATGTTTTCGAAAACGTATAGCCTTGGAAAATCTCATAGAATCCTAAGAAATAATTATTCCTTGTATAAGCAGAAAGGTAAAAAGTTATCGAAACCTCTTTTAGAAGAATTTGAAAATTTACTCCAAGAGCTCGATAAGGCATGCCTTGAAAAAAATAGGCAAAAAGCAAGCGATCTTGCAAAGCACGTCGAAAAATTTTCAAGCGAACACTTGAAAAAGTCCATTTTCGATTTTACAAAGGAGCTTGTTTTTGCACTTCTATTTGCACTAGCTCTTGCAACCCTTATCCGGCAATCCTGGTTTGAAATCTACGAAATCCCAACCGGTTCCATGCGTCCTACTTTCAAAGAAAAAGATGATGTCACAGCCTCAAAAACAGCTTTTGGCATTAATATCCCTTTGAAAACCGAGCATTTTTATTTCAACCCGGATCTTATTCAAAGGACCGGTATCGTCATTTTTTCGGGCGACGGAGTTGATTTACCAGACACTGATACCAAGTATTTTGGCATTTTCCCTTATAAAAAAAGATACACTAAACGCCTCGTTGGAAAACCGGGTGACTCCATCTATTTTTATGGAGGCAAGCTTTATGGGGTTGATAAAGAAGGGAATAAAATTACGGAACTTCTAGACAGTCCGTGGATGCAAAAGTTAGATCACATTCCTTTCATCCAATTTGAAGGAAAAATCGCAAGCAATAAAACGAGCGAGATCTACTTTCTACATATGAATATCCCGATGGCGAGACTGACATCCAATATGGGGAAAGGAATAAAAGGAGAGGTTTTTGATGGTCAAAAATGGGTTCAGGATACCCCTAAAAGAGAAAAGCATGATAGAATCGAAAGCTATTTCGATATTTTTGGATTAGGAAATTATGCGATGGCAAGGCTTGTCTCAAAAGACGAATTGCCAAAAAATGAAGAAACCTCAAAACTTCAAGACGCTCCCCTCTATTTAGAGTTAAACCATCACCCAAGTCTGACTTTTCCAAGGCTGAACCTGCAAGGAAGAGATGCCGAATACGGAGTACTGCTAAACCCTGAAAAAAGCTTTATTCCTTTAAATCAAGAGCATCTTAAGCGCATTTTAGAAAATATGTATACCGCAAGGTTTGTCATCAAGGATGGCTTTGCAAAGCGCTATAGCGAAGAAGATAGCTCCTTTCGGGAGACAAGCCCAAGATTTCCTAACATGCCGGACGGCACCTATGAATTTTACTATGGGATTGCTTATAAAATTGGAATGGGCGCTATCGCCTCAAAACTTGGAAAAGAATCGCCGCTTTACGACGAATCCCCTCAAAACATTCAAAAGCTCTTCAACCTTGGGATTAACTTTAACCGCGAATTCGACCCGAAAAGAGCGGGACCCAGGCTTTTTCCTCATAGGTACGCTTATTTCAGGGACGGCGATCTTTATTTAATGGGCGCGCCGATTGTTAAAAAAGACGATAAAATTCTCAAAGACTTTATTGCCAAGGAAGAATCCAAAAGTAAATCCTCGTCTTCAGCAAGACCCTATATTCCTTTTGTAGATGCAGGGGCTCCAATTAAAGAAGACGGTCAGCTTGATGTGGAATTTATAAGACGTTTTGGCGTTACCGTCCCGGATAATAAATACCTTCTTCTTGGAGACAACCATGCTATGAGCTCTGACAGCCGCTTTTTTGGGTTTGTCCATGAAAATAATTTGCAGGGGGTGCCTTCTGTTTTAATTTGGCCGACAGGCGAAAGATGGGGCTTTCCTCCGCAAAAACCTTATTACTTTTTTTCTTTACCTCGCTTAATTATATGGGGGATTGCAGCTTTAATAGGACTGCTTTTTTATCTTTGGCATAGAAGCCGGCTTAACAAGCCTTATTTTATAAAAATCAATTTTAAATAAGGAGCTTCTCCCAAGCTTTTTTCTTTAGAGAAAAGGAATAATTTGTTTAAGAGTTATTCCTTTTTTCTTTATACTTTTTACGAATAAGATCTCTGTTTTCTGTTTTTTTTCTTTTCACTCTGTTAAATTAATTTTTTGTAGAGTCTTATTATAAGAAAAATTTTGATTAATAGCACTCCAATCTCTGGCGTCAATATCCTTTGGAGGAACCCTAATGGAACCCTTAAAAAATTCAAAAAATAAAAAGGATCTGGAGATTGAAAGACAAACCACGGCTCCCGAGAGCTTAGATTTTTTTACCACTCGGATGGACGATGCTCTTGAGGAACAAATCGCAAGCGCTCTTCACCATGATACGAAAGAGGTCATTCTTGATAAGGTTGCGAAGATCGCACGCTTTAATGACCCCGTGGATTTAGCCCATATTGCCACAAGGCTTCCCCATCAAGGAAGAATTGTTATATATGACAACTTGCCTGATCTTGATGCTAAAGTCATCTTTATGATCAACACCTCAAATTCGACAAGAACCACCATCTTCCGTCAGATTTCTGATGTCGAAATCAAAGAATTGCTTGAAAAGATGCCCCCTGATGAAGCTGTTTGGATGCTAGATGACATGTCCGACAGGCGCATGAAGAGGGTTCTTGAACTTTTTGACCCCAAAAAAGCCAAGCAAATTCAAGAATTGCAAAAGCATGATCGGGAAAGCGCCGGAAGGCTGATGACCAATGAGTTTTTCTCTTTTCATTTAGATACCACAGTTGGTGAAGTATCAAACGCCATCCGCGATAACCCCGGGATTGAGCTGACTCGAAGAATTTTTGTATTCAACAATAATCAGGAAATCATCGGTTATGTCTCAGCAAGAAGTCTAATTGTCAGCCCACCTTATATGCCGATTAGACAAATCATGCGGCCGCTTCACCATATGGTCCGGGTTGATGCTTCAAGGGATGAGGTCGTCGATATCGTCGAACGCTACAAAATTTCAGCGCTTCCCGTTGTCGATGAAAACGGGCGCATGGTGGGGGTCATCACCTATGAAGATGTCGTTGAGGCTCTAGAGGATATCGCAGATAAGACTATTGCGAATATCGGGGGTACAAGAGAGGATGTCACAGAACACGACCCTCTTTTTCTAAGAATGATCTGGAGAGCGCCTTGGCTTCTTGTTACGCTTTGCGCAGGGCTTATCACCTCCTCTGCCATGATTCACTTTGAAAGAGCCCCCTGGTTTCAATATATGTCTTTTTTCGTCCCCTTGATTGCCGGGATGAGCGGTAATGTGGGACTGCAATGCAGTACCACCCTCGTTAGAAGTATGGCTTTAGGAGAGCTTTCCTATAAGAGCCGAAGAGGAGCGATCGGACGGGAAATCAGTATAGGCCTCTTAACGGGAACAGCTTTCGGAGTCCTTTCAGGCCTTGTGGTTTTCATGCTCTACCACATTGGTTTTCAACCTGCAAATCAAGACGATTTTAGAATCGGGATTACTGTAGCCTGCGGGTTATTCACAGCTTGTGTGAGCGCAACCCTTCTTGGCACCTTCTCACCCTTTATTTTTGATAAATATAACATTGATCCCGCGGTGGCTTCAGGTCCTATTGTGACAGCTTTTAATGACGTTCTATCCTCGCAAATGTTTTTCTTGGTCGCAAGCACGCTCTACATCTTTCTTTCATAAGGGAATCCGCTATGAATTCAAGAGATTCTAAAACTGAAAATGGAAGTTTAATCTTGACACGCCTTCGCTTTTCTTTTTTCCAAAGCATAGAATTCTTTAAAGCTTTTTCTCTCTACACAAACACACAATTTGCAAAAGCCGATCTCTCCTTAAGACTGATGTATCTTTTTAATAACCCCTTTAGCATTAGCAAACGCTTTTTAGAACAAAGGAAGAATGAAGATATTTACGCCTATGGAGAAACCCCTTTAAAGACTTTAGAGCTTATTTTAAGCAAAGTAAAAATCACAAAAGAGGATCATTTTTTTGATCTGGGGTCCGGAAGAGGGCGTGTGGCTTTTTTTATAAATGCTTTTACGGATGCAAAAGTTACTGCTATCGAATTTATCCCTGAATTTGTCGATCGGGCGAAAAGAATTCAGCAAAAGTTAAGGATCCAAAAGCTTTCTTTCATAAATGAAGACTTAATGGAATCCGACTTGAGCTCCGGCACTATTTTTTATTTATACGGATCTAGCTACCCGGATGATTTTCTGAATAAACTTGCTGAGAAGCTTTCCCATTTAAAAGCCGGAGTCCGCGTGATTTCAGTGAGTTTTCCAATCACTGAATACCTAAGGGATAAAAAGCTTTTTGAAGTAATCAATTGCTTTCCCTCTGAATTCCCGTGGGGCGAAAGCACAGTTTATGTAGCAATTAAGAAGAAATAGAATACTTTCGAAAGAAGTCAAATAAAAAGAGCCGTAAAATTTACGGCTCTTTTTATTTAGAATTAATTTTCTTAGAACTAACGGTACAGTGAAGAGGCAGCAGATGCTTCAGCATCTTCCTTAGATTGAATGCCTCTAACAACACCGCTAAGGGTATTATTAGCTTGCTGCTCGGCAGCTTTAGCAGCTTCTCTTTGATTACGGTGATGCTCGTTTCTAGCATTCGCTTCTGCTCTATGGCTTTCGCTATTAGATGTTAGAGGAGTGACAAGAGCCGGAGAAATGCCTTGGGCTACGGTTCCGATTGAACTTCCGATTTGGCCGAGTTGAGTCACTGTTCCGGAAACTTTAGAAGCTCCTTTGACAAGTTCAGCAAACCCTGCAACTCCGCCTGAAATACCGAAAACACCGCCAACGATGCTTAAAAGGCCCGTGCCTATTTGAGCGGCTAGTGTCCATGGAGAATTGTAGGTCTTTCTTAAGTCTTCGATGGCTTTACGCTGACGCTCTACTTCTTCTTGAGAAATCTGAATTTCATCAAAACCAGCTTTTTTAAGGATGATAGCTGTCAATTGACGAAGAAGAGTGTCTACTGTCGTCCAATTTGGATTGGCTTTATTTCTTTCTTCTTCAATGCCTTTTCGAATGGAATCTATCAAGGCAGGGATAGAATAATCATCTTGAGACTCGATGCTAACCGCGTCCTTCATTGCTTGAATTCCGATGTCTGCATCACTTGCGTTAGAAGGCAATTTATCCTTTGCTTGCTGGATAAAATGGCGGTCAATCGTTTGAGTCGCGCTCATATTGGCTACAGGGCTTTTCGAAGCGTTTTGAGCTTCCCCTGCCGCTACGAAAGGGTAACTCGCGCTTATAGGTGAAAATGACATGAGATAAGTCTCCTTATTAAAAAACTATTAACTTTTTACTTAAATAAATGAGGTATATTTTTAATTAACTGGGCCATGCTTGAAACGAAATTGCTCCAGTTTGAATCATATTCTTCAGATTTTTGCATGTTGTCTTGCATCTGATTAGTATTTAAAGTGTGGAAGTGCTTAGCTTCAATGCTCTTAATCTCTGAAGACTCGCTCTGATCTCTAAACACGGACCCGGCAATGTTTGATCCGCCGGAAGCAACACCTGCAAGCCCGGAACCGATGGCTAAAACGGCAGGGAGGGCTACGCCGCCTGAAAATGCGGTGGCAAGAAGGCCGCCGATTGTAAATATTCCGCCTAATAGAGCCGCACCAAAACCTGTCCACCCTAAAATATCTGATTTGGCTTTTAGTTTTGCAGCCTCATCTTTATTTTGCTGATACTCTTTCATTAACGCTTCATTCTCTTCGGCAGTCAAATTAATGTTTTCAGCATAAAGCTGGCTTTGACGCTCAAGAAACCTTGCGTGGGCGGCCATTAAAGTAATAATGGCTTTAAGGTGGTCTGTCGATTCTTCTTGCTTCTTAATGGTATCATTAGCAAGAGGCAGCTTATTCGCCTCATTCTTTTGATTGGCGTGGGATGCGCTCATTTCTAATAAAGCTTTAGACGTTCTAACATTTGGGGAAGCAAGAGAAGGTCTCATGGGAAGCGGGTCGCTTGCTGCCATTTTCAAGGCGTCATTTGCTTTTTTCGCCTCAAGAGTACTCTTTTCAGTCTCAGTTTTATTAACAAGCTTTCTTACTGCTTTTGATAAGAAGCCCAAGCCTTTTCTGACGACTTTATTTTTTACCCCCGAGATCTCTGTATCGAGAGCGTCTAAAGAGGCTATAGAATCTTTGTAGTAAGCTGAATTTGCCGGAGGAAGCGAGGGGTTGGCAGATGTGCCGGCTTTTTTAGCGTTATTTTCTTCAGCGGCTTTCCCTAAGACGGGATTCGCTTGAGGTGAAATAATATTCATCGCTATTTCTCTTTTTTAAATTATATTAAGCTTTTTCCACATTTTCCCTAAAACATCGACTCTTTTATTTAGGGCGTAGTATTTTTCTTTGCCTTTTGTCAAGGCTTTAACACTTTTTAAAGCTTGGATTGCTCTTTTAAACTCATTCATCGAATAAAGACATTCGGCCGCATGGAAGTGAGTATACGGGTCTTGTTCTTTTTCATCCATGAAAGCCGCCATGCTATAGGCATCGACAGCTTCAGGATAGCGTTTTAAAAGTTGAAAAGTGGCTCCAAGGCCTTTCCAGAATCGTCCGTCTTTTCTTCTGACCGCCGTCAATAAAATAAAAAAGTTAAGGGCTTCCTGATACTTCCCTGCCTCATAAAATCCAAAGGCGAAGCTATAAAGGGACTCGACCAGACTGTCATCAATTGCCCTTAAGTTCTTTAAATCGGCTGTTTCAGGATCAAAATCTTCCAACACCTTTTTTAAATCTAAAGGCAATTTATCACTATCGATTTCTGAAAGAACTTTATCCATATGAAGCCTAAAAAGTTTTAACGGCCGCCAGCATTCCTTGCCATCGTTTTCTTTAAGTCAGAAAGCGTCTTAAGCGAGCTATGAGCCATCTGAATGGTTTGGTGTCTTTCGTTCGTAGCTCGGTTTACCGTTTGAAAGTCCATCTCTGTTTTAGTGGTATATTCAGAGACTTTCATACGAACGTTTTCTATCACTCTTTCTCTTTCCGCAGAATCAAATTCTCCATCCGTCTTAGAAATGGCAATCCCTTCAGCTTTTGCTTCATTGAGCATCTTCTCAAGATCAGACCCTTTTTCGACTGTAACTTTTCCATTCACCGTCTTAGCATTTATGGCCGCAATCAAATCCTGGAGTTTGGCAGCTTTGGTTTGCCGATCGCTCAATTTGTTTAAGTTATCACCGATTTTATCATCGAGATATTTAAATCTATCGACTTTGACCATAAGGAAAAGCTGCTCCACCGTGTAATCATCCGGGTTTATGGGCCTATCTTCGTCAAGCTCTTTAATCTTATCGGTCGGGCTTACGCCGGTACTGTCTACCATGGTCCTTCTCCTAATGTTGAGTCTTGCCAAGCTCTCTATCAAACTTTAGAGAACGAAAGAGTAATTTAACCACAAAACCATTTGGATTGGGTTAATTTTTTATTAATATTATGTAAACCGACTTCTGGTTGAACGTAAAAATGTAATAAAGCGCGAAAACTCAATTAAAATAAATAAAAATTTTAAATAATTAACTTATTAAAATCAACTAAAACTTGCATTTAACGATAAAGAGAATTTTTGAATTTAAACCCTAATGTTTCCTACTAGTAAATTTCTTTTCCTACAAGCCTTGCTAAACCAAGTTAGGCCTATTTTAAAATAGGGCTGGCTCTTTTAAGAGCCGGGGCGTTTTCGATTCCCTAGGGAAAAAGAAACCGAATCTAAACTATTATAGGTCGCAATCCGGGTTTTAAACTTGATTCTCTTCTTTTATCCCTATATAATAACAAGGTTTTTTAAATTATCTACTTTATAAGGGTAAAAATGGCAAGAGAATCCTGGGGTTCCCGATTCGGGTTTATTCGGGTTTATTATGGCTGTGGCTGGGTCCGCTATCGGGCTTGCCAATATCTGGCGCTTCCCCTATCTCGTAGGAAAAAATGGCGGCGCGGCTTTTATTCTCGTTTATATTTTCTTTTTAGCATTAATTGGATTTCCTGTGCTAGTCGCAGAAATCGCAATCGGGAGAAAAACTCTTCTTAACCCAAGCGGCGCCCTTAGGAAACTCGGAGGTCCGCTTTGGAGCTCAGGGGGGAAACTCATGATTTTAACAGGGTTCTTAGTCAGCTCCTTCTATAGCGTCGTCGCGGGATGGATTCTTGGTTATTTTATTGAAGCTCTCCAGGGGAATGTTTCAAACTTTACTTCCACTATAGAGGCCCAAAACACCTTCCTCTCTCTTATTGCGTCGCCTTACTGGGGCCTTTGCTTTCATTTTCTGTTCCTTTTATTTTGTGCCGCGGTACTCTATTTAGGGGTAAGGGAAGGTATTGAAAAAGGCACAAAAATAATGATGCCGATTCTTTTTGTCGTCTTAATCCTCTTAGTTATTAAGGGAATCTCGCTTGATAATTCCTCTGATGCGATCACTTTCTTACTCTCCCCTGACTGGTCTGTTTTAACAAAAGGGGCCATACTTGCAGCCCTTGGACAAGCTTTTTTTACTTTAAGTTTGGGTCAGGGAACGATGATTACTTATGGTAGCTATCTCAGCAAAAAAGAAAGCATTATCAAGACTTGCATTCCGGTTATCCTCATGGATTTAGTCGTCTCTTTGCTTGCAGCTGTTGCGGTGTTCACAATCGCTTTTTCGGTCGGAATTCAACCCGATTCCGGACCCGGGCTTATTTTCCACACTCTGCCCTGGGTTTTTAGCCAGCTCTCAGGAGGATACCTTATTGCGGTTGCCTTTTTTCTGCTTGTATTATTAGCTGCCATGACCTCTGAGATCTCAGCTCTTGAGCCGCTTATTGCCTATCTCTGTGATGAAAAAGGCTTTTCTCGTCATAAAGCTGTAATGTGGGCGGCAACAGGGGCGTTTATAACAGGCATTCCTTCTGCCTTATCCTATGGGATCTTGAAGAATTGGACGATTGATTCAATGCCTATCCTTGATTTTATGGATTATCTTTGCAGCAGCATCCTGATTCCAATCGGCGGGCTTTTAGCTGTAGCATTTGTTGGATGGCGTTGGAAGGTCAGTAATGCCATTCAAGAGATAAAAGTCGGCTCTCTTGAGAGTTTTGAAAAGCATCGATGGCTCACCCCATATTTTAAAATTTCTTTTCAATTCGGAGCGCCTATCTTTATTATTCTTATCCTAATGAATGCCTTAGGTTTATTCGGATAATAGAATTCTTTCGAAACTCGCTTTGATTGGAAGAATGGGCTGGTTTTGTGTAAATTTTGAAAGCATAGAATAACCTATGCGTGAAAAATTTAGGAAAAAAGATGCCAAAAAAAGCCTATTTTAACAATTGAATGGACTTTCGAAAGAAGTCTAATATAAAAGACCCCTCGGTTTAAACTTGTGACTTTGAGCCTCTTTTACTTTCTTTCGTTAAAGAAGCAGCAAGCAAGCCATCTTATTTTCGAGGCTTGTTCCCGCAGCTTTGAGCCAAAATTTGAATACGGTAAGGAAGTTTTATTGTCATGACTGACATAAAGATTAGGACCAATCAACAACATTTTAGGCCATCCACTTAAAAAAAGTTCATCTCAGTTATTTAAATGTAATTTAATATTCTCACACACTTATTTACAATAAGCATAAATTTTCTCAATCCGTTAGAAGAATCTTAGTTGTTTAAAAATCAAGATTTAAAGAAAAGTTCTTTAGAAATAGTTAGAGATGGCTCTTGCCAAGCAGTTAAAAAAGGATTAAAGTAGATCCAAAATCAATTTTTTTTCGAATAAGATGAAACAACACCCTTTTATAGAATCAACCTTCACTAAAAAAGACACCGTTTTTGAAGTCGGTCTAAGGCCCCAGCATTTAAATGAATTTGTGGGTCAGGAATTGATTTGCGAAAGGTTGAATGTGATGATTGGCGCTGCAAGAAAAAGAAATGAGACATTAGGCCACTGCTTATTTTTCGGCCCTCCCGGACTTGGCAAAACGACCCTTGCGACCCTTCTTGCAAAATCGATGGGTACAAATCTAGTCTCAACTTCAGCACCGGCCATTGAAAAACCAGGTGATTTGGCTGGCCTTCTGACAACTTTAGAGGAAGGCGATGTTCTCTTCATTGATGAGATTCATCGTTTGAATAAAGCCATTGAAGAATATTTGTATTCTGCCATGGAAGATTTTTCAATCGACATTTTGATTGACTCGGGCGCAAATGCAAGATCTGTAAAACTTAAACTTAAGCCCTTCACTTTAGCTTGCGCAACAACAAGACAAGGCATGATTACAGCTCCCCTACGCTCCAGATTTGCCCTCACTTGCAGACTAGACTTTTACCCAATCGAAGCCTTAAAGAAAATTATTTTAAGAACGGCGAGTCTTCTTAATTTTGACATCGACCCTCAAGGGCTTCACGAAATTTCTTCAAGGTCAAGAGGCACCCCGAGAATTGCCAATAACCTTCTTAGGTGGGTACGGGATTTTTCCGAGATGAAATCGGATGGATGCGGCAAAGATACCGTTGTAAAAGCCCTTGAAATGCTAACTATTGACCATCTTGGACTCGACGAAATGGATAGAAAAATTCTTCAAGTAATTATCGAGCACTATAATGGAGGCCCCGTCGGTTTAAAAACTGTCGGGATTGCCCTTGGAGAAGATGAAAACACTCTTGAAGAGGTTTATGAACCGTATTTAATCCTTCTTGGTTTTCTTAAAAGAACGCCAAGAGGCCGTGAAGCAACCACTAAAGCTTATCAACATATGAACATTATTAAAAAAGGAGAACCTGATTATGATTGCTAGGGTCATTCTTACCCTTATTGCCCTGATCCCGCTTTCATGTTCTTTAGAAGCAGGAACGCTATGGGATTCAGTAAACAGCTATTTTTCAAAAAAAATTGACACGACCCCTACTTTACGCATTTTAGTTGCGAAGGAAAGGACGGCTTTGGATATGGCAATCCAAGGAAAATTTCGAATTTACGACCCAAAAAACGGAGAGCTTTTAGCGACAAGAAAGCTTGGCAGGTCAGGGCCTATTGAAGCGACAAGTGCCGGCATCAAATGGGGAGAAGGGTTCCCGGGAATCCACCAGCTTCTTATCGTTCCGGATCACATCGGAACCACCATTGCTTTAGATGGGAAAGAATATCAGGGCAGCTTGTACGTCTATGAAATCGATGGAAAATTAAACGCCATTAATAGAATTGGCGTGGAAGAGTTATTGTATAGCGTCTTAAGCCAAGACTTCAATGAATATACGCCTCAGGAATTATTGGCCTCTCTTGCTATTGTCGCAAGAACGAATGCCTATTTTTTGGCTGATAACCCTAAAAATCCGTTTTGGACTTTAGATGCGGAACAAATAAATTATAACGGCATCAATCGTTCGCTTTATAATCCTGCGGTTGAAGAAGCGGTTCGACACACCCGTTATATGGTTTTATCTAAAAAAAGCTCATTTGATGCTGTTTCCAGCACCTTTCCGGCTTTTTGGGCGGATGCTTCCTCTAAACTTGCAGGAAGCGGGAAAGTTGGGTCTAAAATTTCAATAAGCGAAGCCAAACCCTTGGCGGACCGCGGCCAAACAGCCTCCCAAATTTTAGCAAAAGCTTTTCCTGGTACTGAAATCGTACTTATCCAGAATACGACCTACTAATCTAAAAGAAGGATGGTGTAACACCATCCTTCTTCTTTATTGAAATGAAAAACCATAAGTCCTTATACTGGTTTTGTTTATAAACTAATGGTTTCCTTTTATTCAGATGAATCCCAATCAAATTTTAGATTTAGATGCCTATGACTTTTCCCTGCCTGATGACTTAATCGCTAAAAGTCCCATGTCCCCAAGAGATCACTCCCGTCTTTTAGTCATCGATAGAAAATCAGGGCAAATGACAGAAAGAAAATTCTTCCAAATTAAAGATTTTTTTTCTAAAGGCGACTGTCTTGTCACAAACAATACAAAAGTCATTCCGGCAAGGCTAATCGGCGCTAAGGAAACAGGGTCTAAGGCCGAGTGTCTATTGCTTAAAGCCCTGTCCCCCTTTTCTTGGGAAGCGCTTGTCAAACCGGGAAAAAAAATCACCGAGGGAACCCGTTTAATTTTTAGCGAAGGATTCGAAGCTTTAGTTACAGCTGTCTTGCCTTCCGGAAATCGGGTCTTGGAATTTAGATGCGATTCCATGAGTATTCCAGAAGCAATAAAAAAATACGGAAAAATACCACTGCCCTCTTATATTAATGAAGGCGAAGCGAAAGAGGAAGACCGTATTACTTATCAAACTGTATACGCTAAAGAAGAAGGCTCAGCCGCTGCGCCAACTGCCGGACTTCACTTCACTCAAAACCTATTGGATGACATTAATAAACAAGGTGCCGATCTTCTATCTGTCACCCTTCATGTGGGGGTCGGTACCTTTAGACCTGTAAAAGAAAAAGACATCAGAAACCATCTCATGCATTCTGAGAGTTATATGATTTCAACTGAAACCGCCTCTAAAATAAATGAATCGAAAGGAAATCTTTTTGCAGTAGGAACAACCTCTTTGCGTGCTATCGAGTCTAATGCCTCCTTAAACGGGAAACTTACCGGGGGTTCTTTTGATACTTCTATTTTTATTTATCCCGGTTTTCAATTTAAGCGTGTGAATCATTTAATCACGAACTTTCATTTACCAAAATCTTCCCTTCTTATGCTGGTTTCAGCCTTCGCAGGTTACGATTTGATAAGGGAAGCCTACCAAAAAGCTATCAAAGATCGTTTTAGGTTTTATTCTTATGGCGATGCCATGCTGATCATTTAGACGATTAACTTCTTTTGGAAATCCCATTCGATTGACTATTAGATGCTTTCAGATTTTTTCAAAGCTCATTTTCCAAATCAAAAACGAATTAGGCAAGAAGTCTATTGCTTTTCTAGAGCTTTTGATATCTCTTCTAAATTGGAAAGAGGCTTAAGGCAAACGCCTTGATAGCACGTATAAAGAGTTGTTTTTCCATCAATTGGCACCTTATCCCTTATGTAGGGAAGAAGAGAGGTTAGTTCTTCATCCTGAACCCTTTTAACGATTATAGCTTTATGTGGAATAAAGTTTTGGTAAATGAGTTGTAGAATTCGATCTTTATTATCTTCCTTCTCATTTAAGGCGATAATGAAAGTCGGCATACGCGTATTATAATAGCGCTGCAATGCGATCAAATGGTAGCAATAGCCGGGTGAATAAACATCAAGGTATTTATTAACAGCTTTAAAGATATCTTCGGCTTGCTCAAGATAGTTAGGATTGAGGGTGATTTGGTAAAGGCGGATTAAATTTTCTGCGTGCACTGCATTAGCCGAGGGTTCAGCGCCATCGGCAAAAAGACAGCGTCTAATTAAAAGATGCTGATGCTCTTTTCCGGAGCTAAAATAAGCCCCGTTTTCTTCCTTGAATTCGTTTTGCAAGATATTTGTAAGAGCAAGAGCCCATTTAAGATAAAAGACGCCTCTATCGGCTTCAAATAAAGAAATTAGCCCGTGGATAAGATAAGCATAATCATCTAGACTTCCCTGATACCTAGGCTCATTATCCCTCCATCTTCTATAAAGAATCCCTTCTTTCCAGAGATATTTGTAGATAAACTGAGCGGAGTTTTCAGCAGCTTGCAGATAGCGTTCTTCGCCGAACGCTCGTCCGGCTTCCGCAAGAGAAAAAATTGTAAGTCCATTCCAGGCAGTTATGATTTTATCATCTTTTATGGGTTTTACGCGGGTTCCCCTCTCTTCTAAAAGCGCCTGTTTTTGAAGGGTCAATAACTCTTCCAGCGCATGAAAATCAGCTCCTTTATGGCTTGCAAACTCAGGTAAAGGAACCGGAGTGTTCAGGATATTTCTTCCTTCAAAATTCCCTTCATGGGTAACGCCATAATATTCTACAAAAAACTCTGACTCTTCTTGCCCTAAGATTTTTTTTATTTCTTCTTCTTCCCAAGTATAGTAATACCCTTCTTTTCCTTCCGAATCGGCATCTTCTGCGCTATAGAAACCGCCTAAGCTATTTGTCATAGTCGTAAGGATATATTCGATGATCTCCTGAGCAACCTTTTTATAAAGAGGCTGCTTGCCCGCTTGCCATGTTTCTAAATAACTGAATATAAGAAGCGCATTATCATAGAGCATCTTTTCAAAGTGGGGAATAAGCCAGTGTTCATCCACGCTGTATCTTGAAAATCCGCCCGCTAAGTGGTCGAAAATGCCGCCGCGGTGCATCATATCGAGAGTGCGTTGCACAAAGAAAAAAGATCTTCCATCCCCTGTCGTCTTAGCAAAACGAAGTAAGAAGTTATACTGATAGCCGATTGGAAATTTTGGAACTCCCTTCATCCCCCCATACACAGGGTCTGCAAGTTTTAAGAGAATATCAATAGTAGAGTCAATCACATCTTTTTTTGGGAAATCAATCCCTTTGGTGTGAGCATTGTCTTGAAAAACTTCAACGATGCGCTCGGCTTGACTTAAGATTTTTTTCCTATCATCGCTCCACCAAATGTGTCTTATCCTTTGCACAAGCTCAGAAATGCCCATCAGCCCATGCTTCGAAGTGGGCGGCATATAAGTGGCTGCAAAAAAAGGCTCCAATGAGGGGGTTAAGATAACATTGAGCGGCCAGCCGGCAGCCCCTGACATCATACTTTGGGCAAATTCCATGTAGAGCGAATCCACTTCGGGAAGCTCTTCCCTATCAATTTTAATATTAATAAAGGTTTCGTTTAACATTTCCGCGATTTCAGGATCCTCAAAAGACTCCTTTTCCATGACATGGCACCAATGGCAAGTCGAATAACCAATAGAAAGCAAGATGGGCTTATCGTTTTCTTTCGCAGTATTAAAAGCTTCTTCACCCCAAGGGTACCAATCCACGGGATTATGGGCGTGCTGGAGCAAGTAAGGGGATTTTTCATGGATGAGGCGATTTGTGTAGCGAGGTTGTTGCATAGATGCCTTTTTTAAAGCTGGAAGACTTTTTTAGCCTTTCAAAGATTTCAAAGCTTCCGTGGAATAACCACTTCAAAGCTTTATTCCTAAAGCAAAGTCCTTTAAGGGGTGCCTTTTTTAAAATTAATCGCTTGGTACTTTGATACCTTGCTTTCTTGAGAGAATCAAGAAGTTTTTAAAAGAAGCCAATAATTTTTTGAATCATAAGCAAAAATCATATTTGCTGTTTTTTTATTTTTTAAATTAAAAATATGAAAAACCAAAAACAAAGTTATTATTTTAAAAATTTAGTTACGTTTCATTTTGAAATAGATAAATAAACCTAAAAATGAATAGAAGTCCCTTTTCGGGAAATTATCAATATTCAACTTGAGTTTTTATCTTGCGAAGTATATGAAACGAATCTTCCTAATACGTTTATTTATTTTGGCAAGATGTTTCACAAAAAGGCTTAGCACCCTATGGATAGCAGCAAGAATAACAAGCCCTGTTCGGCAAATCCAACCAAAAACCGAAAAACTCTGCTTCGCGTCATCAATGGAATTGCTCTGACACTCATCGCAAGCATCGGGGTTCTCTTACCGATTTCTCCCGCAAAAGCTGAAAAGCCTAAAACTGAAAGAGCCGGCTCTCCCCTCACGCTTCTCTCCGATGAAATAGATGATTTGGGAGATAATCGAACAGACGATGACATGGAATTTATTAAAATTCTTCAGGAGCAAAGGCTCGCTCAGAATAAGAAAATTAAAATCTTGCGCAAAGAGTTAGAGTCGACAAAGTCTCGGCTTGAAATGTTAAAGTCAGATCTTATGGTTAAAGGCTATTCAGCCGAAAAAGTTTTGAAAAATCGAATCCAGTCTTTAGAAGATGAACTTTTAAAAATTAAAGATGAGACAAGCAACTTAACAAGCGCCATTGTTTCAAAAGAAGAAGCTCTTGAAACAAAAAAACATGAGTTGCATGCCGCAACAACGATTTTCATGGAAACAAGCGCTCGTCTAAACGAGCAGCTAAGAAATGCTGAAAATCAAATTGTGGCCATCAACCATCAGCTGACAATCGCAAATGAACGGCTGCTTGAAAAAGACGCGGAATTACAAATTGCTCATTCCTGGCAAGAGGATTTAAGTCATGCCGAAACAAAAATTAAAGAGATGCAAAAGCATCTCGAAAGAGCTGAAAGCCTCTACCGGCAAGAAAAAAATAAAGCGGATCTTTTGACTGAAGCTCTTCAAGAGCACTCCTTTACAAGACGCGAGCTTGAAAATAAATACGCTGAACTTGAAAAGACACTCGAAGAGGAGAAGGTGGAAGCTCTTTATCTTGTAGAAGCCTTAGAAAGTAATATTCAAAATCTTGAACAGAAAGAAGATAAAGTTAATAGCTCAATTTACGACCTCACGGTTCGCCTCCATCAAGTGGAGCTAAAAGGGGCTGATTTAAAAAAGGACTTACTCTCGGCTAAAAAAAATTATATTGCTGAAAATGAAAAACAGACTTCTTTGCACCAAAATCTGACTCAAGAATTAAAGGAAAAAGACTCCTTGTCCAAAGAATACCTGACAACTTTTCAGATCAGCATTCTAAATTTGGAAGATCAACTTGAAGCCGCTAAAATGAGAATTAGGGAGCTTGAAGCTTTAAAAGAAAAAGCGGATTCAGCGGATGGATTTCAATTAAGCTTGGCTGAAAAAGAAAAAGAGCTAAAAGATCTTAGCCATAAGCTTCAAGAAGAAATTCGAAATACCTCTTCCCTTCAAAGCGAGCTTGAATCTGCAAACGATCTTCACGCAAGCGAAAAAGATGAGCTTCTTAAAGGGATTCAAGCTCACAGAAAAGAGCTAGAAGAAGCTAAAACAGACTTAAAGCTTCTTTCAGAACAATTTTCTGCCATGACAGGCATTTTTGATCATTTTGAAGAAGGCGTTCGATCAAAAATCAGTGAAATGGAAAATCAAATCCACTTTTTTGAAAATGAAACTAAAAAAGAAGAAGCATGGAGAAAGCATCTTGAAGCTAAACTCGAAGAAAAAGAAAAAGAACTGCTAAATTTTGCTTTTCTTTTTGAGAACCGGGAAGAAGAATTAAAAGAAGCTATAGCACAGAAAGAAAAAGAGCTGGAAACAGAACAAAGCCAAACCTCCGATCTTGAACTTTATTTAATGGAAGCCAAAGAAGAGCTTGCTTCCTTAAAAGAAAACCAAAGACAAATCCACACGGAAAAAGAAGAGTTTCAAAAAGAGATTCATTTAGCAAAAATCCGAATCGATGATTCTCAGGAAGTCATTACTTACCTTAGAAATGAGCTTAACGACGCCTTAAGCCATCTTGAGGAAGAGCGTAGTCTTACCGAAAGATTAAAAAATGAGCTCGCCCAAAACGAGGAGTCTCAAAAGAAACATCAAGAGACCTTAGATTATGTGGCAGAACTTGAGTTCTTACTTGACCAGACCGACATCACAATTCATGAAGAAAGAGAACAAATTCTCGCGCTTAAGGAAACTCTTACAAAAGCTCTTGATGAAAAAAAACATCTTGAAGCTTACCTAGACCAATATGAAAATGCAAAAGCTAAACTTAATCATCTTGAGATAGCTTTAAATGAAGCGAGCGAAAGCACAAAGGCCATGGGTAGCCAAACTACCTCTTTAAGGGAGCAGCTTGAAGAAGCCCAAAAAGAAAAAGAAGTTTTGAGAGCAAGCCTTGAAGAATTTGAAAGATACAGAAATCATGCAAACGAATTGCAAGAAGCATTAAGCAAAGCCAATACGGCATTAGACGAAAATTTCTCGCAAATTCAACTTTTAAAAGATGAGCTTTCAAAAACTTTAGAGTTTCAAAATGTTTTAAATGAAAAATATGAAGCTAGCCTAAGGGAACTTGATCTCGCTAAGCAGAATCTTGCAAAAGAAGAGCTTGAATCAAACGAGCTAAAAAATCGATTAGATGACCTTGTATTAAAGCAAACAGAAGCAAATAATGTAAGTGTTGCTTTGAGAAACGATCTTGAAAGAAGCTATGCCCTTCAAGAAAGCGAAAGAGAAGAAGCTAAAAAGAAATTAGATGAATTAGAAGAGACATTAAGAAATCAAGAAAGAGAAAAATCCAACGCAGATGATCTTATTAGACATTTAAAAGATGAACTCCAAAAAGAAGAAGCTGAGAAAATTGAAGCTCAGCAATTAGTCTTAAAGCTTAAAGATATGCAAGAGCTTTATCATCTTGAAAAAGAAAAAACTGAATCTCTACTTACTAAAATTCAAGAGATTGAAATGGAAAAAAATCAGGAAGTTCAAAAAAACCATGCCATGATGGAACATTTAGCAGAAGTAATGGATGAAAGCGAGCACTCTAAACGCGGCATTAGCCATCTAGAAGATCAATTAAAAAATCTAACCGCCATTGAAATGGAAAAAAATCAGGAAGTTGAGAAAAATAACTCCCTCATTCAACGGCTAAATGCAGCTATGGAAGAAGTAGAGTATTCCAAAAATTATGCACAAGAACTCGAAGAGCGATATAAGACCCTTTCGTCAATTGAAATGGAAAAAAATCAAGAAATGCAGAGAAATCATGCTCTAATGCAGCAGCTGCATGATGCCATGGAAGAGCTTGAGCATTCTAAAAATCATACTCAAGAGCTAGAAGAAAAATTTAGTAGATTCTCCTCTTTAGAAATTGAAAAAAATCAAGAAATTGAGAGAAATCAGATTTTAATTCAAAAGCTAACTGAAGCCATGGAAGAGCTTGAGAAAGCAAGAAACGATCAACAAGCTTTAGTTTCCAAAATCAATCACCTAGCCGAGGAAGAGAGAAATTCAAAATTGCTTGCTGCAAAAGTGATTGACAATTTCGAATCCGCTTTAAATGAGCTTTCTATCGAAGAAAACACTTCCCGATCCTTAAGAAATTCTTATGACGATTTACTGATGTCCTATCAAATTGAGATTGAAAAAAATCAGGAGCAAAATCAAAGGCTTCAAGATTTAAGAAATCAAAATGAAGATCTCATCCGGGAAATTAACAAGGAAAGAGAAATCACTTTTCAATTAAGATCGGAACAAAATCGTCCCTTTTTTCATGATGAGGAATTTAATCAATAATCAGGCTTTTTAAGAGAAGGGTTTTATCCCTTCTCTATTTCGACTTCGGCCAAATAGATAGCACTCTTTTTTAATTGCGAAGAGTAATAGCAGACAAATAAACGATTCCCCATTAAAACAAGACCCGGATAGCCGCTATCGCCAAAACTTGGCAAAACCAGCAGTCGATTCCACTTGTTGTTTTCATATTCAAATAAAGTAGTTTTCTCAAAAATGCCATAAGGATTGATCTGAAGAAGCCTTCCCCCAATAATAGCTTTATTTTCTTCAGTAAGAACTACATTTGGACTGGCAAGATAGAAGGGCGCTTTTTCAAAATGCCAATCTTCATAGGGGTAGGAAGAGGTGCCAACTAAAAGTTTTCTATCCTCGCGATCCTGTCTTATGAAAACAGTCATTTGGTCTTTAAGGATATATAGACACGCCTCACTCGGCCTTCCCTTAAAAGGCCAATCTACAACTTTCTTAAAAAATTTCCCCTCTGAGGAAGTATGCAAACTTGCACTCCATGGCTTATATCGATCGCCCGGGACTGAAAAACGGTAGGAGGCGGCATAAAAAGATTTTTCCTCCTGAATAATACGCCAAAGCCATTCCCCCTCTTCTGCAATTAAAAAGAAAGGGCTAAAGATACGACCCTCTAAAGATCGGCAGCTAAGGGATAACATTCTTTTTTTGGAATTTAAACTTAAGGCACAAACATAAAGCATTAAGGATCCGTCGTTATGAATTAAAAACTTCGGATCTCTTAAATCAAATTCTTTATCATGCAAGAGAGCAACAGCATGCCAGTTTATGGCATCATGGCTTTGTAAAATCCGGATCATGCCGGGTTCAGTATCAGAATGCAGGCTAGCTTCCCTTAAACAAACAAACCACTGATTTTGGAAGCGGATAATATCTGGAAAAGCATTATGAGGAGCAAAGTCCCAAATTTTTTTATTGGATTTAAGATAGGCTTTCATTGAAACTCAATAATTTAAGGTTAATTGAAAGCAGCATAATCTTAAAAATACGTCTTTCATTATTGAAAAACTATAAATTTCTCAAGGACGAGGTTGATAAGAAAGTTTAAAGATTCATTATACATAATGAATCTTCTTTCATTAGCAAATATTTTCAAGCTGTCTTTCTTCAACACGAACAGCTACTAAGTTGGCTCCTTTCTCGATGAGAATTTTTTCTTCTTCAGGATCTATTGAAAATTGTCTTCCACACTCTAGACATCGATGGTTTTGTTTTCCATGTCTTGTATATCCGTTTTTCTTATACGCTTGGGAACTACATTCTGGACACGCAATAGTCACGGCACACCTCTCCTTGAGAAAATTATGATATAGACTTTCGAATCGATTCAAAAACAATTATTTTCACATCAAAGTTTGTTTCGAAAATCTTGTTATTACTGTCTCTTTAGTTTCAATAATAGAAATTCCAATTGTGTCTTTCGTTACTTTTATTTTTGCCGTCACTTCTAAATATTTTTTTAAGATTGTTCTTAAATAAAAAATAAATGTTTCCAATCCTTTAAATATTTACGACAAGACGTATACCGCTCTTTTCTAAATTAGCTCAAGTAAAAGTTTTAGAATTTTCTATTTTTAGAACCGATGGCAGCGCTATTTCACAAGAACTTATTGCAAGAACAAGAAAACTCATGAGAAAATAGAAGTAAATTTAAACGATATTAAAATAGAATTTAAAACTAATGAATCTATTTTCTTTGAAAAAAATTAGAGTGAACTGCTTTTATAATTACTAGGAAAATTAAAATGTCTAAAAAAATTGAACGGCGCTAAAGGTGGTTTTTTTAAATTTCCTAATACTTAACATGAATCCCGAACTTTTTTTGCAAAAGACACCTATTTCTTTTGAGGCTTATGACTTTAGAACCAAATCTCCTATCTCTCATTCATAAATCCCCCATTTTTCCACCCTTTCCGGATATCCAAAAAAATGCCGAAGTAAAGAATTTTGAAGAATATGAGCATCTTTACGAGAGCTCTATTCATCATGAAGAGGCCTTTTGGCTTGAACAAGCAAAAACGCTGGATTGGATGCGATTTCCAAGTAAGGGTCTTGAGTATAATTGGAGTAAAGATGAAGTTTGGCATCGCTTTTTTAGCGATGGAGAACTCAATGTCTCTTTTAATGCCATTGATCGTCATGTGCGGAATGGCAAGAAAGATAAGCCCGCCCTCATTTGGCAAGCTGAAGATGAATCCGAACATCGCACTCTCACCTTCGGACAATTGAAAGAAGAGGTGGAGCGTTTTGCCAATGTTTTAAAAAAGCATGGCGTAAAAAAAGGGGACAGGATTGCAATTTACATGCCGATGGTTTTAGAGCAAGCCGTCGCGATGCTAGCTTCTGCTCGAATCGGCGCCATTCATTCGGTTGTTTTTGGCGGCTTTAGCAGCGAGTCATTAAGTTACAGATTAAAAGATGCGGATTGTAAACTTATAGTCACATCCAATGTTGCCAAAAGGGGCGGAAAGATCATCCCTCTAAAAGAAATGGTGGATAAAGCGCTTCTCGAACCTTGTTCTTGTCAAAAAGTAATCGTTTTCCGAAGAGATGAGAGGCTGACTCCCATGGTAGCCGGGAGAGATCTATGGTATCATGAAGAAATGGCCTCCGTTTCTCCAATCTGTCCGCCGGAACCATTAAATGCCGAGGACCCTCTTTTTATCCTCTACACCTCCGGCTCAACAGGTAAACCTAAGGGTGCGCTTCATACGCAAGGCGGGTATTTACTTCATGCAAGTCTTTCCCATCGCCTATATTTTGATATAAAAGAAAACGATGTTTATTGGTGTACGGCAGATCTTGGATGGATAACAGGGCATAGTTATGTGGTTTACGGCCCCCTTGCAAATGGAACCACGACTCTTCTTTTTGAAGGAACCCCGACTTTTCCGGATCCTGCCATTTTCTGGAGAGTGATTAACAAACATCAAGTGACTAAATTTTACACAGCACCCACTGTCATCCGATCCCTTATGAAAGAAGGGGCCTCTTTAATCAATCCGGATCTATTAAAATCCCTTAAGCTTTTAGGAACGGTCGGCGAACCAATCAACCCTGAGGCCTGGATTTGGTATTATGATAATATCGGTCAAAATAAATGCCCTGTCATTGACACTTGGTGGCAAACAGAAACAGGCGGTATTATGATCGCTCCCCTTCCAGGCTGCCATAGTCTTAAACCGGGATCAGCTTCCTATCCTTTTTTTGGCATCAAGCCGGGAATTTATGATGAAGAGGGTGAGCTATGCGTTCATACAGGAGGCGGGCTCTACATCGAAAAACCTTGGCCCGGAATCATGAGGACTCTTTGGGGAGATCATAAAAAGTTCATAGAAACTTATTTTTCAAAAAAAGTAGGGGCTTATTTTACAGGAGATGGTAGCATCCAAGACGAAGCCGGCTGCTATTGGCTTCTTGGAAGAATGGATGATGTCGTTAATATTTCCGGACATAGAATTGGAACGGCTGAAGTTGAAAGCGCTCTTGTCTCACATGTGGCTGTGGCTGAATCGGCCGTTGTTTCTAAACCACATGAGATAAAAGGCGAGCTTCTTCTAGCTTATGTGATTTTAGTAAATGGCTTTTTACCAAGCAAAGAACTTGAAGAACAACTAAAGCAGCATATTAAAAATGAAATTGGAGCCATTGCGGTTCCGGATACGATTAAATTTGTGAGCTCTCTTCCAAAAACAAGATCGGGGAAAATCATGAGACGATTGCTTCGATGTATTGCGAGAGGAGAGCTTGATAAAATGGGTGACTTAACCACTCTTGCCGATCCTAATGCTATTGAAGAATTGACAAAAGACAATTAATTTTGGAGGCTTATGAGGCTATATTTCCACTCCCCCTCTTTCGATTCGCAGCTACTTCGCGTAGCATCCTACATTTACTTTGGGGCAAGCGATCTCGGAGAATGCCTGTCAACTGCCGCAAGAATTCATGAAAATGATTATGATAGCTGGCAGATGGAATGGAGCAAACTTGCCGAACGATTGATGTCCGAGGGTATCGAATCTGAAAGAAAAGGGCACCTTATAAGCGCAAGAGATTGTTTCTTAAAAGCTTCCAATTACTATAGGACGAGCTTGTATTTCGATTATCGTCCCGAAAAAAAGGAACGCTTGAAAGAAGGTTATGATTTGCATGTTCAAGCTTTTAACAAAGCTTCCTCTTATTTCGCACATACTGCAGAACCTTTAAAAATCCCATTTGAAGGCTTTTACTTGCCGGGCATATTTTATTCTATCGATAAAAGCAAAGAGGTGCGCCCCTTAATTATCTGTACAGGCGGCTATGACAGCACCCATCAAGAAGCTTATTTTTCATTTGTTCCGGCAGCCTTGCAAAGAGGCTATAATGTCATCAGTTTTGATGGTCCGGGGCAGGGCGAGCTTCTCATTAAAAAAGGCCTTCCCATGAGGCCTGATTGGGAAACTGTGATTCGAGCCGTTATTGATTTTGCTTCCAAAAGAGCCGATTTGGAACTCTCTAAAATCGCACTTTATGGATCAAGCTGGGGAGGCTTTTTAGCTCCGAGAGCTGCTTGTTTTGAAAAAAGAATCGCCTGTCTTATTGCTAATCCGGGTCAATATGATGCGATGGACAATGTTAGACGAGCCCTTTCTCAAGATAATGAAGGCTCTTGCCCTGAGTGGGAAGAGTTCATGCAAGCTGCCATGAAAGATAAGCACTTTGGAAATAAAATCCAGACAAAGATGTTTATTCATGGGGTAGAAACCCCTAATAAATTATTGCAGGAATGGCAAAATTACACTTTAAAAACAATTGCTGAAAATATCACTTGCAAAACGTTGGTTTGCGATTCAGAAAATGAAAATTTAGCTCCTGATCAGGCCAAAAATTTATTTGATCTTTTGACATGCCCTAAAGAATACCTTCTTTTTAAATCTTCTGAGGGAGCCGGAGAGCACAGCGGTTTTGGAAATTTAAGCCTTGCCCTTCACCGCATCTTTGATTGGCTGGACACTCAATATAATAAAGCTCAAATCATGGATGAGCTCGATTGTGAAAAGCAAGAAATCATTTCACTAGGATACATAAAGTAAAAGACTCTTAAGATAATCGCCTTCAGGGTGATAAATGCTTATCGGGTGATCTTTTGCAAGTTCATGGCGGCCAATAATACGAACCTTTCTTTTGGCTTCAAGGGCTGCTTGAAAGATCACTTGCTGGAAAAGATCAGCATTCACATGATAAGAGCAGCTGCAAGTCAATAAAATAGAACCCTTCTTAGCTTTAGAAAAAGCCAAGCGGTTAATATCCTTATACCCTCTGCAGGCCGCATCCACATCTTTTCTTAGTTTTGCAAAAGCCGGAGGATCTAGAATAACAATGTCATAATCCAAGGGTTTTTCACGTAAGAAAGTAAATACATCATCAGCAATAAACTCATTTTCATTATTGCTAAAGCCATTTAAAGCCACATTTTCCCTCGCAAGTAAAATGGCTTCTTTTGATATATCCACCGAATCGACTTTAAGAGCGCCCCCTTTTAAGGAATAGACAGAAAATGCGCCTGAATAACAAAAAGCGTTTAAAACCGTTTTGCCCTTAGAAAGCTCCGATATCTTATTTCTCATTTCACGGTGGTCTAAAAAGAACCCCGTTTTTTGCCCTTTTTGGATGTCTACTTTGAATGAAAGACCATTTTCTTTGATAACGAGTTCTTCATCCCATTCGCCATAAAGAAGTCCCTCTTCGCTTTTTAAACCTTCTTTTTTTAATGAAGGAAGATTCGACTTCTCGACAATAGCCTTCGGCCTCATATGTTTGATAATTAAATCAATAATTGTCTTTTTTAGCTTGCGTATGCCAAGCGTCCCAATCTGCAGGACAACGACCTCATTAAATCGATCAATAATAAGGCCGGGGATTCCATCTCCTTCGCTATTGATGACTCTATAAGCGGTTGTCTCTTTTCCTTTAAAAAGCTCTTCTCTAAGTTCTAAAGCCTCTTTAAGATTCTCTTCGATCGCGCGCTCGCATGGGGTGTCATCAAAGGAGAGCATGCGGACTGTAATATCGCTCTTCCGATTGACATAGCCATGCCCTAAAAGCTCTCCGCTTTCAGAGTAAACAGGTAAACCTACTCCATCTTCACAAGGGCTTATTTCTTTGATGGCTCCGGAGAAAATCCAGGGATGTCTAAATTTAACAGCGCGCTCTTTGCCTTTTTTAAGGATAACTCTATTCACTATAAACCTCCTTTTGGAACATCAAAAAAAACGCCTGCCAGGTATAAAAGCCAGCCTGCTATAAGTAGAAGGCCGCCAATTGGGGTTATAGCTCCAAAAATTCCGATTTTTGATAAAGCGAGCACATACAAACTAAAAGAAAAAATAAAGGTTCCAAGCGCTATGCTCAAAGCTGCATAAGAGAAAAAACCGGATGGAAAAAATAGCAATGTTATTGCTATAAGAATTAAAGCCAAGGAATGAATAAGCTGATAGCGAACGCCAACATCAAAGGCATCTAAAAACCGCTCTTCTATTTTTCCTTTCAGCCCATGTGATCCAAAAGCTCCTAATATAACACCCGTTAAGGCGAAAAAAGCTCCTACAAGCAAATAAGGTTTTGCGATTGCCAGTTGTTTGAGATCCATAAGGCCTTCATCTGTTAAAAGTTTAAAAATTCGAAAGAGACTATAAGGTTCAAAATGATAAACGATCCAATAAAAGATTCACAGTGTGTTTTTCAGGGTGTTAAATTTGATGTCTATCAAACCCAAAAAAAATCGAGGGAGGGTAATATTTTAAAAAAAGAATTTATAGCCCACAACGGGGCAGTTGTGATTTTGCCTTTTTTAAATCAAAATGAAATCCTCCTTATCCAAAACCATCGCTTTGCAGTTAATGAGACACTATTTGAATTGCCTGCCGGAACTTTAGAGATGGGAGAAGAGCCAATGAACGCAGCTTTTAGAGAACTTGCCGAAGAAACAGGCTATGAAGCAAAGGTTATAGAGCCGTTAAATCAATTTTTTACCTCTCCCGGGATAAGCAACGAGAAAATGTTCGCTTTTGTGGCGACGGATCTCAAGGAAACTCTTCAAAACTTGGATGAGGGCGAAGAGATCGAAGTGACCAAAATGTCTTTTAGCACGGCCTTAGACCTCATAAAAAATGGGCGAATCAAAGATGGTAAAACGATTTCAACCCTTCTATACTACAAGGCTTTTAAGAAATAAGTTCTTAATTGAAAAGGCGATATTTGAATAATCTAGCGTGCTATGTTTTATCTTTGGTAGGTGCCCATAAGCTCGGCGCGCTCTATGATATGATTTTCCATTTCCTTCAATAACTCTTCTTTTGAGCCGCCATTTTTGAGCTGGAGCACGGTATCAAGCGCAAAAAGAGTGATATAGTAGCGGTGAGCTTTTCCATGCGGAGGACAAGGGCCTTTATACCCAAAACTGCCGAAACCGTTTTTCCCTTGATGAATCAATTTTTCGCCTTCAGTAATTTCAGTCGTTGTGGGATGGATATTCCAAACAATCCAATGATCAAAAACACCGGATGGGGCATCCGGGTCTTCCATAATTAGAGCAAAGCTTTTGCATCCCATGGGAACATCGAAAATTTCAATAGAGGGAGAGACATTCTCGCCTTCGCAAGTATACTTTTTAGGAATAGGGGCACCATTTTCGTAAGAGCGGCTTGTAATCCTCATACTACTCCTTGTCTCCTTCAGCGCCCGGGTCAATTTTTTCAACTTTCTGACCTCTTTTTAATCTCTTATCCTGCAAATGGTTTAATGATTCTTGAAAGGAATAAAGCTTATCCCAGAAAAGAGAATTCTGTAAGGCAAGAGCTTTTTCCTCTTTGTTTTTTCTTTTCGAAGGGTTTTCAAGATGGGTAATTTCCTGCCAGATTTCATTGGATAACTCTTCATCTATATCAAGTTTTCCTTTCCCGAGAGCTTCTTCTTCAATGATGTCTTTAAAAGCTTGAATCGCTTTAATAAACTCATCATACCCTTTAAAAAATTCAGCCTGATTTGTTGCATTCTTACTAACTTCGCCTTCAAACTTTAAAAGCTTTTCTGTAGCAGAAAGGGTTTGATTGACTTTTAGATCGATATTGTCTGTCATTTATTGATCCTCTAAAAAGATTCACTATTAATTACATTTTAATCTTTTTTTTGTTTATTTGATTAAATTTAATAAATGTTATAGAAAATGTTTTAAAGACATTAAATAACAATTACTTATATTCACTAGATTTATCTCTTAAATAAGAGCTATCGACAGAAATAAGAACTTCCTTCATGATAGATGTAATTTAAAACCCTTATATTTAATATTATGAAATCCTCTTCAGAAGAAACTAGCTGGGAAACCTCAAGCGACTGGTACAAAAAAGCTGTTGGTGAAAAAGGGCATTACTACCATCAAGCCCTTATTATTCCTAACCTATTAAAAATGCTCCAGCTTGAAAAAACTTCATCGGTTTTGGATTTAGCTTGCGGACAAGGGGTTCTTGAAAGAGCCATCCCGAAAGAATGCTCTTATTACGGGGTTGATATTTCCCCTTCGCTTATCAAGGAAGCTGATAAGAAAAAGTTGAGCCGGGAGCATACTTTCCTTTGCCAGGACGCAAGCAAACCCTTGCCTATTAAAGGCAGGGAATTTACACATGCCGCCATCATTTTAGCTTTGCAAAATATTCTGGACCCGGGATCCGTGATAAAAAATGCTTCTAGACACCTCTCCGAAAAGGGATCTTTCATACTTATTTTAAATCATCCATGCTTTCGAATACCAAGGCAATCTTCTTGGGGTGTAGATCTTCAAAATAAAAAACAATATAGAAGAATCGATAGCTACATGTCAGAGTTATCAATTCCAATTACAACCAATCCTGGTAAAAGTAATTCTCCAAACACGCTTTCTTTTCATAGGCCTCTCTCTCATTATATAAGTTTGCTTTCCAAAAATGGATTTCTTATCAAAGAAATTGAAGAATGGTGCTCTGATAAAAAAAGTGAAGGGCGATCAGCTAAAATGGAAGATCGAGCACGTAAAGAAATCCCTCTATTTATAGCGATACATGCCATAAAAGTTTCTTAATTTATTAAAAGAGACCAATAAAATTTGATTGCAGAATTCAAATTGGTTTATTAATGTTCTATTTACTTGTCAACCGTTTCTATTAAATATTGATTCGAAAATACAAACAATTAAAGGTGAAAAATGAGCGCATCAACGTCAACTGTAGCTGGACCTACATGCCATGATTGCAAAATTGGGGCTCAATTCGACAGAATGTTATCCCGCCCCTTAACCACAACAGACCCTGACCTTGCTTCCTTTTCCTCTCTGCAAGGAAGATTGGTTTCTCTTGTAGAGTTGGGCCACACACTTGTAAGAGAACCTTATCGGGCTTTTAAAAACCTTCTATTAGTCATTCAAAAAATTTATGAATGGGTTCGAATGTTTTTTGAAACCTTATTCGGAGAGCATACTTGGGGGGAATTTGGAGCGGTCTCAGAAGATCTTGGAAGCACTCTTGTCGCTCTTCCAATGCGCGCTGCGACATGGTTTATGGATTTATCCAAACTCTTTGCAGGTATTTTTGTTCCGGCAGCCGCCATCAGCACAGAAACTACGCCTCCTTAAATAATTCAAGAAGAGGAAGGTGTCTTTACTTTCCTCTTTTTAAATTTGAATAAAATAACCCTCCTTGATTAAAGTATCTTTCCTGGAATAGACTCTTCCGAAACTCGCTTTGATTGGAAGAACGGGCTGATTTTATGCAAATTTTTTGATAAATTTTGAAAGCATAGGATAACCTATACATGAAAAATTTAGGGAAAAAGATGCCAAAAACAGCTATTTTAACCATTGAATGGAGTTTCGAAAGAAATCTAATGTACCCCATACGACCTCTCTCTTTATTCTAAAAATTCTTTAGGAGTCCGGCTAATGATTTGTGAAAATGATCACATCAAGCAAGATGCATTACAGAGAGACTTTGTTTTTGATTTTGAAGAAGCTCTCATACAATGTGAAAGAATCTTTTCAAGACCTCTTGCAACAAATAATTTGGTGAAGTACAACTCCTTCTCCTCTTGGAGAGGCAGAGCCATTTGCCTCGTCCATGCCGGCAAATTGCTTGTTAGAGAACCTTTTAGACTAGTTAAACATGTCATCACGATTGTGATTCATTTAGCCACCCTTTGCTTGGACTTATTAAATTTTCTTTTCTCGGAAGATGCTCGAGAAGACATGCTTGGACGTATAACCTCAAATCTCTTTTATATTGTAAACTTGATGGTAAGGCCGATCGCTTTTGCTTTAGACCTTTTAAAGCTTCTTGGAGGCTTTTTTATTCATCCGGGTATGGCCATAACAGCTATAAAAATTTAAAGCTTCTTACTTTTTTCCTTGCGATTTACGAGAAATTCTCTATCATTCAATTTTTTTTTGGAAAATATGATGGGAAAAGAAAACATAGAACTTGGCAAAGAACCTCTTACTCTAGAGATTGCAAAAAAATTAGCTTCAAAGACGATTCTATCTATAAATAAAGAAGCTTTAAGAAGGGTGTCTGAAAGCAGATCCTTGGTTGAAAAAAAAGTAGCTGAAAATAAACCCGTTTATGGCATCAATACCGGCTTTGGAGTCAATGCCTCTATTTCCATCCCGGGCAAAGAATTAAAAAAGCTTCAGGTTAATATTATCAGAAGCCATGCTACAGGGTTTGGGAACCCCTTAAGCGCTGAAGAGTCGCGCCTTTTACTCTCCCTTAGGCTTTTTACACTTCTTAATGGCCACACCGGCGTTTCAAGCGAGCTCTGTCTTGCTTTAAAAGATCTCTATCATTCAGAAATTATCCCTCTTATACCTGAAAAAGGATCGGTTGGCGCAAGCGGCGATTTAGCGCCGCTCGCCCATTTAGGTTTAAGCCTTATTGGAGAAGGCTCTGTCTTTCTTGATGGAAAAAAGATAGAAGCAAAAGCGGCTCTTAAAAAAAAGGGATTAAAACCTTATGTTTTAAAAGAAAAGGAGGGTCTTGGCCTTATTAATGGCACACAAGCCATGTTATCTGTCGGCTCTTTAGCTCTATATGAAGCTCTAGAACTTTTTTTTAAAGCCAACAAAGTGGCCGCCCTTTCTTTTGAAGCTTTAAGAGGCAATGTCGATGAGTTAAATCCCTTAATCCATAAAGCAAGAAAACAAATAGGGCAGATTGAGTCCGCAAAAGATATATTAGGGCAGCTTCAAGGATCTTCACTTCTTTCAAAAAAAACAAAGCGAAGATTCCTTCAAGACCCTTACTCTTTAAGATGCGCCCCTCAAGTGCATGGCGCTTCTTTTGATTTCCTGAATTTTTGTAAAACAATTGTAGAAAGGGAATTAAATGCCTCAACAGACAACCCTCTTGTTTTCTCTAAAGAAGGCCTCATCCTAAGCGGCGGAAACTTTCATGGAGAGCCTTTGGCCATAAGCTTTGATACGGCAGCTATTGCAGTTTCAGAATTTGCAAGCATTTCGGAAAGAAGACTTGAGCTTTTACTAAATCCTCATTTTAGCGGCCTCACCCCTTTTCTTGCCATTAACCCGGGACTTGAGTCGGGATACATGGGGTTTCAGTATTTAAGCGCAAGTCTTGTTAATGAAAATAAAGTCTTAAGTTCCCCGGCAAGTGTAGACTCCATTCCCGGAAATGGCGGGATTGAAGACCATGTCTCTATGGGGATGACGAGTGCAAGAAAGCTTAAGCAAATTGTTTATAATGTCAAAGTCGCCCTCGTATTGGAGGCTATATCTGCCGCTCAAGCGATTACGCTTGGAAAGTTAAGCCATAAGCTTGGTAAAGGAACTAAAAAAACCTTTGATCTCATTCGAGAGGAAGTTACACCTTTAACAGGTGATAGAATTATTTCAGAAGATGTCCAAAAAGGACTTATCTTTATTAACAAATTATAAGAGGCTGGCATGGCTTTAGCAAAAAAATCCTGTGAACCCTGCAATAAGAACACTCCTACCTTAGAATTGGAGGAACAAAAAATCTTTTTAGAAGGTCTTGATAAGGAATGGAAAATCAAAAATGGCGAATACCTTGAAAGACACTATCGTTTTCCTGATTTTAAAACGGCCTTAGACTTTGTCAAAATGATTGGAGATATTGCAGAAACAGAAAACCATCATCCGGACATTTTTCTAACCTATGGCAAAGTGTCTCTAAAAATTTGGACTCATAAGGCCCAAGGGCTTACCAAAAACGACTTCTATCTGGCAGCTAAATATGACGCCGTAACCCCTTAAATAATTGATGATATAAATGGATATCGACGCTTTTTTTAAAACGTATGCGAACCACCCCTGCTACAAAGCGCCAAGAGGAGCTACGCTTCATGCAAAAAGCTGGCTGACAGAAGCTCCCCTTCGTATGCTTTTAAATAATTTAGATGAAGAAGTGGCAGAAAACCCGTCCGAGCTTATTGTCTATGGCGGGAATGGACAAGCCGCAAGAAGCCGAAAAGACCTTGAAAACATCATCAAAGCTCTTCTTGTTTTAGAAGACGATGAAACCCTTCTCATACAATCCGGGAGGCCGGTCGGAATTTTGCCAACCCATCCCTTAGCGCCAAAAGTGCTTCTTGCAAATAGCAACCTCGTCCCCGCATGGGCAACCTGGGATAACTTTTTTAAGCTTAAGGATAAAGGGCTCATCATGTATGGGCAAATGACAGCCGGCAGCTGGATTTATATCGGCACGCAAGGGATTGTCCAGGGAACCTATGAAACCTTTGCCGAGCTTGCAAAACAAAAATTTGGCGGCTCTTTAAGAGGAAAGCTTGTTGTCACAGCTGGCCTTGGAGGAATGGGTGGAGCGCAGCCACTTGCTGTCACTTTAAATAAAGGGGTCTGTCTTGCCGCCGATGTCGATAAAAGCAGAATTGAAAAAAGGCTAAAAACAAGATACTTAGACGTTTTTGCCAAAAATTATGAAGAAGCGATCGCTTTGGCCTTAGACCATAAAAAGTCTGAAAAGCCTCTTTCCATCGGTATTGAAATGAACGCTGTTGATCTATTGGAAAAACTGTTGAAAGACCATATAATTCCGGATGCAGCCACCGATCAAACCTCGGCTCATGATCCTATCAATGGGTATATACCCCAGGGCCTAGATTTAAATGAAGCCAAGCGATTAAGAGAAAGCGATCCTAAAAAATATCGAGAAGCTTCTTTAAAAAGTATGGCTTTACATGTAAAAGCGCTTCTAAAAATGCAAAAAATGGGGACCGTTGTTTTTGATTATGGCAACAACATCAGAAACTTTGCCTTTGAGGGCGGGGAAAAAGAAGCTTTCAATATTCCGGGATTTGTTCCTGAATACATAAGACCTCTTTTCTGTGAAGGGAAGGGTCCTTTTAGATGGGTGGCATTATCGGGCGATCCTGAGGATATTGCGGTAACAGACGAGGCCCTTTTAGAATTATTTAAAGAGGATGAGCACTTAACCGAATGGTTAAAGAACGCGAAAGAAAAAATAGCGTTTCAAGGGCTGCCTGCAAGAATTTGCTGGCTTGGGATGGGTGATCGAAAAAAAGCAGGTTTACTTTTTAATCAACTTGTCCGTGAAGGAAAGGTAAAAGCCCCGATTGTGATTGGAAGGGATCATCTAGACGCAGGCTCTGTCGCCTCTCCTTATCGAGAAACAGAAAATATGAAAGACGGTTCAGATGCCATATCCGACTGGCCTCTTTTAAATGCTTTAACTAATACAGCAAGCGGCGCCACCTGGGTCTCTTTTCATCATGGCGGAGGGGTTGGAATGGGCTTTTCCCAACATGCTGGGATGGTAATTGTAGCAGACGGGTCGGAAACACAAGAAAAAGCGCTTGCTAGAGTTTTAAATAATGATCCCGCCCTAGGCGTTATTAGACACTATGAAGCAGGTTACGATGAAGCCAAAGCGGCCATGGAAAAGCATCCCATAGACTTGCAAAAACGAATCAAAAAAGGAATTTCTTAAATTGAAAGAAACCGCTCAATCCTTAATTGGACCTTTTAAAGAAGTCGTTACGATGGAGGGTCTTCCTTTGGAAGGCCCTTTAAAGGATCAAAGTGTGCCGATTGTCAAAGAAGGCGGTATCCTTCTTGAAAATGGGATTATTCTAGAAGTTGGTCCTTTTGAAGATCTAAAAAAAAAGGTTAATGGCTCCATCTCGCATCTTCCTTTTCCGGCCATTGCCGTTCCGGGATTTATAGATTGCCATACGCATCTTTGCTTTGCGGGATCAAGGGTTTCTGATTATGCAAAACGAGTCTCTTCGATGAGCTATCTAGAAATCGCAAAAGCAGGGGGCGGGATATTAGACACAGTTAAAAAGACAAGAGCTGCCTCAAAAGAAGAGCTTATCGTTTCCTTAAATAAGCGATTGGAAGAGGTGATCTCACAAGGAATAACTTCATTGGAAATAAAAAGCGGTTATGGGCTTACGCTTAACGATGAGATTAAACAGCTCGAAGCCATTAAAGAAGCTAGTCTAAAAAGCCCCTTAACTATCATCTCCACTTGTCTTGCAGCCCATATCTGCCCACCCGAATTTTCATCTAGCAAAGCCTATCTTGATTTTCTAATGAAAAAAGTTCTTCCTTTAGTGAAAGAAAAAAACTTAGCGAAACGCGTTGATATTTTTGTCGAAAATGGAGCCTTTGAAGTTGAAGAAAGCATTTTCTATTTAAATTTCGCAAAGACCTTAGGGTTTGAAGTTGTGGTTCATGCCGATCAATTTCATCCGGGCGGCTCGAACGTTGCAAAAATAACCAAAGCCATCAGCGCCGATCATTTAGAAGCCTCAAGCGAAAAAGATTTATTGGAATTAAAAGAGGCGGGTGTCATCCCGGTTGCTCTTCCCGGCGCTTCAATTGGCCTTGGAATGGCGTTTACAAAAGGAAGAAAAATTTTAGATCTTGGCATGCCTCTTGTGATCGCCTCTGATTGGAATCCAGGCTCTGCCCCGATGGGAAACCTGCTTGCGGAAGCGGCGATCTTTGGCGCTTTTGAAAAATTAACCATCTCTGAAACGCTAGCTGCCATAACATCAAGAGCCTCTCACGCTCTTTCTTTAAAAGATTGCGGCATTCTTAAAACCGGATACAAGGCTGATTTTACCATTTTTGAAACAAGCGATTATCGAGATATTTTCTATTACCAGGGAAGCTTAAAACCTTCTGCTACCTATATAAAAGGCACTCAAGTCTTTTCCAAAGATAAATTTTGATTGCTTAAAAAAGCCTTAATGCCTTGCTATAAGTTTTAAAACTATACCCCCTTTATTTTATGTCGCAACCTCTTCAACAAGTCACAACTTTTTCTAACTATTCTTTTATTGATGATTACAAAATACCCGATAGAAAAGCTATTAAAAAGGCTTTATCTAACTGCCGGCTTCCTTTTGCAAAAGACTCAGGGTTTAGTATTCAATCCGCTGAACGAGATCTTCTTATTCTTGAAATAGCGGTTAGCTATTTTGCTAAATTAAAGTCCAATTCAAAGAGAACTCTAATTAAACATCGAACTTTCTTAAGTGAAAGAGTAAAAAAAGAGGAATTTAATGCGATTATTTCAAGTGATCATGCTTTAAATTCTTTTCACAATAAGTTAATCGGTATTTTCTTTAGCGGTATTTCCCCCCATGCCGTCCTTCCTCCCAAAAAAAATAAATTTTCAGATTGGGAAGCCATGAAGACTAGAGAGGAAATCGAAAGAGAAGGGTTTGGATCAACAGCTGTTAACCCATCGCTTATTGAATCTGAAAAAGAATTTCACCCTCAAGCAGAAGAAGTCCCGTCCTTAGGAAGCGTTGATGAGTCTCCGCCAACTCTTGAGGAACCCTTAGAAAAAAGCGCTTTTAAAGATAAGGAAATAGAAGAATCCCTTTCAGCACTTCAAGAAGAAGACTTGGAAGAATGTGATATTTTTAAGACTCTTTATCAAATGAAAAATGATAATAACGATCCAATCGGGTGTGAAGCTATTCGTATTAGAATAAAAAAAGCGAATAAAATATCTGAGTTTTTTCAAAATTTTATTTTTAAATATTACCTTCGGATGTGTCCTGATTCAAACCTATCACAAGTTTCAACACAAAGGCTTATTGCAAAAATTAATCTCAGGCTTCCTGAGTTTATACAAAATTATTTTTTCCCTCTCCCAAACGAATTCGCAAAAAGAGACAAAAGCTTCCTTTTATCTGCTTTAGGTCAATTAAGCGCTTTTTTAAACTGTTACATCGATGCTCACAAATACCACTCGAAAAATACCAAAGGCTTTAAGCTCAATAAACCTGGAGAGCAAAAGAAGTTGGGCAAGCAAGAGGATTTTCTTCCATCTGAGAAAGAGAAGTTGCTTGCTGAGAAAATGAGTGAATTACTGAGTCAAAAAGGGATTAAAGCTTGCGTTTCCCCTCTTTTTACTAAAGAAGATCAGCTTCTTTTAATCGGAGAAAAGCTAAGTGAGCTTTACAACCAAATTTTTAGTGAAGAATTTAGCTTGCTTGCAGAACTTCTGACGACTCCTTTTCTTTTAACACTAAATGAATTAATCTGTCCTGAACTTTTTCTTTTTTTACTGTATCGTTTATTGATGGTGGATTTCTCTCTAAATACGGAAGGAGAACCAACGATCCCTCGTTCGATTTTTGAAGCGAACGACAAAGATTTTTCGAATGAAATTGGAAATCAAATAGAAGCGCTTATGACAAATCTTCTAGAACTTGGAGATGCAAGCTTACTTTTAAAAAAATTAACAGGTAAATTGGTCAAAAGCGGAAAAACCACCCTTGCTGAAATTTTAGAAAAAGAAATAAAGAGGATCTATAGTATGGGTGCTCTAGGATTCAATGGCATCCTTATTTTAAATCATTTACTTTTTCAAAATGGAGAGCCGATTTTTTCTAATCGAACGATCCCGATAATTCCTGAAGCTCTTTTGAATCAGCAAGAATTGAAAAAAAGACTGTGTGTTCTTTTTAAAAATCAGGGACCCTCCCCTGTTATTAAACTTATTGCAAAAGTCTCCTCCTTAGAAGATTTTTTTGACAAGATCAGCCATCATCTGCTTTCTTTAGCAGAAAGCCCCCTGCTTAGTTTAATTGCCATTACCGCCCTAATTGATGGGCTAAAGGAAAAGAAAGAGTGACTAGTGTGAAAGGAAATGAATGGTTAAGCCGGTATTCTCCTCCTGCTCTCACTCTATGGGTTGGACGTAGAGATAACCCTCCGGGGGATAGAGTCTATGAAAATATAACTCTCATGGATCTAAGACAAAAAAATGCCGCTAAGTCTCAGAACTTTGGACTTCTTGGCCTTAGATCTGATGAAGGGGTTAAACGAAATTTAGGAAGAGCCGGCGCCTTCGATGGACCGTCTGCCTTTCGAAAAAGCTTTGCCAATCTTGCCCTTCCCCTCAATTTACAAAATAAATTGGTGGATTTTGGGGATATTTCGGCTATTGACAATGACTTAGAAATGACTCAAGAAGCTTTCGGGTTTGCCTTGGAAAAAATTATCCGTAGCGGCTTTACACCTTTTGCCATTGGCGGAGGCCATGAATTAAGCTGGGCTTTCTATCAAGGTTTGATCAAAGCTTATCCGAACGAGGCAATCACCATCATCAATTTTGATGCGCACTTCGACTTAAGACATTTAAATCATTTAGAGAAAGGAACTTCCGGAACTTCATTTAGACAAATTGCTTTAAACTTAAAGAAAAGAGACCTTCCCTTCCGTTACCTCTGTCTTGGCATTCAGTCGTTTAGCAATACTCATTTTCTTTTTGAACAAGCTAAAGAGTTTCAAGCGGACTATGTAAAAAGCGATGATTTTTTCCTTAAAGGCTATGAAGCAGGTCTTCCTTTAATTGAAAAGTATCTCGAATTTTCTTCAAAAATTTATGTCACGATATGTCTTGATGTCTTTCAAGCAGCTATTGCGCCTGGTGTCAGTGCCCCTCAAGTATTAGGCATCCATCCCTGGCATATCATTCCTTTGCTTAGAAAATTGGCGGAGTCTAAAAAACTCGTTGGGTTTGATATCGCCGAATTAAACCCGGCTTTTGATCAAGAGGATCGGACAGCCAAGCTTGCAGCTCTTTTAAGCCTTGAGATGCTAAACGCGCTTTCCCCTAAGGAGAAAGAATGAGCGGAGGTTTTGCTGGCATTTCCTATCCCGACGTCTTTCAGGTGGAAGAACAAATCAACCCTATGCTTAAGGCCATTAAAAGCAACCTAGAATTAAACGTTCAATTCTATACTCATAAGCAAATACAAATCGGAAGTGTTGGAACCCCTATCTCCTTCAACGAAAAAAAGACCATTAGCGCCATTTTTGACGGTCAGCTTTATAACTATGATGAATTAAAACAAGACCTCTTATCTAAAGGGTTTCACTTTCACTCTGACAACCCCTCTGAACTTATACTAAGAGCTTATGAGCACTATGGCCTAAATTTTTTAGATAAGCTTGATGGCGGTTTTGCCCTTTTGATTGCCGATTACTATAAAAAAAGGCTCGTTTTAGCAAGAGACCGCATCGGAAAAAAAAGTTTATATTGGTATCATGATGGGAAAACTTTTGTTTTTGGCACACGTTTAAAGGCTCTTTTATCGCCCGGACTTGTGCCGCATACCCCGGCGCTTGAAGCCATAGCTTCCTATTTTTATTTTGGCTACCTTCCTCAGGACTTAACGCCCGTAAAAGACATTAATAAGCTTTTGCCAAGCCATTATTTGCTCTTTAATTTTAATAACAGCAAGTCGATCGAAACCTATTGGTCCTACAGTTCCTTTTTTCAGAGGTCTCTCATTAAGCCAAAGAAAGTGATCTTAGATACTGTCGATAAAAGCCTCCTTCTTTCTACGGAAAAAAGAATTCCGAAAGGGGGAAGCAGCATCGGTTGTTTTCTCTCGGGAGGCCTTGGGTCTGGTTCTGCTGCCTATTATGTAGATAAAGTCATCAAGCCCAAACCCTTAAAAGCGTTTACTGTTGGCTTTCAAGGGGAAACCGATGAAGATGTAAAAGCTGCGGCAGGGGTTGCTGAGAACCTTATGATCCCCCAAAATATTGAGTGGATCACAGCGGAAACTTTTTTAAATCATTTCCCAAAAATCATTTGGAATTTAGATGAACCGATTGGCGATCCCAATATCGTTGCCACCTATAGGCTTGCAAAATTAGCGTCAAAAGAAGTCTCATGTGTCTTTTCAGGAATGGGCAGCGATGAGCTTTTTGCTTTGCATTCAAGATATGACGTCGAAGAAGGAGATGTCGGTTTATTTGAAAGGTTTTATGCTTTACCAAGACCTATGATGAATCTAATTCTTCCCCTAATTGGATTTTTTAATAAGAAGCTCTCTTATAAATTCTTAAAAAAAGCACGGACGAACCCCTGGCAGATTGAATATCTAAATCAAAATGCCCTTTTTGATGAGAAAACAATCCATCAAGCTTCTCCCTTTCTAGCCAAGCTATTTGACCCTGAAGTTTTTCTACATAAATTTTATAATCTAAATCGAATCCGGTCGAATCTTTCTTCATTCCTCTACTTTGATGTAAAAACAAGGCTTGCCGATAACTATGTCTTCCAATACGAACGCATGACATCAAGTGAGGGCCTTCTTTGGCAAACTCCTTTTTTAGACCGAGCTCTTTTTGAATACTTGGCCAGCCTGGAAGAGCCTGATTTTATCAAAGAGAGTGAAAATGGCTCCATACTTAAGGAGCTAATGAAAGGTATTTTTAAAGAATCGTTTATTAATAGACCAAAGAAAACCAGGGAAAACTTTTTGGCTTCCTGGGGGGTACGCTCCAACTTTATCGAACTTATTCCTCTCTTACGAAAAGGGACCCTTGTAGAAACCGGGATTCTTTCAGAGGATTGGATGAGAAAGATTACGCAAAATGATAGAGCTATCACAGAAAACTTTAAGTATCTCTTCGCTATTTTAGTATTGGAAGTTTGGTTTAGGCTTTTTCTGAATAAGCAAATGCAATTTGAGCCTGTGGATATTGATGTAAAAACCCTCCTCTTGGAATTATAGCCTTTCCTTTTTCCTTGTTTCTAAATGGATGAATCTTTTATCTAGCTTATAAAAACTCTTAACCCAATTGTTGCTTTTTAATGAAACGACACCCTCTTTCCATCATTGAAATCGAACATTCCGAACCTCCAAGAAAACCCGATAAAATCAGTAAACGGAGGGAAGTGGAAGGTCATTTCGAGACGCTTTGGAGAACGGATCCACAAATGTTTAATCCCTTAAGAAATGCTAAAGAAAGGGAGAGAATTAATAGGTCTCTAAATTTTTTAGAGCCTAAAAAATCACATGATAAAATCAAGGCAGTAGATCTAGGCTGCGGAGAAGGAGTTTTTGCAAAGAGGCTCCTTGAAAAGGAAGGCTATGAAGTTTTGGGAGTTGATTGTGCGAATATCGCTTTAAAGAAGTTGATGGAGGATTATAAAGGAGACTTTCTCGCTGCAAAAAATGACTGCATGCCCAATACCACATTGGAAGATGACGCCTTTGATCTTGTAATCTCGCTTGATTTATTAGCCTATCTAAAACCGGATGAATACCGCCTATTTTTTAATGAGATCGCAAGAATCATGAAAAAAGACGCTAAAACCCTTATCTCAACTCCTATTGACTTTAGATCTGAAAACGCTCTTCAAAAATTTATCGAATTGGCAAAAACAGAGCTTGAAATTGAGAAAATGGAACTTAGTCATTTTAGCTATTATATCAAGCTAAAAGACATTTTTAGAGCTCCAAAGCGTTTTTATGAATCCTCTAAAAGCCCTTTAATTAGAAAAAAAGCCCTTTCGTCAAGAAGCGGGCTTTTAAAAAAGTGGTTTCAGCTTAATAGCACTTCTTTTCTTGGCCCCATTTGGAAACTGATTTCTTTTGCAACAAGTCCCATTGCTTCTTCTATCGATCAAAATCATTGGCTTCTTTTAAAATTGGAGAAACTTGCCAAATTCTTAAATAGCGAGAACACCGTCAGCCATGCGATTATCTTAGCCAAAAGAAAACTTCTTTTTGATGAAGAACCCTATCTTCCCAAAACAATTGAAAGAAAAGGAAAACGACAAATCTGGGAATAAGAGTTTATCTATAATAATTATTTTAAAAATTATTCTGGCGGGTGATCGTACCTTAAGCAAAAGAATATTAGGAAACTTGGATTTCTTTTCAATATTGTAGAGATTCGATTAGAAAAAGGCTGTTTTTTCCAAGTAATCAAAAAAATGAGCCTCTCCTGGGCTTCTTTATAATGCTAAAACTACTTTCCCATGAGCTTCTACCCATTGAGATTTCAGGGGGGACAGAAAAGGAGGAAGGCTGGCGTATTTTCTTACAGTTTGAGGTAAGTCAGGGAATACCTGAGATTATCTCAAACAAGACGGCATTAAAGAATTTCGATAGTGCCGGGACAATTATCGGCCGATAGCCTTCTTTGGTCCTAAAACGTTAAACAACTCACCGATTGTTTAAGTAGTTTCATAAAATTTTTAACTTTGTAAAGCAATTTTTATAATTTTTATTTGATAAACGGTCAAATCTTCAATTTCTCGATTATCACATTCTTTCAATCTAATTTCCACCGGTAATAGAAAAAAAATATTAGACAAACTAATTATTGATATTTAATGAGTTACTATTTATAATATTTTTTTAAATTTTTTAATTAAATATTATGAATATAGAAAATAATAGTAAAATATCTTCAATCTTTCATGTTAATGAAAGAACCGAAGAATTGCAGCGCTCGATAACCAATGTCTCCGCAGCAAATCCGGAAATAACACTAGAGATTCTAAAAAAAACACAACTTTCACTATTTGAAAAATTAATTTTGAAAATAGTTAATTTCGTCAGGTCTTTATTTGGATTAAAATCGAAAGCAATTAACCGTCTTTTACAAACTCAGACTATCGCTGCAAAATGTATTCGTTTTTGCGGAACTTCTAAGGCAAATCCCCCCTTGAATCAAGAGCTGCCTATTATTATAACGGCAGGAAAATTAAATCTCTTCGCGACTAAATGCCAATTTAAAATAGCCAAAGCGCAAGACCACACCGAAATCCTTCAACAAATACAAGAAGTATCAAAAAACGAAGAAGTCTTTTCAGAAAGTCAAATATCAAATAAAAAAGTTTTTAATAAACTTAAAAACATTTTAAATAATATCGTTGAAATTTACAGCAATAAACAACCGGAAAAACTAAATAAAAAAATTGAAACATTTGATGATTTAATAAAAAAAGCTTTTTGCATGACTGACGAGAACAATCAGAATGTTGTTCAACAATTAAATAAATTATATTTAAAAAAGAAAGAGGGTTATTCAGCTCTTGTTAACCTACACGTTATCAAGCAAAAATTAAAAAAAGATTTTACTCCTAAAAAACTCCAAGAGTTATTGCAAGACCATTTTGAAGAATTCTCAAAATTTGAAAACGACGCCTCTCGATTAGATCCTTCTAAAGCGCTCGAATACCTTTCACAAAAAATTCAAAAAAAGAAAGCTTACATCCAAAAAATCGATAAAGTTTTAGACGATTTCTCCAATAAAGTTCATGATGATTTTTCTGTTTATAAGGTTTCTGCTAAACGATTAATAGAAGAAATCCCTTCTGAAATTTTAGATAAACCCATCAATGTGACCATGATTGGAGTGGAATTTACGGGACTTATAAAAGAAGGAGGGCTTGCTGAGGCTTTGGAGGGAATGGCAAAAGCCATGAAGAATCAGCATCCCGATAACAAAGTTCGCCTCATTTTCCCAAAATTTAATATTTTACCGGCTGAAATACAAAAGGCTATTAATCAAGTTCAACCCTCAAGCCATCTTAACAGCAAGGATAAGCCTTACAAGGTTTATACTATTGAACTTGGCGGAATTGAATACAATTTCATTGAAGATCCTTCTTTTATCTTAAGCGGTCAAAGACCGAGCATTTATGGACCTGACGAAGCTTCATCAAAGGAAAGATTTGCCGTTTTTTCAGGACTTGCAGCAGATTTTGTTAAAGAACTTAAAACCGATGTCATTCATCTCCACGATTGGCACGTTGCCGGAGTTGCTTTAAAGCTTCATAATGATTCGCCTGAAAAAAGAGATTATCCCCCTATTGTTTTTACTTACCACAATAATAGTCGAATGGCTCAAGGAAGATTCGAACAAGGGATCTATAATTATGAACCTGTTATCCAAGGCCTAATCCAAGCAGGGATTGCATCTGAGAATGTTAATTTCTTTGTGGAGGCTATAAAAAAGTCAGATGCCATTACAACTGTCTCTGAAAGCTTTGGTATAGAAAGTCAAGATATGAGCCGAGGCGAGGGCGTTTCTTTTGCTGCAAGAGAAGCTGCGCAAGCCGGAAAATTAACCGGCATTATTAATGGGAGTAATCCTCATTCTTGGAATCCGGAAGAAGATGCCCTTCTAAAAAATTGGAAAGACCCGGAGACAGGAATACCCTTTGATCTTACCTATGGCCCGAATGAAGACGACTTAACCCTTATAGAAAAAAAAGAGCTTTGTAAAACTCATCTACAGAAATGGGCTGCCCAAAATTTTCCTCATGCGAAAGTGGATTTTACTAAACCGATCGTGACCTATGTCGGCCGTTTTGATTCCTATCAAAAAGGTTTAGATAAATTGGAAGGCGCCATAGAGGAAACCTTAAAAAACGGCGGACAATTTATTGTCATGGGTTCTTTAGAAGATAAGAAAGCTTCAAAAATCCTTGATGACCTTGAGATAAAATACAAAGAAAATGTTCTTTTTATAAGAGACTTCAAAGATCCGAATGGCCGCTATCATTATCAACAAGGAGATAAAGATAGGCAAGGTTGCGGCTCTCTTGTCAGAGGGGCATCCGATTTCCTCTTGATACCCTCAAAATTTGAACCTTGCGGTCTTGTTCAATTTGAAGGTTGGCTTTTTGGATCCTTAAGCATAGGTTCGAAAGTCGGCGGACTTTCAGATACGATTATTCCGCCTGAGAAGAATAGCGAGAGATTCAATGGTTTTCTTTTTAATCGAGAAGAAAAAAATTCCATGGAAACAGCTATTCGAACCGCTCTTCTTACATGGAAAAACTATACGCCTGAACAAAAAGGTCGATTAGTGCGTCGAATCATCGAGGAGGGTAGAAAATATAGTTGGTCCACATCCCCTTCCGGTTATTCTCCAATAGAAAAATATCGGTTTGTTTATGAAAACGCAAAAAAATTCGCTATCCAAAGAAAAAATCCTCTCAAAAGACCCCTGGTCAACATTTGTTCTCAAATGGACAAAATCCGAGATACAAGCCTAATACAGCATCATAGAGCATCTAATTCAGATAAGCTGGAAGAAAATTATAGCGCCTATTTTTATAATCAGTTTAATTTTAAAAAATTAGAGAAAATGTATAGAGCGCTTCCAGAAAAAGTTCGAGGGCGCGTTTCCTCTCCTTACGGCTATAAAGTAAATTCTAAAACTTATGAAAAGTTAGGCTCACATTTCATTTCAGGAGCTGACGGAGCTAATATAGAGGGCGTTCAGTTTGCTGTTGAAGCCCCTCAAGCTAAAACAGTTCAAGTTAAAATTTTAACCGAAAATCAAAGTCATCTATACGAACTAAGTAAAGAAAAAAATGGAACTTGGGCCGGTTTTGTTCCAGGTTTAGGTATTGGAACTTACTATCAATTTATTGTGAACGGCCAGATTAAATTAGATCCTTTAGGCTTAAGCCACTTGCAAAATCCCATCCCGGGTGAACCTCTTTGTTCTGTTGTCGTTGATCGCGCTTATGAATGGAATGATCAAGAATGGATGCAATCCCGCGTCGAAAATGCAGGCAAGCCTGCCCCGGTAAGTGTCTATGAAGTGCACCCATTAACCTGGAAGAAAAAAAATGGAGAATTCTTAAATTACAGGGAATTTGCTTTGGAACTTGTAAAGCACTGTAAAACAATGGGATATACCCACGTTGAGTTGATGGGAATTTTGGAGCATCCGAATGAAATATCATGGGGCTATCAAGTCACAGGCTTCTTTAGTCCAACAAGCCGCATGGGAACACCGGAGGATTTCAAATATTTAGTTGAGACACTGCACAATCATCAGATCGGCGTATATCTTGACTGGATTCCCGCTCATTTTGCAAAAGATCCCAACGCCCTTAGCTATTTTGATGGAAGCAACCAATATCAACCCTCCTTCTTAGCCCTGCTTTTCTCCATTCGAAACCTAGCCTTTGATTGGGGGACTTACTTTTTTGATTATGGAAAAAAACCAATTCGTAATTTTCTTACTTCAAGCGCGATTTATTGGCTAAAAGAGATGCATATCGATGGTTTGCGTGTGGATGCTGTAAGGTGCATGCTGCTTAGTGAAGATTCGAATTCAAGCCGTCGTTTTTTAAAAGATCTGAACACTGTTGTCCATAGAGACTTTCCAGGCGTCATGATGATGGCAGAAGACTATTCCGGAGAAATGGAAACGACAAAATCGATGGCTAGCGGAGGTTTAGGGTTTGATCAAAAATGGAACATCGGTTGGATGAAGAATTCGCTCGAATATTTTTCAAAGCCTCCAACAGAGCGAAAAGGTTACTATCATAAAATTACGACCGCCGTTAGCGAAGATACTTTTCATAAAATGATTTTAGCAATTTCTCATGATGAGGTAACGATAAAACTGAACGCTCTCCTCGAAAAAAACACCAACTTATCGGTTGAAGAGAAGTTTGCCAATTTAAGAGCTTTTTTTGGCTATATCATGAGCGCACCAGGTAAAAAATTAATGTTTATGGGCTGCGATAGCGGACTCAGTCAAGGATGGGATGAATTCATCGGCAAAGAAAAAGGCTTAATGGATCTTAAGCTTGGCGAAAAAGAAAGCAACAGCCAGAAGACCCTTCAGCGCTTGAATAGGATTTATAAGTCCTATACGCCTTTTTGGCAGCATGACGACAATGCAAATGATTTAACCTGGATTGAAAAAAATGATCCCCAAAAAATTATTCACGCCTATCGCAGAACAAGTAATGAGGGCGAGTCTATTGCATGCTTCCATAATTTTTCAAGTGAGCACGTAGAAGAATTCAAGGTCTTTTTTGAAAATAAAGAAATTTTGGAAAAAATGAAAATCTTAGCCTTAAAAGGGAAGAAGAACAAAAGGGACAATGCAAACAAAGACTTATCTTCTGAAGAAATCGAAAAGCTGAGCTGCCTAAGCCGTTATCCGAATTTCTTTGAGAAAATCAAAAATGACGCTAACCTTAAAAAGGAATTTTTTAAATGGGTCTTTCAATCAAAAAAATCTATAGAAGAATTTCTTAAAAAACATGGCTTGCCTAACCTCCAATGGCATCCTCACGAAATATTTAACTCGGATGAGACGGAATTTGGCGGAAAAGGACGAACAAATAAAAAATTAGAATACTTAAAAGATGGAAGCGGAACAATTATTGGATATAAGCTACAAGTTCCACCCTTATCTAATGTTTTTATCTCAGAAAACGCTTCACCTCTTCCGACATAAGTTAATAGAGTTGATTGTTCCTATGTGAGGTCTTACTTCGCAGGGTTTAAACCCAACTTGTCCCCTTAAATCCCGCATGAGCAAGCCTCTCAGTTGCCAATTGAAACGCTAAGCACCTCGGCCAAGTTCATAACTTCGCCTTCGGCCGGACAGATCAGACCTATTTTCTTACAGTTTATGGTAACTGAGGTTCTTGAGAAATGGGTATAAAAAAAAAGAATACCGGAGATTATCTCAAGACATAAGACGACATCCTTAAGGCTGCTACATTCCTGTCCTGACCTGGTTCGGACTGCCCTATCTCATGAGGTCCCCGGTAAAAAATTGGACCATGAACTGATAAACAGTTCAATAGGAAGGATTATTATAAAAAATAATCCTCTAACATTCAAGATTCTTTTTAGGAAATTTCTTTCTGAAGGCTATCAGAAAACATTTTTAGTTGCGCAATCGCCTCTTTTTGTTCTTTCAAAGTAGCCTTCCCGGCCTCATTTTTAGCGATTTCCTGAATACGGTTTACAAAGTGTAGAATCATTTGAAGAGTGGTAGGAACATCGGTAATAAAATGGGTCTCTGTCCCATCGATATTTCTAAAAAGATTGCTTAAAACAGGTTTATTGTCCTGGAAAGATAGGATATCTGAAGTGATAAATCCTAAAAACTCTCCCCTATCATGAACTTCTCTTGCAAGTCTAACAAGGGGAGAATATTCCTTGATAAGGGTATTTAAGTCTTTATTGGCAGGATTTACAGGCTGTCCTAGGAGAAAAGCTTCAAACATGTCCTTAAATTGAGCTTCGTTTCCTCTTGCAAATCGCATTAAAATACCATGTAATTCCCTTAATGTAGATCGTTTAATCGGCAAAGAGAAAAGCCTTTTTAACATAAGACCAAGTTGATTCACTTGCTCTTCTGTCATTTGTACGTGTTTAGCTTCTTGATGCATAAGTTCATTCCTTTTTCTTAAGAATCTGTAATGAATGTAAATTTTTGTGGTAAGGAATTTTTGTTTTATCGAAAATTTAAGATTAAGAATTAAGTCTACAGCAAGAGTAACATCAACTCAACAAAAAAAGGCCTTTTCAAAAGCGAGAGCAAAAGGCAAGAATTTAATCGGTAAACCCGATAATTTGAAGGACAATTCGAAAGGAAAAAACATGGCAGACAAAAATAAAGGGTTTTTTATAGCGGCGACAGGACAGCATGTTGGAAAAACCACTCTTTCATTAGGTTTGACAGCTGTTTTGAAAAAGCACTTGCCTTCTGTCGGTTTCATAAAACCTGTCGGTCAGCAGCATGTCACAATTGATAATGTGAAAGTTGATAAGGATGTAGTTTTAATTAAAAAGCAATTTGATCTTAGTGCTTCATGGGAAGATATGAGCCCCGTCATCATCCCATCAGGCTTTACAAAACTCTATTTAGACGGGGGCATCGATAGCGATTTGCTATTGAATAAAATAGTGGAATGCCATGAGCGCATCTCTCAAGCTCATTCCTTCACACTTGTTGAAGGCACAGGACATGTGGGCGTCGGTTCCATTCTTGAGCTTTCAAATGCTCGGGTCGCAAGCAAACTTGGACTTGATATTATCCTTATCTCATCAGGAGGTCTAGGTTCTGCTTTTGATGAACTTTCCTTAAATTTATCCTTGCTTAAAGCCTGGAATGTTAAAGTCAAGGGAGTCATTCTCAATAAAGTCCTAAGCGAAAAGAAGGAAATGATCGAATACTACATTAACAAAGCCTTGAACAAGCATAATATACCGGTTATCGGTGTTGTTCCTTACGACCCTTTTTTAAGTAAGCCCACCATTCAAGACTTTGAAACCCTTTTTCAGACAAAACTTCTCTCGGGCGAATCGCATAGGATGAGGCATTTTGATAATGTCAGGCTAGTTGCAGGATCAGTTGATGCCTTTTATGAAGAGCTTCTTCCAAATCAACTGATTATTACACCGGCAAGCCGAAAAGATATTATCGACGCCACTTTAATGCGCCACCAAGAAGAGATTACGAAATGGCATAAGGATTATCAAGGAGGGCTAATTTTGACAGGACGGCAACCGCCCTTGGAAGAGCATATGGAAGCTTTTAAAAAAGTGGATATGCCGATCCTTTATGCGCCGCTTTGCAGCTACGATGCCATGCAAATGATCACTTCATTTACGGCCAAAATTCAAATGGCCGATTCAGAGAAAATCGAAAAAGCCATTCACCTCATTGAAGATCATATTGACTTAAACTTTATTCTTCCAAAAACTTCAAACCTCCTTGAAGAAATCCGGATTTAAAAGAGGATTGGGAACGAAATCTCTCTAATAGAGATGCCTTTAGGCGGACGAGGGTCAACTTTTGAGTTTGGCTTCACTCTGCGTAAATTACGCCTCTTGCATTTTCAAAATTATAAAGCGGGATTTGGCCGCAAATTAGGGCTTAAAGTTTTCGGAAATCCAATGGGTTTTTTGCAAGGATTCTAAAAGAATAGTCTTTGGAACCTCTCTTAAGCAAGCCCCTGTCTTGCAAGTTCGAAGTTTTGGGCATCGTTTAACAAAGGTTATGCCGTACGGGCACTCCCCCTGAAAGTAAGCGCTATCATTTATTGGCGGCGCATAGATTTCGCCAAGCGAAGCACCAAAAAATCCAAAAGTGGGTTTTTTGGAAGCTCCGGCTAAATGAAGAGCAAAAGAATCCATCGCTATAACACCGCTTGAGCGTAATAAACAATGTTGAAAAAGAGGGATGGATAGCTTTTCTAAAACGAAAGTTTCCTGGCTAATTTGCTTACTGATTCTATACGATTCTTCAAACTCTTCATCGTTTCCGGAGCCAAAGACAAAAAGACAGTTTTTACACTGCTCTGAAAGCGTATTGATGAGATAGGTTAATGAGGATTCGGGTAATTTTTTATTTGGCCAGGCGGACCCAACACAAACGAAGATAATTTTTTTGCCGGATGAAAAAAGTTGATCGACTAATGCCTTAAGCTTTTTTTCTTCATCGTCTGATAACTTAAGTTTAAGAGCGCCTTCTTCAAAAGGCTCTTTATCTTGAAAATAGCCTCTTAATAGCTCTAAATAGCTCAACTTAGCATTTAATTTTTTAGGTACTTTAACTTTGGTAGTAGTTGCAAGGCCGCTTGGCCACTCTGCAAGGGATTCCCAAGAAAAGCCCGCTTTGTCTTTTGCTTTTGCAAAATAGGTCAAAAAACCTGATTTTATATTCCCTTGAAGGTCAAATACGCAATCATAGCAGATTTCCTGAATCTCTTTTTTTATCTCTTTAAGATAAGAAAGTGAGTTTAGTGAGAAAGGCTGCTTTTTCAAGGCTTTTAAATCGATGATAATGGCTTTGTCAATCAAAGGATGGGATTTGACAAGGGAGGCGCACCTTTTATCGACAACCCAGCTGATATGGCAATTTTTGAATCGCTTTTTTAAGTATTCAACTGTTGGAAGAGATTGTACGATATCCCCTAAAGCTGAAAGCTTGACGATTAAAAATTTCATCTCTCTTTCCAAAGATTCCCTATAAGATGCATTTCCATTTCATTAAAATCCAAGGGAGTTTTTGCGACAATGCAAATTTTTTTATGCGTGTCAGGGTGGGTTAATTCAATGGAGTAGGCATGAAGCAAAGTTCTTCTCACATTAAAAGGAAGAGATTCCTCCCATCCATATTGAACATCTCCGACTATAGGGTGTCCAAGCGTTTTTAGATGCGATCTGATTTGATGGGTTCGTCCTGTTTTTGGAAAGCATTTCACCAGGGTGTGTTCTTTTCCATGAGAAACGACTATAAATTCGGTTTCAGCAAATTTTCCAAGTTTTGAAGACTGCGGCCCATAGATAGTTTGACCTGAAAAAGAACCCGTTTTTCCTAAATAATTAAGGACTGATTCCTGATCTTTCTTAAGCAAACCTGAAACCAAAGCCAAATAGGTTTTATGGATTTCCTTTTTTCGAAAAAGCGATTCAAGATAGGCTGCCGTTTTTTCTGTCTTAGCAAAAAGAAGAACTCCTGTGGTGTCTTTATCCAAACGGTGGACAGGAAAAACTTTTGTATAGCTTTTATTGATTTCTTCTAAGATTCCCTTTTCCATCGTTAAGCAAGAAGAGGGCTTGTCATAGGCTAAAAAGAAGTCATCCTCAAAGAGGATTCTCTCTTTTTCAAAAGAGATAGCTTTCTGCTTTTCGCTCTTTTCTTTTTCAAGCCATTCTACAAGATCATCTTGATTGACTTTAACGCTGCCGAATCGCTCAACTTTTTTATTCCGCTTGCAGGCTAAGCCCATCAGCCCTGATTTAATTTCCTTTAACGAAAAAAGGCCCTTTAGGTGCTTTTGCAAGAATTGCTGAAGAGAAAGGCCGGCTTCCTCTTTTGTCACTGTCCATCTATGCATTAAATGGCCGAGAACTGATTTAAAAAACGAATGTCGTTTTCTGTAAATAATCGAATGTCTTTGATTCCGTTTTTAAGCATCACAAGTCTTTCAATTCCAAGGCCCCATGCAAAGCCGCTGTATTCCTCGGGATCAATACCGCCATTTTTTAAAACTTCGGGGTGAATCATGCCGGCGCCTGCCACTTCAAGCCAACCCGTATGCTTGCAAAGAGTACAGCCCGAACCTTTGCAGTTCAAGCAGTGGATGTCAACTTGCAGCCCAGGCTCAACAAAAGGGAAATAATTGGGCCAAAAACGGACTTTAATGTCTTTATAAAAAAGCTTTTGCATGAAGTCTGTCAAAGTTCCCATCAAATCAGAAAAAGAGACATTTTTATCGATGTAAACCGCTTCCACTTGATGGAAGAACACATGAGATCTTGAAGTGACTGCTTCATTACGGAAACACTTGCCCGGCGCAATAATTCGGATGGGCGGCTTTTGAGACTCCATCACACGCGCTTGAATGTTGCTTGTATGCGTTCTAAGCAACACTTCCTTGTTTATGTAAAACGTATCTTGCATATCCCGAGCAGGATGCTCAGGAGGAAAATTTAAAACTTCGAAATTATAGTAATCGGTATCAATATCCGGGCCTTGTTCGACTGTAAACCCCATGGCGATAAGGATATTGATGATTTCATCAAGAGTGCCGTTTACCGGGTGTTTACGCCCTTGAAAGCGTTTTTTTCCGGGAAGCGTTTCATCAATTTTTTCAGCTAAGAGCTTTTGCTGCTCTTCTCTTGCAATTAAAGAGCGGCCAAGTTCGGTAAGCTTTGCTTCAATAGACACTTTTAAGTCATTAATCGATTTGCCAAGCTTGGGACGATCTTCCCCGCTTGCTTCTTTAAGACCTTTCATCAAGTCTTGGATAGGGCCTTTTTTGCCAAGGTATTTTATTTTAAGGGATTCAAGGGTCGCTGAAGAGAAGCAGTTTTTAAAATCTTCTTCGAATTCTTTTTGGATGGTTTCAATGTGCGTCTGCAAGAGTCACTCCAAAGCGTAAAAAATGGAAAAATGAAAGAATAATAATTCCGAGAAGAATTTTATTGTGTTATTTAGGCGATATAAAAGCGGAGCCTTAGCTCCGCCTCAACTTTTCATTCTAAACCAAAGCGGCTTTTGCTTTTGTTGCAATTACTGCAAAGGCTTCAGGATCTCTGATTGCCATATCGGCCAAAATTTTCCTATTCAAATCACATCCTGCTTTTTTCAAGCCGTGGATAAGTTTGCTATAAGAAACACCATTAATCTTAGCTGCAACTGAAATACGTGTAATCCAGAGTTTTCGAAAATCTCTTTTACGTAGTTTTCTGTGAGCATAATTATAAGCCATTGCTCGCATTACAGCTTCTTTGGTAATGCGAAGGTGGTTTTTACGGTCTCCCCAAAAACCCTTAGCTCTTTTTAGAATGCGTTTACGTCGACGATTTGCTGCGACAGCATTTGTCACTCTAACCATCGGGTTCCTCCATGATTCTTACTGTTTAAACACCCATTGCACGCTTATAAGTTTTGAGCTGAGCTTCAGAGACTAAAGCTGGCTGTCTCAACTGTCTTTTGCGCTTTGACGTTTTTTTTGTCAGTATGTGGCGCTTGCCTGGGCGTTGTCTTTTTAACTTTCCGGTTCCGGTTACCCTGAACCTGGCCGCAACGGCCTTTCTAGTCTTCATTTTAGGCACTGCTGATTCTCCTGAATAGCGTCTTATGTGTTTGAATGTTCTTATATTTTCGAGCTTTAAAGAGCTTCCACACTATAAGAAATTGGCTAAAACACCTTTATTTCTTCTTTGGCTTAGGAGCTAACACAACAATTAGAATCCTTCCCATTCTTTTCGGTTCGGACTCAGCTATTGCCGCCTCTGCTAGCTCTTCACATACCCGATTCATCAGATTTTCTCCGATTTCAGGATGTGCCATTTCCCTACCTCTAAAGGACAACGTTATTTTTACTTTGTTGCCTTTATCTAAAAACTCTCGCGCTTGCCTTAATTTGGTTTGAAGGTCATGTTCATCTATATTCGGCTTAAGTTTAACTTCCTTAACCTTAATTTGATGCTGCGCTTTTTTACTTTCTTTTTCCCTTTTTGTCTGATCATATCGGAATTTACCGAAATTAATGATCTTACATATTGGAGGCGTTGCCGTTGGGACGATTTCAACAAGGTCTAATCCGGCTTCTTCAGCCTTCGTAAGCGCTTCTTGAAATGAAACAATTCCGACTTGTTCGCCCTCTTCGTTGATTAACCGCACTTTGTGCGCGCGGATTTCTCTATTGCTTCTCAATCCTTATTGTATCTCCGTTGGTCCCGCAAAAAGGTCGGGACAGATTCTATTCGTAGTGCTTCGGCGATGCGCTCTATTATTTCCCTTACTTCAAGTTTTTCCTCAGAAAAACCTTTTGCTTGAAGCGTAATCTGGTCTTTATCTTGTCCGCTTATTAAAACGTTAAAAGGCATCTCTAACTTAGAGTTTACCTTTTTAGTAAGATCTTCCGAGCGGTCAATATAAAGCCGAACCCCTTCCCGAATAGCTTCCATTTTAATTTTTTCCGCTATTGGAAGAAATTCTTTTTTATGGAACTCAATGCGTCCATGCCAGGGCATTAGCGCTAAAGGGAGCGAACCATGGCGTTCAAGCCAAAAAGCTAAGAACCGCTCTAGGGAGCCCAGCAAGGAATAACGTATTAACGAAACCGATGATTCTCTTGGAGAGTCTCCTTTGCTATTTCCCAATTGAGTCAGCACTTCAATAAAAGGGCCTTCCCAAAGGTCTCCGAAAACATCTTTATAATTAAGAATTATTTTCGAAGTTTCGGCTGTCTCGGAAGTAACTTCTTCCCATTCCACCTGGGACCTTACTAGGGCAGTTTCCAGTAATTTTTCGCTTAAACTGATTCTTTGTTTGCCCGATCGAGCTCGGACAAACTGCCACTTACTCTCAGTTCCAGATATATTAACGTTTTCTTGGATGAATTGCAAGGATGAATTAAGTTCTGCCTGAAGCTTTTCTTTAGAACAAAAGATATAACTCTCATCTCTATAGGAAAAAAGGGGCTGATAAAGGCTATTTTTTAAAAACCTGGGCGGATGTTCCCCCACTCTCTTAATTTCAAAAAAAGAAGAAGTCCCATTCGGCCCTTCAATCGGCCCTAATAAAGAAAGCAAATCCAGGGGAGCAAGTGATTCTTTTAAATTTCCCTTCCAATTTCTAACAAGCTCCAAGTCTAAAAACGGGAGTCCCCTACCCTCTGAAGCTTTTTTTAAATAATTTTTTAGACGATCGACAACCTCAACCCCTTCACTTTTGAAGAGGAACACACCCGGGGGCGCCTTCTCTACTTCTCCTACGAGACCTAGCTTGAGTGCTTTAGCAAAGTTTTGCTTTTCTAAATGCAAAGACCTTTCTTTAACCTTTTTTTTGAGCTCATCGCGTGTTTCTGCTGCAAGCCCAAGGATTCTTATGACAGGGGTTTTCTTACCCTCCGGCAGCCAAATAGTTTCATTTTTAAACCCCAATAGCTTAATGGCTTTTATTTCACCGGAGTGATCCAAGACCGGGTGATCCAGAACATCCCAAAAATTTTTAACACGGACAAGCGGGATTAACCCTCCTGGACAACGCTCTAATTGAGCGACTCTTTCCATGAACTTTTCTTGCAAAAACATTTTTTTTGCGTTCTCAAACACCATTTCATGGGTGGAAAAAGAAATTTTTTCATTAAGAAGCCGATTTAGCCGATCTTCTATAAATTCAAGAGCTTTTGCATCTAAGGTTTCTGAAAGGTTAATAAAATCATAATAGAATTCGAAGGAATTACTTCCTCCGCCAGCCAGGCGAACTTTTGGAAAAATTTCTTTTACCGCCAAAGCAAGAAGAATTTTTGCGCTGGCTTGGATTATTGACGGCTTTTTCATAAGTGTCTATTGAAACTAAAAACAATAAGGGGTATTCGCTATTTGGCGTATACCCCTCTAAGATTTTGTTATCCTTAAAGAAGGGTTGGGATATAGCTGACTCGAACAGCTGACCTCCACGATGTCAACGTGGCGCTCTAACCAACTGAGCTAATACCCCGTTTCTTAAAAAGAAGCTGTGATATTAGCCGCTTCATGGTTTATTGACAAGCTTAAAAGAGTTGAAGAACATTTATTCTATTGAAGGAAAATTATGCGAAAGCAGGATATCGTTTTTTTAGCATGCGCCGTCTTCCTCTTCATTTTGGCTTTTTCATTCCCCTCAATAGGCTCTAAAGGCTCTCTTTTACATCCGGAAAAAGCAACTTCATTTCTTGCCGCTTTGATTTTTTTTATCAACGGAATAGAGATAAAAAAAGAAAAATGGTTTGAGTTCTTTTATTTAAGAGATTGCCTCCTCATTCAAGCGGCAACTTTTTTAATCTCCGTTCTAATAGGATTATTGCTGCATGAGCTTTTCTTTAAAAATTTTTACTTATCGCCTTTGATCCTTGCCGGCATTGTTCTTTTGTCTTCATTGCCGACAACTGTAGCCTCAGCTTCCATTTTTACAAAGATTGCTGAGGGCGATTCCACATTCACGTTAATTAATTCCATTATCGGAAACACTTTGGGCTTATTTATCGTTCCCCTGATCACAGGCTATTTTATCCCTAACTGGCATAGAGAGAGTTTTGATACAGGCCTTCTTGCTTTAAATTTATTTTTAATAGCGCTCCTTCCTTTTTCTCTTGGTTTAGCTTTAAGAAAATTGAACCCGGGAGATGCAATTAAACTTTTTCTAAAATATTTTCAGCGTTTTTTGCTCCTAGCTATCGTTTACTTAAGCCTGTCTGAGAGCTTTTTCCAAATAGATAACGACTTTTTATCTGCAAAAATTTCTTATCCCATTCTTTTATTAGAGACTTTTATTCTTTATCTGCTTTTTTTAGCCCTATCTTTTATTCTAAGCCGTTTTATGGCCTTTTCGAGGAAACGTAAAATTGCTTCCATCTTCATATTAACTCAAAAAACAGCGGTTCTTGGAATCCCTCTCGCCGAATCATTTTTCTTGTCATCATCGGAGCAATCTTTTTTACTATTTCCACTTCTATTTTATACACTCATTCAATGGACGGGCTCGAGCGCTTTACTCTTTTTATTAGGACAAAAAGAAAAGCTGAATTAAAACCCAAGTTGCAACTTTGGTATAAATACAATCATTTATAAATAGGTACTTTATGGGCTCCTCGGACCTAATGGGCTACTTAACCCCTCGTGTGCATGAATCCTTCAGTGAACTAACGACTTTTAATTTCGACCTGCTTTTAGAGAAAAAAGAATTTCGGAAAAGATTAAAAAAAGACTTTAAAAATCCGGAAGCGAGAAAAAATGGGCTTTACCAACAAAACTTGAGGATTGAGGCTTTGATTAACGCCTTTGTGATCGAAGGAAAAGATAAATACCTTGAATTTGCAACAGAACTGCACGATAACTTCATAAGAAATAAATTCACAGTCAATGTTGTCAATAATCAAGAGACGCGCTTAGCTAGAGCCAAAAAAATACAAAAGTCTATTTTTAACAGTTTTTGGGAATTACAATTTCAGACAGTTAATGCTTTTATGCAGATCGAGGCTTTTAAATATGATCTCTCACTTCATCAAATTTCGCCTGTCTTCTATCCAACAGACGAAGGAAAGCGCGCCTTTGATAGAGCTCTTGAAAATTATGTTTTTATCGATGAAATCGATCCTGTTTTAAGGTACTGGAAAGAATATTCATCTTTTGAGTTTGGATTTCTTAAAGCGGAAACTGCTGAGTTAATAAAAAAAGGCAAAGAAGAGAGCGACTTTCTGATTCTTTTAGAAACTCAAACTCTAAAAGAAAGGGTTAAAGAATTCATGGATGGCGATAAGAAAATGGTAGCCTTACATCAGCTAAATAAACGAATCCTTGCTCTAATTGAGGCTGCTTTATTTCTTAGAAACAACTCTTTTTTACTTGCAGGTTTGGAATTAAGGGATTTTGCTTTTGGTCTTGTAAAAAATAAAGGATCGCTTAAGTTAAATTCCGAGAACGAAGATATAAATAAAGGGCTAGAAAGCGCCCTCGCCTGTTTAAATGACCTTTCTTTTATTTATTCCAATAAAAAAATCGAAGCCTGTAATCTAGATCTTTCGTCAACTCTTCAAGAGGCTCTTAAAGAACTTGTAGAAGACACTGCTTTTACCGCTAATTTTAGGGAAAAAAATAAGGAGCGATTATTTTTTCTGGAAGGGCCGAGAACTTTCTCAAATATCTCTCATCACCTAGGAATAGCAAAAAAATTAAAAGCGGAGCTTAACAATCACACAAAAATGCAAGCAGAGAGGTCACGAAAAGCAAGCTTGGTTGATGAAATGAAATTTTCGAGAGAGAGAGAACTTTCCTCAAGAAACGAATTTCAGAAAGACGAACCTTCACCAAGAAATGATTCTCCAAGAGAATCTCTTAAAAAAGATTCAACCCCAGGTGAAAAAGAGCTAAAAAAGGTAGCATTGTCCTCGATTGACTCCTCTGAATTTGACGAAGCTGCAAGTAAGGATTCAAAATATCAAAAAAGAGCACATCAGCAAGTCAAAGCTTTTCAAAAAGCCCGTTTAAAAAAAGAAGAACTTATTGCCTTTTATATTAAAAAGTTGACTGAAGATAACTATCTAAAAGAAAATTTTTCAACAGCTACCGGTCTTTTCTTTCAAGCTCCCTCTACAGTTGAAGAAGTTTTAAAGGAGCTTCAATCAGACAGCCCAGCTAACGCCCTTAAAATTTTAACGACCTTGAAAAGAAAAATACCTGAAATATTCTTTCACAAATGAAAAAAAATTTTTTTTAATTAATAAAATTAACCTATCCTTTAATATGAATGGTTTTATTTAATTACCAAATAAGCTAAAGTATTTTATATTAAATTTTAAATAAGAAAAAAATCAACAATTTATAATAATATTTTTTAAACAGAATTAAAATAGAGAGTTTTATGGAAGCACAAACTTCAAGTTATCTGGGGACTCAACCATCGCTTACTTCTTCACACGATCACTTTACAAGTTCAAACGGCCCGACTTCTCGCTATCATGTGGTAAACGGAGCCTTTACAGAAGCCTTTGGTTATTTTCCGACTTCAAAATCAGAAGAAAGAACAAGCCTTGAACAATCCGCAGCTTTAATTGATCCTATTACGAAAGAACTTTTGAAAGCGCCCTATATGTCAAATTGCGGTTGCGGCTCTACATTAGATTTATCCACTTGGAAAAAGCTCCAAGAGAAAGGAAGCAAATGCGTCGTTTGCGAAAATGTGTTTACAAGACTTATTTACAACACTCCAATAGCAGAAGAACTCTCTTTGCCGGGATCTCAAAGACCGGTTGCAGATCGATTAGAAGAATTTTTTAAAAGACGCCCAATAGATACTGCGCATCAGATGGAAATAGCTCAAGAAGCTATTCAAAACTTACAACCCCACAGTATAGTGAGCCAAACCCAAAAATCTATTCGGGCGGCAGCTTTTGCAGCTCTTCAAGAAGCTTTCGAATTATCCCCGACTTCTGCTGAGGAATATCAAGAGCTGTCAAAACAATTATTCCCAAGTTATAAAAGAAAGGTCGTCGAGGAAGAAGAAGATTCAGAAAAAAGATCAGAAAGCTCCGATAGTTGCGGAAGCAAAAGAAAAGCAGATGTTTTTTCCGGAAAAGAAAAAGAAATTGAGACTCAGCACAAAAAAAGCAGAAAAGGAAAGGAAAAAGAGAAAGGGAAGGAAATAGCTGATGATCAAGCAGCCTGTAAGTCTAAAGGTCCTGGGGAAAGAGTTAGGCAGAGCTTCCCTGAAATTCTTCTACACGAAGTTGATGTTTTCTCTCAAATAGAAGAACACTTCTCCGGTCTTAGCAATGTTCAAGTTCATTGTAATAAACTAGTTTGTATTCTTGATAACCTTATCAACTCCTATAAGTTTCCAAAAGATTTCGAAACGAATGTAAAAAAACCGCTTTCCTTGCTCCCTCAATACGGTGAGTTTTTAACCTATGAGCTCATACGTGAAATCCTGAGTCAAATAAATGAAGGGTACAAGATTTATAAGTCTAAATATTTTAATAATAGAGGTATTTAATATGCAAGTTCCAGCTAAAGGGCCTATAGAGAGAACAGCTCCTAGCCAACCTCAAGAAAGAACTGTTCCCGATCTTAAAAAAACTCTCACTGCTTTAGAGCAAAGAGTTGTTGAATGGTCTCGTGAAAAATTTGAAGATCCCTACACTGTCGACTGTGAGCACGGGTGCGGTATTACGCTTTCAAAATACAGATGGAAAGAGCTACGAAAAGAAATAGGCACTCCTATTTGCATTCTCTGCCGTACAGGCTATGCAAATTTAATATTTAACCGTAACTTTGCAGCCCTAAGAAACCCATCTGTCAGCTCGCCTTCTGAAATAATCGCTTCTAAGGAAGAACACATAACCCTAGAAGTTCGCGAAACAATTGAGGCTTTAAAAAAACGAATTGAAGCTCCTTTTTCCAAAGCGGAAAAAGACGAAATATTGTCTTCTCTTGCTGCTGTAAGAGACAAAGCGCCACCTTCTTTTTATAATGAAATTGATGGACTGGCATCACGTACATTTACTAAATCTGCAAGCGACGCACCAATATCTTTATACTCTTTGCAAGCTCCGGTGCAAAATCCATCTCCAAGCCGTGTTGATTTACCCGTAGCTACACTTGAAGCAGGTACCGTTGAAGTTTTGAGCCCGAGTACAGCCCGAAAACTGATGGATATCGTTGTTGATAACAACGAGGAAGAAGAGAAGAATTTGGAAAGAGAACTTCTTCTTTTAGATGATAAAGGCAGACTTGAGGTGCTAAGGGAAAGAAAAAGAAAGAGAAATGAAGAATCCATAAAAGAAGAAAAAGTACTGGCTCAATTTGCAAACGACCTACAAAAAGAACTTAATGGAGTCGAAAATCCTATCGGTTCAAATGTTCAAAGAGAAACTTCTGAACGAGCTCCAGCTGCTGCTGCTTCTAGCAGTTCGGCGCCTTCGCATCCTCCTGCTGCAAAAAGGCCAAGGATGAGCCTGGAAACTTCCGCTGAATCAAGTATACCTGAAGCTCCTATCCCTCAACCTGTTCCCGCAAAAAGACCAAAGATGTACTCGCAACCTCCAGCGCCGGCGACGGTTCCAACTAGAGTTAGAAGACCAAGCACCGGAGGCATGACTTTGCCAAAAGCAATTCCAAGATCCCAAAGAGCTCAAGAAGAAGCAAGTCTCCTTGAATCTTCTGTCGATATTAAAGATCTTATTGCAAAATTGCCAAATGAGTTAATTTTAGAAAAAACGATTCTAACGATTCTTGGCGACAATAATAAAATATCTCCGTCTACCTTAAAAAGCAGGCTCATTGCTCTTTTGAAAAAACAATCGATTAATGTAGAAATAACAAATTTTTTAGCAAACTCGATTGAGAAGATCGTAAAAAGTTTTAATCCTGAAAAAGGTATGCTGACTATAGAGCAGGTAAAGAGCTGTGTCGCAAAAATAAATAAAGAATACCAAGAGTGGAAAAGCAAGATATTAAGCTAGAATTAAGCTCTTTTTTTAAAGAATTAAGGCCCATTACTTAACTATAAAGGTTAGCTAATGGGCCTTTTCCATTTAGCTAGGATTAACGTTGTAAAACTCTTTTATGGCCTTTATGTCATTTTTTGTAATACCAGCCACATTCAAAAGCATCTCCTCTGTTGCTTCCTGAATTTTCTTAACGCTGCCAAAAGTTTTTAATAAGGCAATTCGTTTCTTTGGTCCAATGCCCTTTATCCTCTCTAAAGAGGATTTCATGGTATTCTGAGCTCTCTTCTTTCGGTGGTAGGTAATAGCAAAGCGATGAGCTTCATCTCGAATTTGTTGTAATAGAAAAAGGAGCGATGAATTCTTTTTTAATATGACAGGATCTTTAACTTCAGGCAAAAATATTTTTTCTTCTGTGCTTCCCTTATCATGGCGAGCCTCTTCTTTTGCAATCGCAATAAGGTTGACGACCACAATATCAAGTTCCCGAAGCACCTTGAGGGCAATATTAAGATGGCCCTTTCCTCCATCTACAATCACTAAATCAGGAAGGTTATTTTCATTTTTGAAACGACCTAAGGCTCTATTTAAAACTTCATAGAAAGCCGCATAATCATCGGGAGAACTTGTGATTTTTAAAGCGTATCGCCGATAACTTTTCTTGGCCGGCATCCCGTCTTGAAAAACTACCATGGAAGCGACATAGTTAGATCCTTGCAAGTTGGAAGTATCAAAGCATACCACCTGTCTTGGAAATTTGGTAAGATGAAACTTTTCTTGCATCTCAAGAAGGATTTTCTCTTTAACCCCTTTTTCATCACGTTCTTTTTTAAAAATAGCAGCCGCGTTATCCTCAGCCATTTTTATACGCGTTTTCCCTTCCCCTTTTTGAGGCCTATGAAGACGCACTTTAAAACCTTTTTGTTCAGATAAAATGGATTCTAAAGAAGCTTTATCTTCAAGAAAAATAGGCAAAAGGATCTCTTTCGGAATCTCTACCCCATTTTCATATAGTTGTAGAAGCAATGAGGTGAGAAGCTCATCTGATTCTTGAATCGTATCTCTAAACTGAAAGGATCTGCCCCCTGTTAATTTACCGCTTCTAAAGAGCATCTGGGAAATGGAAACCTCGCTGCCTTCCCGATAAAGACCGAAGACATCGCTATCTCCGCCAAAGGGTTTATCAACCGATTGATTCTCTAAGGTGGCTTTGATATAACGGATGGTTTTTAAAATTCGGTCGGCCTCTTCGAACTCTAGATTTTTGCTTTTTTCTTCCATTTCTTGAGTCAGTTCACGAAGAATCTCATCATCCCGGCCTTTCAGAAAATCAATCGTTCTATCTACATTTTTTTGATACTCTTCATGGGTGCAAAATTTTACGCAAGGCGCCAAGCACCTTTTCATCCCATAAAGAATACAGGGTCTTGTGCGCCGAACGAATTCCTGATCGCTGCATTGTCTTAGAGGAAAGAGGCGGCTTAAAAGATCTATCGATTTTCTAGCTGCTTGAGCACTGGTATAGGGGCCAAAAAAAGTCCCTTCTTTTTTGGGTGTCCCTTTATATCGAACCACCTGGATCATCGGCCATTCCTGATTCGTGGTTATTTTTAGGGCTAGATACGTTTTATCGTCTTTTAAAAGAACATTGTATCTCGGCTTATGCGTTTTTATAAGGGTATTTTCAAGAAGAAGGGCTTCTTTATCTGAAGCGACAACAATGGTTTCTATATCCAAAACTTTAGAAACAAGAAAAGGAATTGAGTATCTGCCATCCCTTCCGGGCGTAAAATACTGGCGTGTTCGAACCTTTAAGTTCTTTGCCTTTCCGACATAAAGGATCGCTCCCTCACTGCCTTTCATAATATAAACGCCGGGCTTTGCCGGAATTTTTTCTAAGATGGAAAGATCAAATGCCATAGTTTTCTTATATTAATTATAAAGGTTATACACATAGTATTTCAAAAGTTGGAATTCTAGCAAAGAGGTTGCCTGGGATTTAAATCCAAATTACCGGCGGTGAGATGCGCCTGCCTAAAGGCAGCCTTGCTATGCAGCGAGGATTTAAATGCCAGGGTACCGGCGAAAATAAAAACCAACTTTTAAAAGACGCGGTGTACATAAACATTATAGCAGAAAAAAACATTTGGAAGGCAATTTTGATAAGAGAGCAAGTAAAAAACCGCTCTCTTATTGGGCTTAATGTTTACGAATATAAAATATCATTCGCTTCATGGCTTTTTTGCCACTTCACAAAAGAGCTAAAAACTTCAGGCGGCAAAGGCTTTGCCGGACAAACTTCCTCAAAAGTTTCTTGGGCTTTCGCAGCTAGAGTATCAATAACCGATTTTCCAAGGGATGTGAACTCAGCTGACAATCCTTCTTTTTTTTGATCTTTAGACATGTCAGTGATTAGCTTTCTGCAGAAAACAGCTCCGAGTGAGATGGCTACAAACCCGGCCAAGCTCATAATAGATTTAAAAAATTGATTTGCAAAGCCTTCAACTTTTTTTGGCTCCTGTTGAGCCTCTCGAGCTTCTTTTTTTTCATCTACCGGATCTACACCTTGAAAAGGGATAGAAGCGGGTGCACTAGAACCTACGTTATGCATAACGATTCTCCTACTTATATTATTTATTAAACAAATACTCGAATTTTAATAATTCGAAAAAAACAGCATCAACATAATACATCTTTACTGTATTTAATATCAATAGTTAACTATTTTTTGCAATAATTGATTAAGATAATAAAAGGGGATCATCTACCCAAGAAGGCTGCTCGAAGCCTTCCTAGCCATAATTTAAAAAAACGTTTAATATCTTTTTGAATAAAAACCCAGTGCAGGAGGGGGAATAGACCAAAAAATGAAAAAATAATTTTACCTGTTTCAAAAAAGTGAACCAACACCATTTTCCGAGTCACAGACCTCAGATCATAATCAGAAAGAACCCTGCTAGTAGAAGAGATGGAAAATCTGGAAGTTAGAGCCATTCGGCAAAGTAATTCATAGCCTCCCCTCATATCGAGGTCGGTATTGAATTTTCCAACTTCTTTGAAGACATCATTTTTAAACCAACATGATTGTAAACTGGTCGGCTGTTGGCCCCGTTTCAAATAATTAATACTAAGAGGCCTGTAGAGAATCTTAGCTTCTTTTTTTCCGTCTCTCAGAAGAGCCCCTGAATAAATAAGATCAGGCAATTCATTTTGAATCGCAAAGCCCATCGCATGTCTAAGGGCGTGTCTTGAAATATAAAAATCACCCGGGAAGAGAATGGAAATATATTGGCCTTCCGCTTGGGCGATTCCCTTATTAATAAGCTCATAACGTTTATTGCCCGCAATGGAAAAAACCTTGATTCGATCGTTTTTTAAGCTTTTAATAATCTCAACTGTCCTATCAAGTGATCCACCGTCTATCACGACGAGCTCAAAATCAGGGTATTGCTGATCAAGGACGCTTTCAATAGTGATAGAAATTAACTGGGATGAATTGTAGGTTGGCAAAATGATGGTCGCTTTTGGGTATTCGTAATCTGCAAATTCAAATTCCCGATCCTCTAAATTTTTTTTTAATAAACTTAGGGATTGTTCTCTTTTGGGCGAGGGTTTATTTTTTTTATCCATAAATTAAAAAGATTTTCTCGTTAGATACACTTAGTTTTTGTTATAATAAATATTCACGTTTTAAGAAATAGAACTATGAGATCCTACTATCAAACACAAAACCGCAAAACGCCTTCTCTTCTAAAGCGTTTGATCCTTATCACAGCTCTTACGAGCATTTTTTCCTCGCTTTTCGAGATCTTTATTCATGAAGTTTTTCGAATCGTCGGACCGCAAACCCTTTTAAGTCTAAACCCTCTTCTTGTTGCGAAAGGACTTATTTACCAACCTCTTAGCTACTTGTTTGTTTACGGTCAAATTGGCGAGCAAATTACCTTTAGCTGGCTAATTGGCCTTCTTATTCTCCTTTATTTTTTGTGGGTCGTAGGCGGAGATCTCATCGAACGGGTCGGAGCTAAACAATTCCTTTTATTTTATCTTGGAAGCGGTGTGTTTTCCGGGACTATGGTTTGCCTTTCTGCTTACATTTTTGGTCTCAGCGGGACAATTGCAGGCCCCGGAGCTTCCATTCTCGCAATACTTGTCCTATGGTCTATGTTTAACACTGATAGTAAACTTTTCGTGTTCTACGTCTTTTCCGTCAAGGTCAAATGGCTTGTCGCAATTACTATAGGGTTATTTTTATTAACGACACTTAACGCCTATGATATCCTTTATTTTATATCCTATGTTTCCGGAGTTCTTTTCGCTTGGGTCTACGGCCTCTTTGTTTGGCAGCTTCAAAGCCCTTTTAAAATTTTTAATCCCCTTGAAAAGGTCCTTATAAAAATGTCCGGCAAGATTACTTCTTTTTTTAAAAGAAAGGAAAGCAAAATAATTGATATCAGGACCGGTGAGGAAATTAATGATGATGATCGATTCATGGATGAAATGCTCGAAAAAATAACTAAAAAAGGAAAAGCCTCCTTAACCTTTTTTGAAAGACTTCGGATGCAAAGGATTTCAAAGAGAAAAAATCGAACCAAATAATCAAAACTATATATTAATGGGAAACAAGGATGCTTGATTTTTTTGGGGATTTTCTTAGGTCTTCGGAAAAGACGCTTTTAGAGGAAAAAAAAAACTCTTCATTTCCTCTTACAGAAGTTCCTAATGAGATTACCCTTCTATTTATATATAAATTGGCAGAGCAAGCGAATGATCAAAAAGAGCTTATTAAAAATTTATTTAACACCACTCTTATCTTTTCAGGAAGTTTAAAAAAAGACCCTTCCCAGACAATGAAGACCATCTCAGCTCACATATCCAGTTTTGTTGAGGAGGGTTTGATTCATTATTGGAATTTAGGTAAGCCGGTAGAGGCCCATAAAAAACTTAAATCTCTTTTTTCCCGAGAAGGAACTCGCATAAAAAAACTTACTCTAAATCAAATTTCTGAAAGTCTTTTTCTTTTAAAGGCCTGCCCTAATTTGAATTCCTTAAAAATTTGTGGGTGCTTTGATGAGATTTCTCTAAAGATTCTAGGGGATTATAAATGTGCAACCACACTTCAAAAGCTAAAAATCGCTTCCTTCCTATCTCTAAATGAGAGCGGTTGTGAAAGTTTAATTAAATTTACAGCTTTGAAAGCTCTTGAACTGCGGTATGCGGGTGTTGAAATAAACTTAAGCAAACTTAAGCTGTTGTCTTTGGAGAAATTGAGCCTAAATCTATCCATAATAGATGAAAGAAATTTAAATGGATTAAGTACTCTTACAACCTTAAAAAAATTGACGCTAGGCAAAGTTCCATGCGAAAGGTTCGTTTCATTTTTCTCCTCTCTAAAGTTAAGTCATTTAAATATACGTTTAACTAATTTTCAACCCGAAACCGTGACTGTTTTAAAGGATTCTTTAACCCTAAGAACTTTAGATCTTGGTGAGACTAATATCTCACATAGCAGCTTAGAAGGTCTTTGTAAGCACCCCACACTTCAAATCTTAAGACTTTCCAAAAACCCTTTTATTAAACCTATTATTATTAAAGCAATTGAAGCCTCAAATCTTTTAAAAGTGACTTTTGAAACTTGTCTTCAAATGAATAAAGACAGTCTTTCATCTTCTTCTTTTAATATTGAAGAGAAAAAGAAATGGCATTTGGAAATTATTCGAAAAAAGGATTAAACAAGAGACTTAAGTTCGCTTTCTAAGAGCTCTTCCAAACTTTCCCCTGTTGCGATTCGCTCAATTAAAGGAGTAAAAGTGTCTATATACAGGGAAATTAAACCAAGAAGACACATGAAGGTATTTTCATTGATTTTCTCATTAGGCTTAAAAAAGACGGTTTTGTAAAGAATCTGTGTGTTGATTTCATCTAAAACAAAGCCTGGAGCCTCTAGGGATTTGTTTATAAAATTCATTAGTCGCGCAAGATCAGGCAGGCTATTTGAGTTAAAAGGGATGTCTATAAGAGTATAAATATGAATAAAAGACTCAAGGGAGGTTTTTTCATCAGATAGAGGAAACCCAAAAACCTCCTCATCTATTCTTAGGTGGAGGATTTGACTTTTTTCGCCGGGAAGCTTGATTAAAAGCTCTTCATCCGCCTTGTTATATTCTGTCAAAAAACCATAACTTTCAGCTATTTTTTGATACCCGGAAAATACCTCATTCATACCTTAACCCTTGATTAAAAAATTAATAAGGAAAGCTCTTCTATTTTCAGGTGAGTAGCCTTCTGTATTCACACCGGCTCTTTTAAGAAACTCAACTATGGATTCATCCGAGTTTTCATCTCCGATAGAAGCTTCAAGCTTCTTTAACCGCTCTTCAAAGCTTTTCGCATCTAACCCTAACGTTCTAGCTTGTGTTTGAAAGGTATTTCTCGTTTTCTTTGCCTTGTCTTGCTGCAAACGAAGGTCTTGGTATTCCTGTCCGAGCCTTTCAGATTCCGCATCCCTCCTTGAGACCATCCCCATAGGGTCATCATAGAGCTGATTGAGGGCACTTTCTTCCCTTGCAGCCATGATCATATTTTCAGGGATATTGCTAAAAGCATCTTTTGAATAGGTCCACATCTTTCCTATAAGATTTAAAGCGCCTGTCATGGGGGAGGCTAATGCTGAAAACCCTAAACCTAAAGTACCGGCACCTACCCCCCAATAAGATCTGGCCTCGTCATTTAATTCCATTTCTTTTCCGGAAAGATCTCTTGTAAAGGCATCCGCCAAAAGAAGGCTTTGGCTTGCGTAGCAAAGATCTGAAAGATAAGAAAATCCCTTGCCTAAAGCAATCCCTTTTTCTTGGAGTTCGAGTTCATAAATTTTTTGGTCATAATAACCGATTTTAAGGTCTAAAAGTTGATAGAAAGAGGAGTCTTTATCAAGCCCGTCTCTTAAACTTTCAAGTTGCTCCTTAAGTGCTGCGCCTTGATTTCTGGCAGACACGATCAGTTTCCTTGTTTCTTCCAAATCTTTTCTGGCTTCTATATTTTGATAAATGGTTAAAAGCGTATTTGCGAATTGAGTTCCGGCAAAAACTCTGTTTGGAGATAATAAGCTTGTAAATTCACTTGAACCCATTTTTGCATGGTCTATTCCTATAAACATTTTTTGTAAAAATAAAGCTCCGCTTTGTTTTATCTCTATTGTTTCCCTAGCTTTTGCAAACTCAAGCTCTTTAACTAACTTGTCTTCCTTTATTGAAAGCTCCCTTTTCTTTACCGGATCTTTCTCCCCGCTTATTTTTTCTCTTGCTAAAGCAATCTCTTCTTCGAGCTCAGTAATGATCTTGCGTCCTGTTAGAGCTTGCGCAGCAAGTTTATAAAGAGCTCCTTGCGTACTGAAGGATACAAGGAAATCTGATCCTTTATCCAGCAAGGGAAGGCTTTCCTGAATGAGCGGGCTATCTGAACCCTCAAAAGTTTTAGTAAGAGAGGAAAGTGTGGTCCCGGCAGTAGCGGTTTGGGGTAAAATCTCTAGAAAGGGGGTGCTTTTTCTCTCCTTACTTTCTAATTGCACCTTTTCTTTTAAAAGTGAAATCGTTTGTTCTTTTGTTCGAAAGAGTAATTCACTAAAAATTTCAGCATGGATCTCGCTTTTAAATTGATTTAAAGAGGCTAACTGGACGGGGGTCAACCCCTCCTTATTCTTAAGTTGATAATCTGCCCCATTTTCAAGAAGGGCATTAACAAGAGTATAATTTCCTCTTAAAATAGCACTATGAAGAGGCGTATTTCCTTCTTCGTCAGGAAAGTTAACCTCCAACTCATGTTTTAAAATGATTTGAGATAGGTCTTCAATGTTTAGCGAAACATCAGAATTGGCAAGGTAAGGGAGAATCTGATCCTCGTCCTTGATGCTTTTAATGATATCTTCCAACGAGGATTCCTTATTGAGAAAGTACTCCCGAATAAGCGGGTCTTTAACGTTTTGAATGTACGTTTGAAGAGAAGGATCTTCACGGATTTTTATCAAAAGCTGATGTGGACTTTTGGATTCTCGCTCTAATTTCTCAATAACGTTTGAGAGCATAGACTCGCTGTTCCCCGCTAAAATCAAAAATTTTAGGGATAAATAAACAGATAATGTGGCATCGGACTCTCCTGCATCCTTTAAAAGAGGGAGATCTTTCATCTCTCTCATAAAGATGCTTTTGATTTTTTTAAGATGCTCTTCTTCATTTTGACTAGAAACAACCACCCTTGCTAAATTCCGAAGCCAATCAGCTTTCCTGGCACTATCCAATAAAGCAGGCTCAGATTCTCTCTGGCGATAAAAATTTAACTCTCTTTTAAGAATATTTGAGATTCTCACTTCTTTAGGGTTTTCTAAAGACGCATCTTTTGGTTTATTAACCTCTAAAGATTTAATTTCATTTAAATCCAATTCTAATTGAGCGATATGAGCTTTATATGTATTCCCGCTGATTTTGTTCATATAAATAAACTCTAAGGTTAATTAGAGATAATTATATTATATAAAAACCTGTAAATTTATATAACTAACCAAAAGAGTAAATTAAAATTAATTGTAGCATTAATTAAGATTTGATTTATTATTTATTGACTTATAATAAATAGTTATATAGAATCTTAATTGTATTTAAACAAAATACAACAGCAATTCTTCTACTTAAGATTATTAAAAGATAAGGGTGCGTGACTTTACGCACCCTTTTCTACATTAGAGGAAAGTGATGATAACAGAAGCAAGAGAGAAAAAAGAGATTAAGCCGTCAGCTTACGACCTTCACCTATTTAAAACGTTAATTGAAAAAAGTAAGAGCGGCTTGCAGTATAAGCCTTATACTTCAAACAAACTTAAGGTGTACGCTTATAAAGGCATATTCTTTGCAATATCCCTATTTTTTGTTCTAGTTTCCTTGCATCTTTATACCACAACAATTAGTTGGACAGCTCAATTCATTTTTGGAAGCAGCGGGAATGCCCGGCTTTTCTTTTGCGCCTTAAGCTTTATTTTGAGCGTGTTTTCCTGTTATACAGCTTTAAAAATTGTCCCCCATCGGGAACTTGCTTCCTCAATCATTCGTAATGCAAAGAGAAAAGCAAATCGGCTCTATAGAAAAAAACTTTTTTTCCTAAGTTATCAAAGGATCATTGAAGCTTCTGAAATAAAAGACGCTGAAACGTGTTGGCGATTTGCACTTGATGATGTTCAAGAAGAGTTTGATGAGCTTTTAAATAAATCCCATCTTCTTTTAGACAGGATCTCTATATCTAGAAGGCTTTCGCAATCTGAAAAGGAAAAACTATTTAATGAGGCTCTTGTTGAATTGCAAGCTGAATTATCTGTTATCTTAAAAAACTTTTCAGAAGGAAAGGTCAGGCGTTAATTCTTACGCTTCTCTTTCTCTTTTTAATGCCAAAAAAGCTGCATAAGCAGTTTCAATTCCGGCTAAAACGCCCTCTTCATATCTAAAATGAGGGTTGTTTTCCAGTTCCTGAAAGTCATTAGGCTGCAAAATATCGTCCGGAGTAAGGGTTGGAACAAACCTTCTTCCGAGTTTAAGAAGCACGCTCTTTTGATGAGAGATGATTTCCAAATATTGATTATTGATGGCTTCCCAAGGAGTCATCCTTCAACCCTTTTTTTAATTTTTCAGTTTCAACCCTCCTCTTTTGGAAAAAATCGCGAAGTAAATAAGCGCATTCATTCTCGAGGACTCCGGTTGTAATCTCTATCGTATGAGTAGGGTGGTCTTTCTCAAAGATATTGATAAAGCTTCCATGAGCTCCATGCCGGATGTCTTTTGCTCCATAGACAAGCTTTGGAATGCGAGACAGCATCATCGCTCCGGCGCACATGCAGCAAGGTTCAATAGTGCAGTAAAGGGTGGTGTCCTTCAAACGCCAGTTTTCTACCGCCGATTCACCGATAGTGATGCAAAGCATCTCGGCATGCGCTGTCGCATCTTTTAACAATTCAACCTGGTTATGCCCCCGCGCAATGATACGTCCATTCTTAACCAAAATAGCCCCGACAGGGACCTCACCAAGTTGAAATGCTTTCCAAGCCTCTTTTAAAGCCTCATGCATGAATCGTTCATTATCATTTGAGGCCGCGATTGTGAAAGGAAAAGGAACGGTCATGATTTCCTTACGAAACAAGACAAGCTTCTTTCTTTTCTTCCAGTTTACGCTGAAGCATCGAAATCTGTTTCTTTAAAGCTTCCACATCCTTGTCATATTTCTTCTGCATGCCAAGAAGCTTATCTTTGTATCTTTCTTCTAATCTAGATATTTGTAGTTCATAGGCTTTTTCTTTCTCATTCCAGCTTTCAAGCTCTTTTGCAGACTCATTATTAACGAGATGTTGTTTAGCTTCTTCTATGGCCAATTCTCTAAATTCATCGAAAATTTTCTTTGAAAAAACAACAGAGTTCAAGATCGAGAAAATATAAGAAGTCTGATACCCGAACTTTTGTGAAGCCTGATTCATTAAAGTTTTGCCAAATTCGTCATCTACTTCTTCAAGGTTTTGAAAATCTGCGTTTAAGCCCTTCAACTTTTCTTCAAAAAAGTAATACACATCCGAATGTTTAAAAAGCCAGCGGTTGGCGATAAAATCCCCTAAATTCTCAGCAAGCTCCTTATTTTTAATTGCTGAGGAGTATCCTTGCACCAATTCTTCGCTTGATATCTTATTGATATTCTTAGAGGGAAAATAAGCTTTTAGGAACTGGATGTCTTTTCTCAGATGGTCATTTTTCAAATCTTTTTTTACCTCTAAGACAATTTCATGGAACCAGGGACTAAGGATCGCAAATTTCTCGTGGTTTGTTGCATTTTTAAGCATGTCGTTCACCTTTTGCTTGTTCTTGAATTTAGAGAGAGTCTATAACCTAAAGATCTTGAAGGTCTTTTGTTAACCCTAGGAGCTGCCGAAAAACAAGGCTTAAAACCCCACAGATTGAGTGAGATTTCCTAACCGCAATCCTCCAATCCAAAGGTTTATAGAGGCTCTCTTAAGAGATAAGAATTTACCATTATATCTTCCAAAATTGCAAGAGGATACCATGAGTTTACATGAGGATGAGCATCCTTTTTACGGATACGACATCATAAGAAAGCAGGAGCAGGAAATTGTAGACGGGATCCTAGCTAAATATAAGGGGAGAAAGGCCGATGATACACTGCACAAAGAGATCTGGAATGAACTTCAACAAGCTAAGTATCAGGGACTTTTAAAAATGCCCTTTAAGGTGGTTTTTAGAAGAGACGAAAGCAATCTTTTCCCGACTTACATAGAGGTCATCCTAGATACGAAGGTCTAAGATATTCAAAACCCGAATTTTTCTCATTTCTCCTGAAGCCTTAAGTCTTGCTGAATAAATCCCCAACATGCTATAATCTTTATAAAATCCTTACACATAACAATATTAAACCGGACATCGCCTGTCCATAAAACCCGGGGGGGATTCGCTGAATGTCTCTAGATAAAGGCACTAAAGAGGAGATTACCAAGAAGTTTCAGCTTCATGAAAAAGACACAGGATCTGCTGATGTTCAAATCGCCATACTGACAGAGCGCATAGCTGAGCTGACAGAACACTTGAAGCGTTCTCCTAAAGACCATGCATCACGACTTGCTCTTCTTAAGCTTGTCGGTCAACGCCGCCGTCTCTTAGATTATCTTAACTCTACAGATACTGTGCGTTATCAATCGTTGATCACCAAACTGAAGTTGCGTCGCTGATTTTATTGAATGTATAGTTAAGGCAGCTTTTTAGCTGCCTTTTTTTTATCTTCTAGCATTGCAAAATATCTTTTCTTAATCCACACTAATCTAGCTTCAGGCCTCTAAAGAGACAAACGTAAAAATATCTCTTGATAAGACATGCCGGAGTTTTTAAAATTTCCCTCTAATAAACAAGAGCGAAATCTTAAAATTTTATCAAGGTTATCCTAAAAGGTGTAGAAATCAGAAAATAGGGCTGGAAATCTTCAGGGCTATTTTCTGAATTCTATAACTCCCTTTTAGTTAACCTTTTAACAAAAAAATACCTACGAGGTTAACACTATGGAAAAAAAGAGCTTTTCTGTTGAAGTGGACGGAAAAACCATTTCATTTGAAACAGGAAAAATCGCAAAACAAGCTAATGGATCGGTTCTTGTCAGATCCGGTGAAACTATTGTGTTTTGCGCAGCTGTCGCTGCCAAAACAGTTGGAACTACCGATTTCTTCCCTTTAAGAGTCGACTACCAAGAAAACTTCTCATCGGCCGGAAAAACAGTCGGCGGATTCATTAAACGCCAAGGGAAATCCACACAAAAAGAAATTTTAGTAAGCCGCCTTATTGACCGTCCTATCCGCCCCATGTTTCCGGAAGGATACTATAATGAAGTTCAGCTTCTCTCTTACGTATGGTCTTATGACGGGGTTGTGGCTCCAGAGCCGTTAGCCATATGCGCAGCTTCAGCCGCCCTCTCCATCTCAGACATCCCTTTGCTAAAGCCAATTGCCGGGGTTCGTGTTGGTTTGGTCGGCGGTCGATTTGTCATCAACCCGACCATTGCCGAGATGAGCGAGTCAAAGCTTGATCTTATGATCGCAGGAACAGAAGAAGCTGTCCTAATGATTGAAGGCTACGCCGATTATTTAACCGAAGAAGAAGTTCTAAAGGCAATTGAAACCGGCCACGCTGCGATAAAAATTATCGCACAAGGAATTAAGAAGTGGCAAGAAGAGATCGGCAAACCAAAGGTTTTAGATCAGCTCATTACAATCCCGCAAGAAACAATTAATGCTGTGAACTCCCTTGGCAAAGACAAACTTAGAAAAGCGCTTCGCATCAATAAAAAGCAAGAGAGGGAAATTGCCCTTGGAGCTATCAAAGCGGATACTTTAGCGGCTCTCTGCACGGAATTAAACGATAATAGTGAAGACCCTCTTCATGACCCTGTGTACGTTGAAAAAGCTCATAAGATGCTTGAATCTGAAATGATGCGTGAAATGATCTTGGAAGAGAGCGTGAGAAGCGATGGCAGATCGCCTTTTGACATTCGACCAATAGACATTGAACTCTCCTTCTTACCTAGAGCTCATGGAAGCGGCATTTTCACAAGAGGCGAAACTCAAGCCCTTGCGGTTTGCACCCTCGGCGGCGACAGCATGGCGCAGCGTTTTGAAAGCCTGGAAGGCGAAGATTCCGAAAAATTCTATCTTCAATATTTCTTCCCTCCTTTCTCTGTCGGTGAGACAGGTAGAATGGGACCTCCGGGAAGAAGAGAAGTCGGGCATGGAAAACTCGCCGAGAGATCCTTAATGCCAACGCTTCCTTCTAAAGAAGAATTCCCTTACGTCATTCGATTAGAGTCTAATATTACTGAGTCTAATGGCTCTTCCTCTATGGCCTCTGTCTGCGGAGGATGCCTTGCCATGATGGATGCAGGCGTTCCGATTAAGCGCCCGGTTGCCGGTATCGCTATGGGACTTATTCTTGAAAAAGATAAGTACGTGGTTCTATCGGATATCCTTGGCATTGAAGATGCTCTTGGAGATATGGACTTTAAAGTATCCGGCGATAAAGAAGGCATCACAGCTTTCCAAATGGATATTAAAGTAGAGGGTATTTCCATAGAGATTATGAAAACAGCTCTTTTACAAGCTAAAAAAGGCCGTATTCATATCCTGGAAATCATGCTATCCGCTTGCCCTTCGCATAAAGCTATGTCTCGGCATGCTCCAAGAATTGAAACGATAAAAATTAAGCCAAGCAAAATCGGCGAAGTTATTGGCCCGGGTGGAAAGAAAATCCGTGAGATCATCGAAAAAACAGGTGTTGAGATTAATATCTCAGACGATGGCTTAGTCAGCATCGCCTCCCCTGACCTTGCAAGTATAGAAAAAGCCAAAGAATTCATCTTGGGATTAACTTCCGAGGTAGAAGTCGGCCGCATCTATGCAGGTCGTGTCACATCAGTTGTTCCTTTCGGGGTCTTTGTTGAAATATTACCCGGAAAAGAGGGCCTTTGCCACATTTCCGAGTTTGATGTAATGCGCATTAAGAGCATGGAAGAAGTCGTTAAAGAAGGCGATAATATCCGTGTTAAGGTCATCGACATCAATGAAAGAGGTCAAGTGAAGTTAAGCCGAAAGGCCACGCTTCCTCAAACGCCAACGGCAGCCCCTGCTGCTTAAACTAAGCTTAAAGAGCTTATCTAAAAAGCCGAAAGTTATCAAAGATAACCTTCGGCTTTTTCATTTAAGAGTTACCCCGCATGGCCAAACTTCCTTAGGCGAAACGGCTGCACCTGCAGTTAAAGCTTCTTTTCCGGGTTTTTACCCGTAAAAAAAAAGCCGAAGGGTTTAACCTTCGGCTTTTTCATTTCTTGAACTTCCTTCCTACATAGTCGCATCAGGCGATAGTTGCTGAGGAGGCTCTCGATTTATTTTCGATGGACCCTCATCTTGAGGAAGTGGAGGCGGTGTTGGCATTTTCTTTTTATGCGCTTCATCCGCTTCTTTTCGTCTCTGGATCGCCTTATTCTCATCAAAGCTGTCATTGGCAATCTCAAGAACATCTTCGGCTGAAAGCGTTTCGTATTTGATGAGCATCGAAGTCATTAGCTCAATCTGTTCTTTATACTTAATAACCAAAGATTTTGCTCTTTCGTAAGCCTCGTGAAGGATGGTTTTCATCTCATCATCGATCTTTTTTGCCGTCTCTTCGGAATAGTGCTTTTCATAATGACCGCCGATGCCGTAATAGCCGGTGTCGCTGCTTTCCCCATAGAAAACAGCCCCCATTTTATCACTCATTCCCCACTGGCAGATCATATTGTGGGCAAGGGAAGTGGCCTGCTCGATGTCTTGTTTTGCGCCTGACGAGAAGTCATTGACAAAAACATCCTCAGCGGCTCTTCCACCCATTAATACAGCTAATCTATCAACAAGCTCTTTTCTCCAGTAACTCACCCTATTCTTTTTAGGCAAAAACATGGTCGCTCCAAGCGACATGCCTCGTGGAATTATAGTGACTTTATCAACAGGATCGGCATGCTCAACATGCAAGCTAACAATCGCATGACCCGCTTCATGGTAGGCGGTTGTCAATTTCTCATTTTCATCAAGCTCAAGGCTTCTTCTTTCTTTTCCGTATAAAACTTTATCGCGAGCTTCGGCTGTATCTTCAGCTGTGACTGCCGTTCTATTTTTTCTTGCCGCAAGTAAAGCCGCTTCATTAAGAATGTTGGCAAGGTCTGCTCCTGAACAGCCGGGCGTCGCTCTTGCTATCTTCATTAAATCAACAGAGGGATCAAGCTTGATTCTTTTTGCGTGGACTTTAAGGATCTCAAAACGCCCTTTTACATCAGGCAAGTTCACGATAATGCGTCTATCAAATCGACCGGGGCGCAAAAGAGCTTTATCCAGAACGTCCGGTCTATTAGTTGCAGCCATGAGGATGACGCCTTCATTGGTGTCGAATCCATCCATTTCTACAAGAAGCTGGTTTAAGGTTTGCTCTCTTTCATCGTGCCCGCCGCCGATACCGGCTCCTCGATGACGGCCGACCGCATCAATTTCATCGATAAAGATAATGCAGGGGGCATTTTTCTTCGCTTGGTCAAACATATCACGGATACGGCTAGCACCGACTCCGACAAACATTTCAACAAAGTCAGAACCCGATATAGAAAAGAAAGGGCGGTTCGCTTCGCCGGCGACTGCTTTTCCTATTAAAGTTTTACCGGTTCCGGGCGGCCCAACAAGTAAAACCCCCTTTGGAATGCGTCCGCCAAGAGCTGTAAATTTTTTAGGATTTTTAAGAAAGTCTACAATTTCTTGGAGCTCTTCTACTTCCTCTTCAAGGCCCGCCACATCTTTAAAAGTAATCTTATTCTGGTCTTTAGTCATCAGCCTTGCAGGTGATTTTCCAAAGTTTAAAGCATTCGTATTCATTCCCTTCATTTGTCTTGAAAAAATGAAGTATAGGATAAATACCACAAGAAGGAAGGGCAGGATGGTGAAAAGGTAGTTAAAATAATTAGGGGCAGGCTCCTGGCTTTTAAACCTTTTTTCCAGAACAAGATTTAAAGGCTGGTCAGGCGCTTTAAAGAAGCCGCCTGCATTTTGATCAAAACTGTTCCATTCTTCTTTAGCGTTAGTAAACCAGTGGCTAAAGACTTCAGGGTCTTGTTTTTCTAAAGCCTTAGTGGAAAGCTCCTGATTATTATAAAACCATATGACTTGAGCCACAGATTGAGCCGCTTTTTCAAGCTGGATTTGATTGTCTTCAAGTCTTGAAACCAGCTGTGAATAAATATCAATTTCTTCTTTATAGCTTCTAATACTTCTTAAATTCGACAAGCGAACGTGGTCTTCAACAGTGTTTAACTTATCAGTAAGATTTTTAAGAAGAGCCAGCATCTGATGATAACTTTCCATCTTTTCTTGAGGGGTCGCTTTTGAACCAATTATTTTCTCGACGTCATCTTCGATTTTCTTTAGCTGCAGCTTCATTCCCTGATTGCCGATGCCAAGCAAAGGAGATCTAAAATTTCTAACTAAAGTGATGATGTCATTGCCGAAATCATTGGCTTCTTGGTAGCTTGGAGAATCTCCAAAAGAATCAAAGCGTTGCTTAAGATCCTTTAAGCTCTCTCCTTTTTTTGAAGAAACGCTTCTAATGACAACACTATAGTCATCTTCAGAAGTCGAATAAAAGTCATCAATAACAATAAAACCTTGAGACGGAATAGCAACTCCCGTCAGTTGCAAATACCACTGAGCGGAATCGATCACTTTTGATCTCAAGGATTTTAAATCGTCGCTTGCTTGAGCAAGCTCTTGTTTTAATTGATGATTTTCATTGAGGAGTTCCAAGAACTTAAATCGTTTTTTCCCCTCGTCTGTTCTTCTATCTCTAAATTTTCCGCTAAAAGTAACTAAATTATCATTCAGCGCAATTTTTCTGCTGTCTTCAGGTTGGATTAACTGTAAATTGATTAGGTGTTCCAACTGATAGCTGAATGAAACCTTCGCAATTTTAGTATCGATAAAACTTTGGACCATAAATGCGAGAAAAAAGGCGGCCATCAAAAACCAAATAAAACTATTGGAAAGGCCTTTTTTGAAATCTTGTTTACCATCATTGCTCATAATATTTGGAAAACCACCATTTTTGTGCTTAGGCTCAGCCTTGAGCTAGGATTTGTACTTAAATTGCTTAAGTTAAGCTTAATAGATTGATTCTGGGTGAAAAATCATTATTTTTTCCCATTGTATCATAATAACTTATTCGGTATCAACCTTCATCCTCTTCTGGACTCTCTCTAATATTTAAAAAAAAATATAACGGTTATTCCGCTTTATTTGGGCGTTATTTTAATTAAATAGAGCTTCTCATCTTCTTTTATGTTAGTCGGAACAAGCAACTCTTTTTCTAACTTTCGAGATGAAAAAAGGCCCGGTAATTTATCCCTAAAAAAAGCCGGAACTTTCTTTTCATTCCAAAATTTATCCAATGTTTTATGCTCTCCATAATCCATTTTAGGGGTAACTTTTCCCAATCTATAATCTAAAGAAGGCAACGTAATTAAAAGCCCGTCTTTAAAAAGAGACTCCCATCCTTTTTTCTCAATAACGAAATTTTTAATTTTTGAAACTTCAATTTGCAAGTCCCCGAATTCATTAACCCCTTCTTTAAGCATCCATTCCCCTTCAAAAGGAAGGACTTCCTTTTCAAAAAGAAAAAGATGGCCTCGATCAACATAGACTCTTTTTTTATCTTTTAAAAATTGCTTGTTGGCTGAAAAATTATTTAAGTGATCCAAAACGGATTCAAATTGTTTGTCTGAAAGGCCAAAATTTTGTGTAATCAATATTTTTTTTAATAAATAGCGTCTCTCATAGTCTTCAAGTCTAAAAGAATCAAAATCTAGATAAGACCCCCAAGCATTTTTTTTAAGGCCGGCAAATGAGGCTTCAACTTTGCTATCCAAATACCGGGTAAGCTCGGCAGATTCTTTTCCCATTCTTACAAGAGAATTTTTAATTTTCTTCCCGAATTCTTTTTCAAGAAAAGGGATAATTTTCTCTCTCATTTTCGGTCTTAAATAATGCTCATCCAAGTTTGTGGAATCTAAGAAAGGTTTAAAAGAAACGCTCTGTTTACTTAGCCAATCTAATAACATCTGTTTAGGAGTGAATAAAAGAGGCCTGAGGATCTTGATTCCTTTCATGACAGATACCGGTTTCATCCCGCCAAGAAAAGGCAGAGCGTAACCTTCAGAAACCCTTTTTAAGACGGTTTCGGCAAGATCATCGGCATGATGGGCTAAAAAAACCCCATCCATCTGATGGGTTTCAACAAGGCTTTTGAAAAATTGTATCCTAGCCGCTCTGCAAAAGGCTTCAAGGTTTTTAACTTTGTCAGGGTAGACAAGCGTTTTAGAGAAAAAAGAGAGATTATCCTTCTTCGCCATTTTTTCTAGCAGAAGAAGCTCTTCTTTACTTTCTTTTCTCCAGCCATGGTCGATGTGCGCTACGGCAAAGGGAATTTTTAATTTTAAAAGCAGTTGATAAAGGGAAAAGGAATCCGGCCCCCCCGACAATCCAAGCAATGCTATTTTATTAGAACTTAGATGCTGCTTTATAAATCGATAGAGCTCCCTTTCCAGGGTTTCTTGCATGAGGTTATTCTCGATTAACTAAAAGGTAGAAGTATAACAATGAAATAAGGACTAAAACAATAAAAAAAAGAAGGGGGGGACCCGTCTCTAAAGGCATCGCTAATTCCGATTGCATATTCTCGCTTAAGGAATCGCTTTCCTCTCTTTCCTTTTCGAAGAGATCTTCCAGCTCTTTATAAAAACTAATAGGAAGCCAGGAAAGGCTCCCCTCTTTTCTTGCTAAGGTGGACGGTGTGATTCTTCTATCAAACTTAAGCTCGGCTTTAGAATAAGGACCTTCTTCCCTATCATCTATGAACAAATACCAGATTCGATCGTTTAACATATTACTTTTGTTTCCATAGAAAATTTATGAGAGGGCTGTTATATTTCATTTATTAGAGATTTATTCTTAAAATTATGTTTCCTATTATTTGGCGCTCGTTAATTGGGCAATACCTAAAAGTTCTTTTTCTTTCACTTGGGATTTTTGTAGCCCTGCTATTGACTTTGCGATTAAATGAAATTGCCCATTTTGCCGCCATGGGGCCAAACTCTTTTATAATCTTAAAATTTATAGCGTTACAAATCCCCTATATGCTTCCGATTGCTGTGGCAGTAGGCAGCCTTATTGCCTCCGCTTCTTTACTCTTTAAGCTCTCTGAAGCTCATGAAATCACAGCTCTGAGAAGCTCCGGCTTTTCCTTAAGCCGCATCCTCTTTCCGATTCTTTTAACGGCAGGCTTCATCTCCATCGGAAATTTTTGGATAGTGTCTGAGTTTGCGACAAAATCACATCATAGCGCAGCTAAAATAAAAAATGAAATTCGTACAGTTAACCCCCTTTTGCTTTTAAACCACAAACACTTAGCAGATTTGAAGGGATTTTATTTTGAAACCTTCGGCACCGCAAAAATGGGAGAAGCCGCAGAAAAAGCGCTCATTGCGCATAACGATAAAAGAAGCGGACGGATGGCCCTTTTTTTTGCCGAGTCTTTAAAGATTAAAGAAAACTCGCTCACTGGAAATGCCGTTTCATTTTTACTTCCCTTAAAAGATAAGGGTAAAAATGAAGCCTCTTTTATTCTCGAGAATGCCGATCATTATATGGTCCCGAAAGATGCCTTTTCGGCAATTTTAGGAAGAGATCTTGCAATAACCGGCAATGATCATCTTAAGCTGCCTCTTCTCCTATCTAAACTTCTCATCGAAAAAAGGAAAATAAGCCAAAATTTACCCGAATCAAAAGAGCTTAAAAAAGCCGAAAACAAATGCAAAAGTGAAATTGCAAGACGTATCTCAGTTGGCTTAAGCCCTTTTGCTTTAACTCTTTTAGGAGCTACTTTTGGTATTTCTGTTGGAAGAGTTCGATCCTATAAGTCATTTTTTTTAATGATTTTTTTAACAGCCCTCTTCCTTGTTGGCTATTTTGTAGCTAAGGGATTAGACCACAATTTCAACCTCTCGTTAATCCTCTATTTTGTGCCTGAAACATTAATGATTTTAGCCTCCCTTTTGATGATCTTTAAACTTGAAAGAGGGGTTTCTTAAAATGACCGTTCTACCGCTCCGCATCTTTGAGCGTTATTTTTTTAAAGAGTTTTGCAAGACCTTTTTTTTTATTTTAAGCGCCGTTTTCTTTCTTTTCATGGTGATTGACTTTTCTTCTAGAACTGCCATGCACCATCAACATGGCATGCGTTTTGATGTGCTTGAAATTTTCTGGTATTACTTTTATGAATTTTCCTTAGAAGTTAAAATCTTAGTTCCCTTTTCAGCCCTTGTGGCCACTATAAAAGTGGTTTCCGAATTAAGCTCCCATGGCGAGCTCACAGCTCTTCTCACCTCAGGCATGCGATTAAAAAGAGTGCTTAGGCCTTTTGTTATCATGGGTTTACTTTTAAGTCTTTTAACCATAGCTAACGAAGAGTATATCGTTCCAAAAGCGAATCGTTATATCAACCGCATGATCCATTTTAAGAAAAAAGAAGGAAAAAAAAGAAAAAGCCAAACTCATATCCAAACGATCCCTTTAGATGGAGGAGACGAAAGACTCCTATACACGCATTATGAGGAAAACTCTCAGCGTTTTTTTGATGTCGTATGGTTAAAATCCTTCGATGAGTATTACCGCATTAAATACCTTTACCCCTTTCAATCGCCTCCTCTTGCCAAGGAAGTTGAGGTTATAAAAAGAGATGAGAAAGGAAGATTTTCAGTGTTTGAGTCCTTTGATGAACTTGCGATCCTTGATCTTTATCTTGAAAAGGAAAGGCTCACTCAAACAATTATGAAGCCTGAAGAATTTTCATTAAGTGAATTATTAAAGAAAACGCCTCCGTTTTTTTCAGAGTGCAAAGAAAAAGAATGCCAGCTTCAGACAGTTTTGCTTCTCAAGCTTTTTTTGCCTTGGCTTACTCTTCTCGTTATTTTAGGGGCTCTTCCTTCCCTCATTTTTTTTTCCAGGGGGAAAGCTCTTTACCGAATCTATGCCGGCGCCCTCTTTACCTTCTTCTTTATGTACCTTTTTTTAGAAGCCGCATCCGTCCTTGCCAAAAAGCAAGTCTTAGAGCCGGAGCTCGCCCTTGGAATACCTTTTAGTTTTTTTCTTTCATTTATTCTTTTCCGCTATTACAAATTGAGATAGCCTTTTCTTTTTGATAAAGATCCTATTTCAACTGAAATTAAGAATAAAAATAATGACTGTAAATCTTCTTCCGCCCATCAAACTAAACCTTAGAGCTCAAGCTGAGCTAAAAATTAATTTAAATACGATCGCTCAAAATTTGGCCCTCTTAAGAAAAAAAGCACAAGGGTTAAGGCTTATGGCTATTGTAAAGGCGAATGGCTATGGCACAGATAGTGTACGACTCTCTTTAGAGCTTGCCAAATTAGGTATTGATATCTTCGGTGTAGCTTTCTCCTCTGAAGCCATTTTCTTACGGGAATGCGGGGTTACCCAAGACATTTTTGTCATTCATGCAGATCCAAAGGATGCCCCCTCCCTTTTAGAATATGACCTCGAAGTCGGCCTATGCCAAGAAGCGCTTATTGATAGTCTTGAGAAAGAAGCTAAAAAATTGAAAAGGAAAGCTAAAATCCATATCCATGTCAATACCGGCATGAATCGCTTGGGGTGTAAAAGCAAAGAAGCTCTTATATATGCTAAAAGAATAGCAAGATCAGAACACCTTGAGCTAGAGGGTCTCATGACACACTTTACCTCGGCCGATGATCCGAAACACGACCCTTTTACCTACAGCCAAATCCGTAAGATTGAAACTTTGCTTTTTGAGATGAAAGAGGCGGGCATAGAACCTAAATGGTGCCATGGAGCTAATTCTTCCGCTTTTTTAAGATTTAAAGCGCCATGCTTTAATATGGCAAGAATCGGCCTTGCGTTATTTGGCTGCTATAACACTCCTGATTGCAAAGGAGTGCTTCCTTTAAAGCCGGCCCTTTCTTTAACCTCTCAAGTCATCGATATCCACAATTGCTCGCTTGGAGAATCCGTCAGCTACAACAGGGATTACTTTGTTAAGCAGGAAGGGGAAAAAATCGCGGTCATCCCTCTTGGCTACCATGATGGGATAGGACGCAATTTCAGCGGCAAAGGGTTTGTGTTGATAAGAGGTTATAAAGCCCCTCTTGTCGGCAAAATCTGCATGGATTTTATGATGGCGGATGTGACAGAAATCCCGAACATTCAAATCGGGGATCCGGTGTTATTCTTCGGTGAAGATGAATGGGGGTCTCTCGATGTAGAAACTTTCGCAAGCTTTGGCGATGTGATTATCCACGAACTTTTCGCAAGGCTTGGACCTCGTATAGCCAGACATTTTTACTAAAAGGTTTTTATGGGCTCTCTTCTCTTATTTTGCATGTGTTACCTTGGGTTTGTTTTCTTTGAAAATCATAAAACCAAGATTGCCCTTGCAGGTTCCTTTCTTTTGATTCTTCTAAACGAACTTAGCTTAAAACAAGCTTTTTTCGAAGTTCATTGGAATGTGATGGGCCTTTTTGTCGGGACCCTTGTTTTAGCTGAATTGTTTAGACTATCGAGAGTGCCGGCAGTTTTTGCTGAGTGGCTTGTGGATCATTCTAAAAATGTGAGGATGGCTCTTATCCTGGTTTTTATTTTAACGAGCATTATTTCAATGTTTGTTGAAAATGTCGCAGTGGTTCTTTTAATTGCACCCGTAATTTTAGCGCTTTGCGAGAAACTCTCTATTTCGCCAATTAAACCTTTAATTTTGCTCGCCATGTTTTCTAATCTGCAAGGGACAGCTACTCTCATCGGAGATCCACCGAGCATGATTTTAGGCTCCTATATGAAGATGAACTTTGGCGACTTTTTTTTCTATATGGGAAAGCCAAGCATTTTTTTTATGGTTCAGGTTGGAGCTTTTTTCGCTCTTCTTTTTGCCTTTTTTTTATTCTATCATGAAACTGAACCTATTACGCTTCTCTCTATTGAAGTCGTAAAATCTTGGGTTCCTTCCATTTTACTTTTATTCTTAATTGGAATTTTAGCTTTTGGCTCAAATCTTGATCCTGAATCCTCCTGGCTTGCCGGCATAACAGCCATGATCCTTGCCCTAATTGGGCTTATTTGGCATTACTTTGGGCCTGCATGGGAAAAAACAACAAACTTAATTCGAGATCTTGATTGGAACACAACCCTCTTCTTAATGGGACTTTTTATCCTTGTGGGTGCTGTGAGACAAGAGGGTTGGATGGATGCCCTATCTAATTGGGCTGTAACAAATCTTCCGGATAATCTTTTTTTAGTTTTCACAGCGGTTATTTTTCTATCTCTTCTTATTTCTGCGGTTGTTGACAACGTCCCTTACCTTATTGCCATGATTCCTGTTGTGCAAAACGTTTCTGCCGGCTTAAACCTTCCGCTTCCTCTTTTGACTTTTGCGCTTTTAATCGGAACTTGCCTTGGCGGAAACATTACACCGATCGGCGCTTCAGCAAACATCGTAGCGGTAAGCTTTCTTGAAAAGAACGGGCATAGGATTAGCTTCTTTTCTTATTGCAAGATCGGCCTCATCTTTACCCTGAGCGCCGTTATCCCGGCTGCCATCACTCTCTGGCTTATCTGGGCATAAGATTAAAAAGCCTCCCTTGAACGCTTATTAAAAGAAGATTTAGACGAGTCGCATTCTGCCTTCAAAAGTCAGTGGGCTATTAAACCTAAGGTAAATTAACTCCATCAAAAAGGCTACTAACACCACAGCAATCATAGTTTTTTTTAAGTTAGTGGAGCAAAATCGGCTGATTTTATATTTTTCAATTAGGCCGGAAGAAGGCTTTGATTCTACAGGAACAGCTGGTGTTTCAAGCCATAAATCCAAAAAAATGTTATTTTTTGCAAAAGAAGAGGCCTTTAAAAATCCCGAGGTTTCCGAAGTTTCATAGCTTACCTTAAATTGAAGGTTTCGATTCTCGGGAACTGAGGTATACTCGATAAGTATTTCCTGGAGCTTTTCGCTGACAGTTTTTGTGACTTTTGCCATTTTGGCTTCGAAATATCTAATATCCAAATTGCTGCTTGAAGTCTTTTCTGAAAAGGTTGATAGCCATTCTCTAAAAGGAGGAAATTCTTTAACTTCTTTTACGAGTCCAATCAAAGTTTCTAAACTTTTTTTATCATTCAAGATATCAAAATCGACTTTCTTTCTAAATTTATTCTCGACGCCAATTTTCATTTTGTAAGGATCGCTTATTTCTTGTCCAAATTGTTTGAACAATCTTTGAGCTATGTTAGAAGCTAATGTATCCGAAAACTTATTGCAATTTTCCTCAAAGTCGGCATCCCATGAAGCTTGTAATGCTTCTCTTTGTGTAGACGCCTTTTTTATATCTAATAAGGTTCCTATTGAACTCATAAGTTACTCCTTAACTGTATATTCTCGGAAAATTCCTATCTAAAAATGAAGAGCTTAAAAATTCCATTTTAAAAATCAAAATATAAAGCGCGAATAGCGTGAAAGTTAAAAGAAGGGCATTCTGGATTCTTCTAGCTTCCCTTGAATCTATTTTTGAGAAGGTAAAATCATTGTTGACCCATAGCTGAATGCTTAATGAAGTTTTATTCGGCGGATCAAGCTTAGCTATTTTAAATCGGATGCTTGCATGCTGAGGGTGGGCTATATATTCTTTAAATATTTTTTCTAGATGATTTTTAGCCACATCAATAACCCTAGCGAGACGTTTTTCAAAGTACCTGGCATTTATGCCATCGCGGAGATAGTTTTCTTCCCATTCGTTAAAAGGAGCCAAGCCGCTTTTTTCCGGATGGAAACTATTTCGTTTTGAAAACCAATTGTCTTTAAGGATTCTTGAAAATCGATTATTGGCATCTATCGGAGGTTTATAGGGATCGCTTAGGGCTTCGCCAAACTCTTTCAAAACATGGCTTGCAAAACTTGCGGCCAAGTTTTCAGCATAAGCTTGATAATTTTGTTTAAATTCTGACTTCCAAGAAGAAAGCTCGGCATTTCTACGACTAAGAGACCTGTTGACATTAATCGAGGGCAAAGGTTGGCTCATATAAATAGTTTCCTTAAAAAAATTAAATAATTGTCACTTGGTTCCTTACGTCTTGCCGCTTTTTTGCTTAGTCAAAAACATAAAAAGAAGCGATCAACTTTTTTTCATAAGCCAATCCAAGCACTTCAAGAACCTCGCAAGCCTACTTCATTGTATCCCAATCGGATTGACTTTCCATGTTCACAACAACAAGAAGTTACAAAAAAAGGGGTTCACACATTTTCAAAATAATAATTTTGAAGAGATTAATATTATTTTTAGAGATAATGGATGTCAATACCTTTTAAAAAGACAACCGAGAGTATAACCTAAGAGCTAAATTTGCAAAAAAAATAAAAAAATAGAATTTTTAGCGAAAGGTTCTTTGAATCATAAGTTGCTAGCATTTAATAAACTTTTCGTTTTTTCCTTTATGAAATTTCATTTTTTGCATAAGTTGTTTTTTTTCTAGGAGTATTATTATGGCGAAACGTGACCAAGAAAATTACAGAAAATTATTCGAAAAATCCTACGAAGCAAAAATTTTAGAAGGCATTTCCAACATTTTGGGATGGGATCAGGAAACTATGATGCCGGAGGGCGCATCCGCTATTCGGGGTGAACAGCTAAAAACCATGGCCGGTTTAATTCACAAATCCAAAACCTCTCCCGACTTTAAAGAAGCTCTAAGCAACCTCATTGATATTAAAAATGGAAAAATTATTGCTAAGGGATTATCTAAAGAACAGGAGTCTGCTTTAAAGTGCTGGAGGAAAGACTATTTAAGAGACGTAGCCCTTCCTGAGGAATTTGTTAAAAATTTTGCCAAGATCACTTCTGAAGCACAAGTGGTATGGCGAAATGCTAAAAAAGATAACAACTTTAAATTATTTGCCCCCTACCTTGAAAAAATTATAGATCTTGTAAAGCAAAAATCCCGTCACTTAAGTAAAAAAGGAAGCCATCCCTATGACGCCCTTTTAGACGAATACGAACCCGGGATGACAACTGAGGATGTGGATTCTCTTTTTAAAAAAATAAAAGATCCCATCATCGCCCTTCTTAACAAGATAAAATCGAAAAAACAAGTTAAAGATGATTTCCTTCATGGAAAATTCCCTGATTCAAAGCAAGTTTCCTTCAGCCAAACCCTTCTTGACGATATGGGTTATGATAAAGCTTATGGCCGATTAGATTTTTCATCCCACCCCTTTTCTTCTTCCTCCCACCCAACAGATAGCCGCATTACAACACGTATTCATCCAACGAGTTTAATGAGCAATATCAGTGTTATTCTTCATGAAGGCGGTCATGCCCTTTATGAAATGGGCCTTGATCCAAAAGAATATGGCTCCCCTCTTGGACAAGCGGTTTCTTTAGGCATTCACGAGAGCCAATCCCGCTTTTGGGAGACGCGTATCGGAAAAAACAAAGCTTTTTGGAAACACTACTTTCCTCTTCTAAAAAAAGCTTTTCCAAAAGGTTTGGAAAAGATCGATCTCGATCTTTTTTATAAGGCCATCAATAAAGTCGAGCCTTCCTTTATACGAGTTGAAGCTGATGAAGTGACCTACCCTTTGCATGTCATTTTACGTTTCGAGCTGGAAAAAGACTTAATTGAGGGTAAACTCAAAGTTAAAGACTTGCCTAAGGCTTGGAATAAAAAAATGAAAGAGTATTTTGGGATCACTCCAAAAAATGATCAGGAAGGCTGTTTGCAAGACGTCCATTGGTCTATGGGAGCTTTTGGGTATTTTCCAACCTATGCGCTTGGAAATATGTACGCAGCTCAGTTATTTGAGACACTTGAAAAAGAGCAGCCTAATTTGGAAAAGAAATTGGAAAAAGGTCAAATAGCTTTTCTTAAAGAATGGCTTAAAGCCAAGGTTTACCGATACGGAAGACAGTTTGAAAGCCTTGAGTTATTAAAAGAATCCACAGGCAAGCCTTTTACAGAAAAAGCTTATGTGGATTATTTACAAAAGAAATACAAAGAGATCTACGGATTATAGCATTAAAAAAGCGGCTTGCAAAAGCCGCTTTTTTTATAAAGGCTTTATCAATTTATTCCTGTAGGGGAAGTGGTTTTAACTCCAAGGAACCATTTGGGAATAAAGGTCCAAAAGCTTCTTTGATGATAAGACAGAAGTTATCCTTGCCGAAGTCATTTTTAGTTTCCTCAAGCCAATGAACTGTCCCAATAAACCTTGAAAATCGATCCTGAAGCATCACTCTTTCGCGAATAAGAAGCTGCGGTCCAAAAACCATAAAATGGAGACATTCAAGATCAAGAGATGAAAGCTCATTATGGCTTAATAGTTTCATAAAAAGAAATAGTAAGGAAGAAGCCGCCATTCCCCCATCCAAAGCATCTTTGCAAGATAAGTTGAAAGAATCCGGTTGTAGGATATCTATAGCTTTAAGTTCTATTAATAGATAGGCGAGGTCGATAAAAATGATCCTTTCATCTTTGGTTAAAATATTTTTACCATGAAAGAATATTCGATGAACCGCTTCTAAAAGTTGTTTAAAAAACTTTTGATTTAGGTCTTTTCGTAATTCTTCAGGAATAAAAAATCCGGCGCTTTCATCTTTTAGGAGTTCAAGAAAGTGTGAAATAAAAAGCGGAGCTTTTCGTATTTCTTCCTGTTCTTCATTTTGATGATAGAAGTCAGTATCAATAGGAAGAGTTAAAACCGAAATGACCTCTCTCACTTTTGGATCATTTTGAAAATTTTCAAGGGCAGCTGCCCTTGCAAACTCCTTCCAAGAGGTCCTATCTTGCAAGTTAATATACAAATGCTTTCTTTCATCGGCTTCTTGATTGCAAGAGACGATGAAATTGGTAAATTCATCTAAGATACTAGCTTTATGAATATATTCTTGGCAGATAGGCGGAGGAAGTCTTAGACAGCTTAGGTTCTTATCTCTATAAATGAGTGAAAAAAGCTGGGTTGGCCAATTCTTCTGCTTGAGGGGTTCATACTTTGTTAATTCACCTTCTTCAAAACTTGTAAGCATTTGAGTTAAAGGTCCCCCGGGGTGTCTAAACAGGATCTTTTTTAAAGCCTCATAATTATCTTTCAACTCTTTTCCAATAGTCTTTTTTTCCATTAAATCTTTTTGATGATTTTTTTCTAAAAGAGCGGCATGAAGCAAGCCTTCAATTACGGCCCCAAGTTCAATCACTGCTCTATTTTCAATAAAAAATGCTTTAGTTAATGCTTGGCATATTTCAGAAATCAATTCAAAAGAAGAGGAGTCTTCAACCGGATAAAGATTTTGCGTCTGGTATTCCCTAGAACACAAAGCGCTTGATAAGTACTCCTGAAAGTCTATAAAATACCCTTGGCAGCTTTTTATAGGATTATGGGTAATAAGGTTGGACTCTTTGGAGGCCAAAATCAAAGCCATGAGTGCAGAACTTAGCTCATTAATTAAAGGCTTGGTGCGCATTTTTGAAATTTCTTTAAAGAATTTCCCGACCTTTCCTTTTAATGAGTGGATAATAGCTTCTGCGTGAGCTTTTGCCAAGCGATCCTGCCATAATGAAAGATACCTTAAAGGATCTTCCCCTTTGTTATCCCAAAAGGTTTCTCCAAAATCAGAGACAAGCTTCATATTTCGAATGAGTCTTGGGCTAATAAACCTTGTCCCATCTTCTTTTCGAATATAAAATAGTTCATAGTCGATGTCTTTTTTTACATTTTCCAAATCAACAAAAGCATATTTTGAACTTCTTATTTGCTTTCCCTTAAGAGAAAGTTTTGCACCTTCTTTTTTAGGCAGCTGTTTTACAATCCCTAAAATCCATTTGCCAAGGACGCTTTCATCGATTTTTTGAGAGACTCGTGTTTTATAAAAATGTTGAAGATCGCGAAACTCCTTCAATTGCATCACGCTGCCGGCTTGCGACTTCATGAAAATATTTGTGAAACGATCCAATTTTTTTGCAGCTTCACCGACTAAAACCATAATCGTTTTAATGCCTTCAAGAGCGGGTCCGTTTTTTTCATTTATAAACTTTTCTTCGTAGAAATTTTTAAGATAGTCTAAAACGACTCTAAAGGTCTCTCTGACTAATTTGATTGTGGTTGCCCCGTCTTCTTTATTGAGCCAGTGGATGGTTCTAAAGGGGACGCTTTCTCGGCCAATAATGAGTTCTTGTTTCTCAGCGATTCCCATTTCTTTATCCAGACTCATATCCGCTATACTAGACAGAGTCTCGATGGCCTCAACTATGGTTAAAGGCTTCGGCTTGCTTTTTGACCTTGTAGCCATGACCGTTTCCTTTATTTCTTGGTTTTGAATGAGTCTAAAAACGTCTTTGAATAATCAGCAACTACTATAATTATGACATATTTTTCATATTCTTACGTAAAAATAATATTTTAATTTTAAAAATTCATTTTTTTTGAAAAAAATATTAGATTTTGTTGACTATTCAGATCTCATAATTTAAAATATTTATTTATCTTGATGTTTATCTTCAAAATTTCATAAGATGATTCCATCCTAAATTTGGAAGAGTGGCAGAGTGGCCGAATGCGTCTGTCTTGAAAACAGAAGTCCCCTCCGGGGACCGTGGGTTCGAATCCTACCTCTTCCGAATTTCTTTTCTAAATTCCTTTATCAATCCTTAATTTTCCTTTTTTCTTAGAGCAAAACACTGCTTCAAAATTAACTCCAAAAGCCGTATCAACTTAGCAGTCAAATTTCATTCGGAGTTTTTATGGATATTAGAGAAACCCCTTTTCGCGATTTTAAAGAAGCTGTTTCATTTATCGATCATTGCCGCCATATAAGCCCTCAGCTTGCTGACAGAATTACCCCCATTATTCAAGGGTTATTGGCAGACCCAAAAAATCCGGAAATGTGCAAACTTATTCTAAAGGAGTTATCCGGTTGTGCAAAAACCGATCAAATCCTCACCAATCTCTGGCTGGAGCTTTATTCCGCGCTACCAAGTAAAACTTTGATAGAAAAGGAATCATCACTAACTAAAAAAAATTTCGAACTTATGGAACGTGCCATTGATTGCAAAGATTCAGAGATTCTTACTCAATGCAACGGCTTTTTTTTAAAAATTTGGCAATCAGAAGGTTTAAAATGCGAGGATCACTCAAAATTAAAAAAGATAGCTTCTAAAAGCAATATAGGCATGCTTTTGCTTTTGTGGGACGCTCCAACACACCCTGAATTTATTGAAAGCCGCGGATTTCTTTTAAGATTAAATTACTCTACAGCAATCCACTACTTTGCTTCTTTTAATAAAGCAAAAAAATGTTGGTATACCCCTCCCATAATTATTAAGTTAACAGATAATTTTTTTAACGCTACTTCAGCAAATTTTTTGTTTGAAACAATAAGAGGTTTTAAAAATTTAATCAAAATTGACGTCTCAAATTGCGCAATGTCATCCCCTTTAAGACTTTCTCTTGTAGAAAAGACGATGGAAGAAGGCATTCCAATCTTCACTTTAAAAGATAAGCTTCTTGAAGAACAGTTTTCTAAAAAATCAATCTTAATACTTTTTAAGTTAGCTTTTGCAGACCAAGATGAGGTTCTTGCATTTAAAGTTATATCTTATATAAATCAGAAGTGGGAAAAGCTGAAAATAGGAGATTCCTTTGTTTCTAAACTGACCCACCTATTTCCAACTTCTAAACTTTTAGAAATCGTCACTAAAACTAACCTAAGGGTTAAGTTTTTTGGTGACAGCATTGTTTCCATTAAAGGGAAAATTCTCCCCTACTTATCTTTTTTTAAAGTTCCTGAATGGCTTAACTATTCCCTTCGGCTTAATTTAACTGATAAAATTGAGGACTTAAAAGAAATTAAGGATTTAATCTTAGGTCATCCGAATCTAATAACCTTAAAATTTAATCAAACAATTACACCGCTTCTCGCTCATCAGCTTTGCAAGATTCTTAAAAAAAATGATCGATTAGAACTTGATCTTTCTAATTGCCTTATGTCTGAAAATGATAAAGCCCTTTTACATTCGGAAGAGACCCTTAAAAATAGAATAAAGTTTAGAAATGAAACTTATGAAAAAAAGCTTCTCGATGAGCCTTTAAATAAAAAAAATGCCCTAAAGCAAATGAAAATAGCCATTCGCGATAAAAATGAAACCCTTTTACATCAATGCAACATTTTTTTTATTGATTTGCATTTTAATGGTAGAGCTAAAGAAAAAGAGCTTATTAAGCTATCTGAAATAGCTAAGGATTCCGGATTAGGGATTATGAAGGTCCTTTGGCAAACTAAAATTCGTCTTGCGGTATCATCATCACAAGCACTTATATTCAAATTAAATGGCGAATCTGCCTGTAGACACATACTATCTTTTACTAAAAGAGATTGGTATCAACCGAGCAAAGTATTTGAAGTCACCTCTAAAATTATTGATATGGGGGGATTTAGAAATCTCGTCAAAAAAACTCAAAATGTCATAGAAGTTGTCCTAAATCAACCTCTTGATAAAAAAACGGTTGCTGGCCTGCAAAAACTTTTGGAAAAAATGCCTCTTACCTTTGAGATTATTGATCTCAGCCAATGTAACATCCCTTCCGATTTTGAAGACCCTTGGGTTAAACATCATTATCGATTTGATCATGTTCAAATCCTCATGCCTAAAACAATAATGCTCAATTTGGCTTCCTAGTTGACTTTTTGCACAGAAGGAGGTTTCCAGCTTCCTTCTAAAACCTCTTTTTTGGGTTGATAGAGCCTTAAAATAAGATTAAATAAGCCGGTTGGAGAGGGAAGCCAATTGGATTCTTTTTCTTTTCCCGGAGAAGTATTTTGAATATAAATATCAAGCGAGCCATCTTCATTGAACTTTAGACCGCTTCTATCCCCCAAAGAATAGCGATTGATAGGGTTTTTAACAAAAAATTGTCTGTCGTTATAGAGCGTAATTGACCAGAAAGCTTCAACCGGAGGTAACTTATCTTTTTCGAAATGAATTTTATAAGCATTTTTTCCGATTAAGGGCTCCCCCTTATCATCGACATTAGTTAACGGATAAAAAGCATCTTCTGCCAGATTGGCTCCAAGAGCGCCGTAAGCGATGACAGCTCTAAAAAAATAGTCTGTTCCATATTGGCCGACTTTAGTGCTTGGCATGACCCACCCATTTACCTTTTTAGAAAAGCTTTGATTTTTCCAAGCTTCCTTTATTTTCAATTTCGCTTCATCAACGCCTTTTTGAAGTTCGGTCAATCTCTCCTTGGAAAAGTTTTTAGGGTCAAATTTCTTTCCACGGCCTATTCCAATCTCCTCCAATTGTTTTAGAAAGGCTTCATCCTTTAGCGAAGGCGGCGAGCCTTCCATAAGCTCATTTAGCCTTCTAAAAAAAGTGATCCCTTCTAAATTATCGACTTGAGCAACAGGGGGCGTTTTAACATCCACGTAAGGATCGATAGGCACACGAGCGGGAGGTGTGTAATCTTTTCCATAAAAACTTAAAGGTTTTAAAGAAAATTGATCCTGGATTTTATGGACCGCAGCATAATCCGCGGGCCCCTTTGTCAAAACTCTTCCAATAAGCCAAACTGTATTTGTTGGGGATTTAATTTGTTTTACTCCTTCCGGCAGATTCCCTTTCCATTCAGGACCGGTAATTGCAAAACTACCCTTTTTATTTCCGGTGTGGGTGGTTCCGATCGGGCTTAAAACATCTGTCCAAGCATCCAAAAGCTGGATAAGATAGTATCGGTCAAAGGTGTCCGGTACTGAAAAAACCATGGGTTCTTTTGTTAAATCAAGCCAGCCTGAGGTATAGAGAGTATCGGCATTTGGACTTACGACATCCTGCATCTCAGGATTCGGGAAAGCTCTAATGTTAACTATCTGATTGACAGGTGCTTTCGCCCCATCAGGTGCAGCGGTAGCTGTTAAAATCTTCTCTGTCGTATCCATTAGGACAAGAGGATAACCATAAATATAAGCTTTTTCAGCAAGCTCTTCGGAGTTTTTGTTTTTGTCCAAATCCTCTTTTTTCCAAAAGGAAAAAAGAAGCGAGGTGAGTAATAACGCAAGCAAAATATAAATAAAATTTTTCATAGCCCCTCTTGCTTTCCTATGGCCAATCCACTACATTTCATATATATATAGATCATTTTTTAAATTATCACTAAAATCTACCCCCTTAAGGTTATATGACTTACGAAACCCAAAAGATCAATTCTGAAGAACAGCCGGAACCTATTATCGGCTCGCTTGGAGCATCGATTCTAGGGCCGACAAACCTATCTCGCGATCTTGAAAATCCGGATGTGATCAGACCTCCAAGAACAGACCAAGGCACCCTTGCGAATCTAAAATGGTCTTTTTCAGATAGTCATATGCGTATAGAAGAGGGTGGCTGGGCAAGACAAACCACTATCCGCGAGCTTCCAAGTTCTCCGACAATTGCCGGGGTCAATATGCGTCTTAAATCCGGAGCTATTAGAGAGATGCATTGGCATAAAGAGTCTGAATGGGCTTTTATGCTAAAAGGAAAAGCTCGAATAACCGCAGTTGATGAATTGGGCCGTACTTTCCAAGATGATGTTGAAGAGGGCGACCTTTGGTTTTTCCCTGCCGGAATCCCTCACTCGATTCAAGGGCTTCCAGGGGATGGCTGCGAATTTCTTTTAGCCTTTGATGACGGGGATTTTTCTGAAGACTCTACATTTTTACTAACCGATTGGCTCGCTCACACGCCTAAAGAAGTGCTCGCTAAAAACTTTGGCGTACCGGAAGAAAGCTTTGCTAACATTCCTAAAAAAGAACTCTATATTTTTTCATCGGATGCACCCCCTCCTCTTAATAAAGATAAAATTGCGGGTAACGGGCCTGTTCCCTTTACTTTTTCCCATCGCATGATGGCGCAAAAGCCTTTACAGATGAAGCATGGAACGGTACGAATTACAGACTCGTCCAACTTTCCAATTTCTAAAACTATCGCAGCAGGTCTTGTCGAGATAGAGCCGGGCGGAATGCGAGAGCTTCACTGGCATACCAATGCTGACGAGTGGCAGTTTTATATCTCCGGAAAAGCCAGGATGACTGTCTTTGCTTCAGAAGGTATTGCCCGTACGTTTAATTTTCAAGCAGGCGATGTCGGCTCTGTTCCCTTTCCTATGGCTCACTATATTGAAAATATCGGCGACACCACCCTTCGTTTTTTAGAGCTTTTTAGAAGCGATCGTTTTGCCGATGTTTCTTTGGCTCAGTGGCTAAAATTTACTCCTTTTGAGCTTGTAAAAGCCCATTTACATATCGATGAATCGATTTTGAATAAAGTTTCGAAACAAAAAACTCCAATAGTTTAAAAAAATTAAAAGAGTTTATTATGTAAGCAAAAAAAATTGCCACCCAAGCGAGTTTCGAAAGAAGTCTTTAATGAAAGACGATTAAGGCTACACAAAAAAAAAGAGGAAAGTTCATGAGTTATGTGAAAAACATAACGATGCCTTATAGCACGCTTTTGCTTGAAGTGTTTATTGATGAGACAGAGCGAAGGACTTGGTTTCTTTTTTAAGTCCAAAATGGTTTTTCAAATTCATAGAGTCCGGTCTAATCATTTGAGAGAGCGCTTGAATCCATAGAGGATGGTCATTTAAGCTTTCCACTAAATCAAGGGATTCTCCTCCAAAAACTTTAAAGTCTTTTGCGTATTCTACGGCTATTTCATGAATGGTTTCGATACAATCTGCGACAAACGAAGGACAAAAAACAAGCACTCGCTTTTTTCCGCTTTTAGCTAAATTTTTAAGATGATCGATCGCATATGGCTCAAGCCATTTTTCCTTCCCAAGCCTGGACTGAAAGCAAAGGCTATATTGATTTTTTTCAAGACCCAGAGCTTTCACAATAGATCTTGCGGTGGCAAAGCATTCAGCTCTATAGCAAAGCTTATTTTTTGGAGTTAAGCTCTCGCAGCAATCCCCCTTCATGCATTGGCTATTGGCTTTCAAAATATGACGAACCGGCAGGCCATGAAAGCTAAAGAGAAAATGGTCATATTTTGAGAGGTCTTTAGCTCTCGCTCTTTCTGCAAACGCTTCGGCCATGAGCTCATTTTCGGGATAGCTTGAGTGAAAAAGAATCTTAGGGATGGTTTCGAAACTTTTAAGACATCTCATAATTTCTTGATGCAATGATCCGGTTGTAGCTGAAGCGTATTGTGGAAAAAGAGGAATGACAACCATTTCTTTAACTCCCTTTAATTTCTCAAGAGTATCTTTAATTGAAGGGTTTTGGTAGCGCATGGCAAGCTCAACTTGATACCCCTCCCCTAACTCTTCCTGCAAAAGCTCTTTTTGAGCCTTTGAATGGATCATAAGAGGAGAGCCTTCTTTTTCCCAAATGCGCTGATAAAAGCTTGTCGTCTCATTGATTCTTTTTGGGATGATAAGGCATCTGACAAGTATTTGTCTTAAATAAAAGGGGTAATCAATGACTCGGGGGTCAAGCAAAAATTCTTTTAAATAACGCTTTACAGCCGGCTTTGTCGGTGCATCCGGGGTGCCTAAATTGACAAGAAGAACGCCTATTTTTGACATACATATTTCCTTAAAGTGAGTAGGAAATATAGACGATTGATTTCATTATTAAAATAAAAATAGCACATTGTTTCGAAAATATTTTTCTGGCATGCTTTTCGCCTTGGAAGAGTGGCAGAGTGGCCGAATGCGTCTGTCTCGAAAACAGATTCACGGGCAACCGTGACGGGAGTTCGAATCTCCCCTCTTCCGAATCCTTTAGCCATACACACTCAATTTTACTTTTAATATGGCCGGCATTACGATTCATTCTCAAATGGAATTTAGAAGAAGCGCTTTCTATGGTCCAAAATCGACATTTTCCATTTTTCCCTGGCGAGGCTTGGATGACTAATTTAGAACAAAGAGTAGCTCATGAAAGATAAAGTGGCCATCCTTACAGGTGCTACTAGTATGATTGGCAGGGCCTGTGCTCGACTATTTTCCGAGCACGGAATGAAGCTCATGTTAGTGGGACGTTCCTTAGAAAAACTTGAAAAAATCGCTAATGACTTACCAGGGATTGTAGAAATAAATGCTTTGAATAGTCTTTCAGAAAACGAAATCAAAAAAATGGTTATAAAAACAGTATCTTTGTTTGGCCATATTGATGCAGTTGTTCAAAATGTCGCTATCTATCCATGGAAATACATCGATGAATTGACATTGGACGATTGGCAGGGAGCACTTGACACTAATCTCACAAGTGCATTTTTGGTTTCTAAAGCTTCTTTTTCAGAAATGAAACGACATAGAAACGGGAAATTTGTATTTTTGTCCTCTATAGCTGGAGAAACCATTGGTTTGCCTCATATGGCCGCCTATGCCGCATCAAAAGCTGGTTTGAATGGCTTTATGAGAACAGCAGCGATAGAATTTTCTAAATATAATATGAATGTGAATAGCATTAGTCCCGGAAAAGTCTATGATGAGCAGACTCTTACCAAAAAAGAAGTTAATGAAAAACTCCTCTCAGTGCCTCTTCGTCGCTTTGTAAAGCCTATAGATGTAGCAGAAATGGCTTTATTTCTTGTTTCAGAAAAAGCAAATAACATCACAGGACAAAACTTCATTATTGACGGCGGGCAATCGGTTTTGGGTGAAGAAGCTCATATTCGTTCTTGAAGGGAATGTCACGTCAATAACGTAATCATTTGAAAATTTATCGAGTTTCCCACTATTACCCTCATAAGTATTCTTCGGTGTTGATGAGACGTAGGCACATGATAAAGGGGAAAATTGGCAGTCGGAATTATCCTCCAGCACTTTTAAGTTCAATGATGTACACCCTTATCGTTTATAATAAATCTTCAACTAAATAGATTCTAATGGCTTTCTGTGGATATGCCAGTTTCCAAAAATTCTTGAAAGACTTGTGAGTAGAAGCGAAACTTTGATCAGATCCTTTGGTATAAGGATCGGCCTTTCTTTGATAGATTTGCTCTCAAATTTTGGAAGGATCCAAAGAACCTTTATTATTATCTAACAATTTAAATAAATTTATTTATATTAAACCATTAAGAGCTTTATGAATAAATCAGTTGAATTTGAGCCGTTACGGGAATCTCATTTTAATCTCTTACACAAATGGTTGAATAAGCCGCATGTTCAAGCGTATTATTCCGTTAGATCTTGGACCCTAGCGGAAGTGAAAGAAAAATTTATTCCGTATGTTAATGGGGAGAAGTCCATAAAGGGGTATATTGTTGCTTCTTCGAATCAACCTCTCGGCTATATCCAAAGCTATCCCTTAAAAAAGTATCCCTTCAAAGATCAGGATTTGCCTGCCATTATCGTTGAAAAAGCCGCCGGAATCGATGTCTTTATTGGCGAAGAGGCGAAGTTAGGTCAAGGGCTTGGTTACTCGATTATACATACTTTTTTAGAAAAGTTTATTTGGCCCAATTATCAATATTGTTTAGCTGATCCCGATATTAGAAATGTTGCCTCTATTCGTTTATTTAAAAGTTGCGGCTTTAAAGAACACAAAACCATCCGGAGTAATGATGCTTTGGGCCATCAAGCCATGTACTTGCTATTCATCAAAGGTTCTCCCTTGATGGGATAAGAAGGTTAGCTGATAATAGACTTCTTTTGAAACTCGCTTTGATTGGAAGAAGGGGCTGGTTTTGTGCAAATTTTTTGATAAATTTTGAAAGCATAGGATGACCTATGCGTGAAACATTTAGGAAAAAAGAGGCCAAAAACGGCTATTTTAACCATTGAATGGAGTATCAAAAGAAGTCTAATATTCTCGAAAGCAAAGGGGTCTTATGGCTCAGAAAAAAATTTCACTAGCAAGCGACAATTGGGCGCCCGCTCATCCAAAAATCATGCAAGCCATCGTTGAAGCCAATGTTGGCGATACCCCCTCTTATGGATCCGATCCCTGGACTAAGGAAGCTGAGAAATTAATTCAAGAGGCTTTTCATACTAAATGCAAAGTTTTTTTTCTCCCCACTGGTACCGGCAGCAATGTTTTCAGTCTAAAAATGGCTTGCAAAAGACATGAATCGATTATTTGCTCTGACATTGCTCACATCCACTATCAAGAATCCGGTGCCGCGGAATCTCTTATTGGTTGCAAGCTTTTAACCGTTCCTCATATAGATGGAAAAGTAATCCCAAGCGTTCTTCTAAAAAAATTGAGACTTGAAAAAGCTTTCGGAAAGCATTCGACCTCACCTCGAATCTTATCCATTACTCAACCGACAGAAGTTGGAACTGTCTATAACCTGGAAGAGCTTAGAGCCCTTTCAAAATTATGCAAAGAAGAAAAGCTAATCTTTCATATAGATGGCAGCCGTCTTTATAATGCAGTAGCAAGTCTTGAGATTTCTTTTCAGGATCTTATCCATGCAGCAAAGGTTGATGTGCTATCTCTTGGGGGCACCAAAAATGGATTAATAGGAGCTGAAGCGGTTCTTATATTTAATCCGGAACTAGAAGAAGGAAGCGACTATCTGCAAAAGCAAACGCTCCAACTCCTATCTAAAATGCGCTATCTTTCTGCTCAGTACCTTCCTTTTTTCAGAGAAGGGTTATGGAAATCCCTCGCTTTACATGCAAACGAGAAAGCAAAAGAGATCGCTTCCCTTATTCAAAGAATTCCAAATCTTAAAATAAGCTACAAGGTCGAAACAAATCAGATATTTTTTACAGCCCCGCCATCATGGATTCCCTTGATCCAAGAAAAAATCCACTGCTATCCTTGGGATCAAGAGAAAGGAGAAGTAAGATTTATCGCCTCCTGGAACACCCAAAGCGAGGATGTACAAGCGTTAAGGGCTATTTTATCGGAAATAGCCAAAACCCCTCTTTAAACTACAAATCGCCTAATAGACATTTTTCGGCATTATCAATTATCTTTTCAATAACAAGAGGATTGATTTTTAAATCTGTTTGACTAGGCTCATAGACCCCTCCTAAGATCAAGGCATCGCTTCTTGGGTAGATCGAAACAAAAAACATATTAGAATCCTTTGGATCATCGTCAAGAGCATGAGCAAATAGGTAATCCATTTCTTTTTGGGGGGCATAATAAACAAGCTGTCCTCTAATTGGAATAAATTCTTTATCTTTAAAAAGTTTAATAGAGCCCATGCTCGTGCAATTAACAAGGATGCTTTCTTCAAGATTAAGAAGGTCTTCCGCCGTCTCGAAATGAACCTGCTTTAAAATAGCTCCCTTTTCCTTAACTTTCTTATAAAGATCATCCATAAATAATTTTCCATCTATTCCAAGTTCGTAAAACCGCCGCCCTTTTTTAACTACCCCGTTATCAAAATGGGCTATTATCTCCTCGCCTTGAGTCGTTTTTGGCGACGGACGCGCCTTTTCAGATCTAAAGGTATAGCTTGTGATAAGACGAACGCCCATAAACTCAGGGTTATCCCCTAAACTCTTTAATAAACGAGCTTCGGAATTCTTTAACATCCTTTGATGCAATTGTTTTTTTTCGTTTGAAAGATCATTCGGGTAGGTAAGCGGACTCCAAATTCCGGCGGCGACATTTGATGTAAGATTCGGACACCAATCCTCAGCATAAATGTGGACTTCATAACCTTGAAGAAGAAGATCGTAGGCAAGAGCCATGCCAACAACCCCTCCGCCTAAAATGGCCACTCTCTTGGAAGGAATTTGGTGATGACCAAGAATTTCCAAAACTTCCAAAGCTCCCCCAAAAGATAAGGTCATCCCGGATCCTCCATAACCATAATTATGAACGAGCAATTTGTCATTAAGCCATTCACTTTCTATTCGAACACCCGTTTTTCTAAAAGGCCTTATCCCAACGTTAGTCCCAATAATATTTTCTCTTACTAATTTTGGTGTTTTTAAATAGACAATCTCTTCTCCAATTAAAGAAGTTGTCAATAAACAAAAAAGTATAATCTTATATAACATAGTCCAGATCCATTCTTAAAGCGTTTCATTGAGGAAAAAAGGGTAGCCGGCTTTTCATTAATTCTCCAGGCAAAAGAAGAACTCTCCAAGACCCCTATACTTAAGACGGCTTGCGGAGCAAGCAAAAAAATAACTTGCATCTATAAAACTTTGTTTGATTCGAAACGCTGCTACTAATTATCCTATTTAGCTTTTACAAATTTTTTAAATCTTCATTTAATCTTAATTTTTTGAACAATTTGATTGATTAGAATAACTCAAAAACAAACAAAGAACGGTTATTTCTATGAATATTCCAACAAATTTTGGCTCCTTTTTTTCTAATCATCATCCTTTTGCAACGCCCGGTTCTGCTGATCTTTTTAGATCCTTAGAGGGTTTAAACCAGGCTCTAAATGGATTGCATCAAAGAGAGCGGTCTCAATTCAAAACCGATAACTTTGACTCATGGAGAGTTACCTTCGATGAGAATGAACCCGTTTTAAGCGGACTTGCCTATAAAGACCATCTTCTCCTTGAGGAGTATGCAGATAAGATTATCCCGGGATATCTTAATCTTTCTGAAAAAGAAGGGTGGGACGAAGGAGGATCTACATGCATGGGCAATCTTTTCACACGCTACATGCTTCTAAAGTATTATTTTTCCTTTAAAAATTGCCTAGGGGCGAATAAGGAAGCTATAAAGAATGTGGTTAAGGCCTTTAGTCAAGTCGAGACATCGGCGCCTTCCCTTGACGGTAACTCTAAACCCGGATCACTTCCGAGATATACTCGAATTTGCCCTGATTCTACGGTCCTTGGCTGGCAAAAACATGCTATAAGCAGGTTAGTTGGAAACTTGGGAAGCGCTTATAGCCCCTCAAAACCATGCTTTGAGATTCTCATCAATTCTCAAAGAGAAAGTAACGATGATCCCCTCTGCAAGCCATTTTCTGTTTCAATTCAAATCAATGAGGAAGAAAGTGAAAAAAGACGATGCCGGCTAGCAAGCCTTAAGGTTGTTCCGGCAGAAATTGCTCATCATACCTTTTATTCGGGAACGCTTAGAAAACCTAAGAAATTTTTAGAGGAAAATCAAGCTTTGCTTGGGGCCAATTCCACCCGTCTTTTACAAGGTCTTTCCTTCTTGGAAGAAACTACCCTGCCGGCTCAGAAAGTTGGCAATTGCTGGATTAAACAGCCCATTAGAACCGTGTTAGTACTTTTATTTGTTGAGCTACTAACTCAACGCCGAGATCTTTCGATCGAAGAAGCTTGGTCAGAGGCCAAAGCCCTTTATAAAGATATGCAATTAAAGATCGCCGTTCCTTTTGTACAAGATCTTGTGAAAAGAAAATCTTTTAGCTCTAAGATGAAACAATCCGCTTTAGAAGGCATTGAAAGACAAAAGGAAAATTTGAGACCTCAATAGACTTCTTTCAAAACTCCGGTTTAACGGCTTAAAATTTTTATTCTTAAGTAATTTTAAGCCGTTTTTTTTCTAATTTTTTCTTAATACTCTCCCTCTTAAAAAAATCCCTATATTTATTTTGAAAAGAATCTAAACTCATGTTAGTTTTCAAAAAAAATTTATCCTGAAAAATAAATAGCCCTTAACTTTTTTAAAGAAGCGCTTAAAACAGATTTATGGCTCGAACCCTGAATGCATCTTTCCACAAGCTTTATAAAGCCGGGTCTCCAAAAAAAGTTTTAAAAAGCTTTCATAAAAAAAAAGACTCTCTAGATTCAAAGATAAGAAATTCTTTAAAGGGTTTTAGAATCATTCTTAAGACTTGCCTTGAAGCTTTCAAACGAATTAAATCTTTAAAGATTATTTAGTATAGCACCTTCCAATTTTCAAATGAGAAACCCTATTGCAACAAATGAGTTAAACGATGTCGGGACTTCTATTGGATACCGGTATTGGATTCAAATTTTAGGAGAAAGTAATGAAGAATATCAGTAGATGTATCCATTTATTTCTACATGCCGTTTTTATTTTACTTGCAAGCCAAGCAAGTTCTGCATGGGACCTTCCGGTGACGGAAATTTCAACTACGACGACATTTAATCAGGATCCCGATGTCGCTATGGCGCTAAATTCAACAAATGAGGGTTTAGCCACTTGGACTTTCTCATCAACTAATCTTTTAATTCAAGCTTCCAAATATGATGGATCGACTTGGAGTGCGCCTGTCACAATTTCAGTACCCGGTGAAGATGCTGACCAATCCAAAGTCGGTATGGACTCCACAGGGAAAGGCCATGCGGTTTGGAGACGATTCGATGGACCTCAAACGGTTATTCAAACGGCAGCCTTTGATGGCACGACTTGGGGGGCGCCGATAAATTTGTCATTGACAGGTCAAAATGCATTAAACCCTCAGATCTCTGTCAATGCAAGCAATCACGCCATGGCTGTTTGGACAAGAAGCAATGGAGTGCAAAATGTCACTCAAGCCGCCTACTTTGATGGCACGACTTGGGGGGCACCCGTTACCATTAATACTCCAGGGCTGAATTCCGAACTTCCTCAAGTTTCACTCAACTCAACTGATAGGGCTCTTGCCGTTTGGGAAGAGCCTAATGGCTTAGGCGATGTACTTATTCAAGCAGCTTTTTTTAATGGGACTACCTGGGATGCTCCCGTTCAATTATCGTCCACTGGCTTTAATAGCTCGAATGCCCAGGTATCCCTAAATGATTCAAACATTGGATTTGCCACTTGGATTCTTAATAATGCAGGTCTTGGTGAGATACAAGCGGCTCCCTTTAATGGAACTACTTGGGATGCAGCAGAAACTATTATAGAACCTGGGAGCACGGGCTACTCTCCAAAAATTGAAGTATGGCCAAGTGGAAATGCCGTAGCAGTTTGGATCAATAATGACTTTTCATCCGAACGTGTTAAAGGGACAATTTATAGCAGCGGTTCTTGGGGTGCGGTCGATACCTTTGGAGATCAGCTTCCAAATACCGAAGTAGTCCTTGGAGTCAATTCGACAAATATTGCCTATGCTTCTTGGCTTAGCTTTGCTCCATTTGTGAACGTAGTAAGAGCGGCAGTCTTTAACGGCAGCACCTGGGCTCCGCAAGATACTTTAACTTCAGAGGAGAGTTATGCAACATCCATTGCGGTAAATCCATCCGGCCGAGCCCTTGTAGTTCTCGCTAAGGATTCAGATGATGTTGGAATATTCGCAACTGAAAGTACAGGGGAAGATATAAATTCAAATGTAGTTGCCACCCCTCCTTTTGCTAATGCCGACGGGATTGATTTTTCAACCATCACGGTTACTCTGATTAATAATGGAGGCGCGCCTATTGTAGGCAATACAGTGAGCTTGGCGGCAAACGGCGGCAGCTCTGTAATTTCAGCGCCATCAGGCCCATCTGACGCTTCAGGACAAGTGACCTTTACTGTGACAGATACAGTCATTGAAGATGTCACCTATACCGCAACAGATGAAACCAATGGGATTGTCATTGTCCAAACAGCCACTGTCTCCTTTTTGAATGAAGAAAGCTTTTTTTCAACTGTTGAAGCCTCGCCAACGTCTGTTTTAAACAATGGCTCTTCTTCTTCTACCATCACAGTCACCCTCACAAATGGGACAGACCCGATTGTTGGAAGTGAGGTCTCTTTATCTCAAGGCGGCGGAAGCTCATCTATCTTTGGCCCCTCTGGGCCCTCTGATGCTTTAGGGCAGGTCTTTTTTACTGTTACTAACACAACAGCTGAAGTGGTAACCTACACAGCGACAGATACAACAACCGGGAACGTAATAGCGCAAACTGCCCAAGTTACTTTCTTTGCCGATGAGTCCACCACCTCAACTGTTACAGCTTCCCCATTAATTGTCATGTCCGATGGCGTTCAAGCTTCAACTATAACGGTGACTCTTCTTGACAACCTTGGCGTTCCAATTGTTGGAAATAACGTCTCTTTATCCCAAGGCGGCGGAAGCTCGATAATATCGCCCCCGTCAGGAGCATCAGATGCTTTTGGACAAGTGACTTTCACTGTTACAAATACCCAGGTTGAAACCGTGACCTACACGGCAACAGACACAACCAATGCTGTTGTGATTTTTCAAACAGCCCAAGTATCTTTTGAGACTAACGAAGAAAGCGCTTCAACTGTGGTAGCAGCGCCAACTTCAGTAAATGCCGATGGTTCTCAATCTTCAACCATAACCGTAACCCTTTTAGATGACCTTTTAAACCCAATTGTCGGAAACACGGTGTCCCTTTCACAAGGAGGCGGATCTTCCTCAATATCTCCGCCATCCGGGGTGTCCAACGCTTTTGGGCAAGTGACCTTTACAGTCACTAACACCACCCCTGAAACGGTCACCTATACAGCAAGGGATAATACTAATGGGATTGACCTTCAGCAAACGGCGCAAGTAACTTTCATTGCTCTTGAAAGTAATACTTCAACAGTCACAGCTTTCCCTCTAAGCGTGATTTCCGATGGGGTTTCTTTTTCCACCATAACAGTCACGCTTTTAGATGGATTTTTAAATCCGATTGTTGGCCATACCGTTTCACTTGCACAAAACGGAAGCTCAGTTATCTCAGCGCCGTCAGGTCCATCCGATGCCTTTGGCCAAGTGACTTTCACCGTGACGAATATCAACAGTGAAACTGTCACTTATACAGCAACAGATGTGACTAATGGCGTCATTATTACTCAAACCGCACAAGTAGCTTTTGGCGATAGCGAAGCCGGACTATCTACTGTTATCGCAACACCTGCAAGCGTAGAAGCAAATGGAGTCGAATTTTCAACCATCACAGTTACTTTGCTAAATGGCGCTTTAAATCCAATTGTTGGCAATAGCGTATCTTTATCCCAAGGAGGAGGAAGTTCTATTATAAGTCCATTAGTTGCTGTAACAAATGCTTTTGGCCAAGCCCAATTTATCGTTAGAAGCACAACTGAAGAAGTTGTGACCTATACGGCAACAGATATCACAAATGCTGTTCTGATCACACAAACCGCCGAGGTGACTTTCACCGAACCTCTCGGCCCCCTTCCTCCCACTAATTTTAGAGGGCAGCTTAAAAAAAATAAATTTGCAACACAAACAGAATACTATGACCTCTTGGAGTGGGATCCAAGCCCGGATATTAATACCGATCATTATGAAATCTACCAAAATGGAGTCCTTAAGGCAGTTGTTCCGGCAACAGGTCCTTTTAAGGTCGCTATTAACAATGTAAACAAAAACCTAACGTATATTTATACGCTATATGCTGTGGATATTGAGGGAGACAAAAGCGCTCCTGTTGTCATAAGCGTTCCCTAAGAGTTCTAAAAGAAGCTGCCATCCGTATCTTAAGATGGCAGCTTCTTTTTTCTTTCCTGTTTGAAAAAATTTTCATCGTCAAGTGCATAAAATGTCATTTTTTCTATAAACTTCTTGATCAACATCCTGCTATAAAAATCTTTACGCAAAGAACCGCCATCATTTACAATGCCTGCTATTTTTTGGTTTATTTAAAGTTTTAACTTAAAAAGTAATCACAATTTAACCAATAGATTCTCATGATGCAGTCTTCCTCCCTTAAGCCTTCAACTACACTCTTTCCATTCGACCCCGTGTTTCCGCAAAATGAATTAGGAGCTTTTCTTGAAGCTTGCGGCAAAAATGAACTTGAAACAGTAAGAAAGCTCGTAAAGTCAAATCCTGAAGTTTTACATTCTTTTACATACAGAGGCGTGAACGGATTTTTTTTAGCTTTCGTATCAGGGTATTTTAGAATCATAAATCTTCTATTTGAGCTCGGATTCGATCAAAATAAACGGGGACCCAATGAGTATTCCACCTTTGCTTTGTGCTTCTTATCCCTCTTTGCACCTCAAATACAAGCCAAAAAGGACTCTTTTGCGTTTCGATTTTCACTAATAGAACTTTTACTCTCCAAAGGAGCCGACACCAATTTTGAATTAGATGGGAAAAATTTTTTAGATTCGCTTATCGATTTATATGAAAAGGATCTTATCTCAATTGAAACGTTAAAACAAATCATCGACGGCAATCGCCTAAATGTAAACGCATCTTCTACAATAAAACTTCCTCTCGCCCAAGCATTTTTTTTTAATGATCCCAAAAAAAGAAACGAGCTTGCAACCCTTTTAATCCAAAGAAACGCTGAAGCCATACACCTTGAATGGAAAAAAGCAAGCGAGCTTTTTTTTAATTTCAATAAAGAAACCTTGGAAACACATCTAGAATTTCTTTCACACCGCCTCGTGGATATTTATGATAGCCACAGGCTAATAAAAAATTATAAAAGGGAAAGAACGCTTTCAAAAGATGTGACAACCTTTATAAAAAGATTTCTTGTCCGATCTACTTTTCCTTTAGAGATCGTAAGAAAAATACTGGATGAGAAATTAAGCGAGATAACCTTAGAAACTCTCTCCAAATATGATGCCGTCTATTCATTTCAAAAAGAAATTATGGAAAAAGAGCTAAAAAATCTTTCTTCCCGAAAGAGAATAAAACCTCTTAAGACCAAACAAGCTTTGGTCAAGAAAACACGTTTGATATTCCAGGAATCTTTTACCTATCCAATACGCTTTGAAAGAATCAGAACAGTTGTTGAAATCGACCCTACTGTTTTAAATGACATCAATGTCACCCCTTTTCTTAATGCCACTCTAGCAGGAAGACCTGAAATCATTAAATTTCTTATGGATAAAGGCACTTTTAAGAAAAATCAATTTTATTCTTTATTGAAAGATTGTTTTATTCAGCTATCTGCGAATATTTGTAAATACCAATTAAGGATTAACTCAATTTTAGCTTGTATTGATTTATACATTAGAGATGTAAGTATTAATGTGTATAACAAACAAGGGCTATCATTTATTAATTTTTTAATTTTTCTTTCTAAAAGTAACCCTGTTGTTTTTGACTACCTTCAAAACTGGTCCGATTTAAATTGGGATCTTCTAAACGAGAATAACTCGCATAAAAATGCTTTTTGTTATGCGCTTGAGACTTTAAATGAAGAGTCTTTTGAAATATATTTTAGATGCTTCCCTAAAATTCTATTTCCTATACCCAAATTAAATATTTTTAGAAACGAGGATCTCAAGGAAAAAGCCGCTTGCTGTTTAAAGGAAATTTTTAATCGGGTAAATAAAGTATTAGCTTGCCAGACCTTTAAAGAGAGTTATTTGCTCTTAAAAGAAGCCAATTCTTATTTTAAGGAGATTCAAGACCTAAAAGACAAAGCAAAGCTTGCGACACGTGAAGAAGCTTCACTTTTAGATCGTCTTATTAGTAGCAACCTTTTAGGCGTTAAGGAAAAGAAGACTTTAAAGGAAACCGAAGCGCTTTCTCTTTTATTTGAGAACCTCGACTACTTTAATATTTTCAAAAAACTCCTTGAAACATTTGAAGTTTCAATAAGCGAGTTCAATGAATCAAATTTATCAATCAACTTGTCGGCCTCAGCTAATAAAGAATTGCCTTCCTTGGAAATAAACGAATTATTAAAAAAATATTACCAAAGAGCCAGTTCCTACCAAAATCAAAAAAATAAAGCTCCCAAATCACAAACTGAACCTTTTTATTTTGGTTCATATGAACCGCCAACTCCAAAAGTTAAAGTTGCAAAAGGCTTTAAACCAACAACTAAGGAATTAAAAACAGAGGAAATAGCAAGGAAGCTGCAAAATAAAAATTTAGAGAAGCAAAGAGCTTCTTTAATTGAATCTGCAAAACCTAAGGAAAAGCCCGGGCCCTTAAGCCCAATCGTATCAAAAAACTCTAAACGAAAAGAAGAAAGAAGACTTAATCGGGTTTCCAAGAAAGAAATCACTATCTCAGCCTCTCTATCTTCCGATATCCAAGAAAAATTCCCAATCCATGATTTCCCTTTAGATCAGTTGACTCCTTTGCCAAAAAAAACTAAAGAATCCCATCCACCTTTATCCATAAGAAGCAAACAAAAATCTGCAGTTGAAAAAGTTCATTTCACGCCTCAGCAGATAAATCGATTGCAAATCGCGATAAACGCTTGCGATAGAATTAGTAAAATTCTTGAAGAAATTAAATATGACAAGTTTTTCCTTTTGGCAAAAAGTTTGAGAAGCGAAATTTATATAAAATCACTGTCTTATCAAATATTACGTTTCTGCGAGGCCTTAGCGCCTACTTCTTTAGAACAAAAAGATGAAAAAGATGTCGTTTTCTTTAAAGAAATCCATCACTTTTTTTTAGATAAGGATGAAATTAGAGCCGTAAGAAGAGCTTGTCGGACCTCTTTTAGTTTACTAGATCCCTCTCTTCTTTTTGATCTTTCAAAAACTCTTGTCGATGTCGGGCTTTCCTCTACTTTAAAGGAGTTTACAAATAAAGGAGAAGCTCCTGAAAATTTTACTAAACCTTCCCTTCATCTCATTTTAAAAATGCAAATTCCGAATTTTAAAATGAAGCTCAAAGAAATGGCTCCCCTTGAAGCAAAGATCTTGCTTTTAGAAGGTACTTACAACGAAATCGAGTTTATCGAGCGCTGCATAAAGGCAGCAAATGATAAAGAGACCTTCAACTCTTATCTGGATGCCATTAAAAAAGCTCTTTCTGATCTATCCATATTCGCTTCTCTTTTATCAAAAGAGAAGCCCCCTTTAAAATTATTGAAGCTCAAAAGTTTAAAATGGCTTATCTTCTTAGGTAATAAGATTGCTCATCATTTAAAGAAGGGAACAGAAATTGGCAAACCGATCGATGAGGTGAATATTTCTAAGATTTGGAACTTTTTCGACCCTAAAAATAATCATGTTCTCAAGCTGAAAGAAGCCATTGATCAAGAAAAAAATTAAGAGCTAAGAAACCGTTTGTTTTTGTTTAAAAACCAACAAGCGGTCTCTTTCAACCCCTGATTGCCTAACGGATTAGGCGCAAAATCAAGGGTTCAAACTAAAAGGTTAGAATTTTACGCCAAGGCCGCCGCCAAAAAGAAGACCTGACAAATTTAGATCGTTTCTGACAACGTTATTGCTTGTCACACCGGAAAAATGAAATTCCGTGTAGTAATAGTCGAGAAAAATTTCAGCTACACCGCAGTTGCAAAAAGTAAAATTCAGTCCCGATTTTGCCACCCAGCCGAGATTATTTTTTCCGCTATGTCTTATAACGAATGGAGAATCATCATGAATTCGAAGAAGCGAATAAGTAAGACCGGCTCCAAGATACCCTTCAAGTCCGTTGCAAAAATTGCAAAAATCGAAGTTATACTTTAGGCCTGTGCTAATCGGAGTCAACCGAAGACGGGTTGGATCTTCTTCTCCGATCGAATGTCCGTGTTTATTCATGTAACCTATATTGGCAAAATAGTCTAGTTTGCCGCAAAAATTCAATGAGTAGTCTAATTGATATTGAATAAATCCATTTCCATATATTCTTCTCAGTATCGAAGCTTCAGGGCGAAAGTAGGCAACTCTGATTTTAGCCTCTTGTTCACCGGCTAAAAGGGTGAGAGGGGATAAAAAAATACAAGTTAAAATTACAAGAGAAATTTTTTTAATCACTTTTTCTTCCTTTTTATAACCACACTAAGGTAATCCCATAAGGGCAGATTTAGGTAAACCAAAATTTTCGTTTAAAAAAATGTTAGGTTCTAAACCAGAATTTTTTGGCTGAAAATCATTAAATTCCCATTGTTCCAAAAAAAGTAAAATTTTTAAACTCCCTTTTTTAATAGTTGAGATATTATGCAGATAACAAGCTTGGAAGAAAAACTTTTGTTACTTTTACAGACCACTCAAAATTTAATAAAAGAGGGAGAGGAGGAGGGAAAAAAAATAAATGAATTTATTTTAGATTCTAACAAATTAGTAAGCTCTGATTCACCTGAAGGTTCATTAAAAAACAAAGACATCAAAAAAATTGAAAACTCTGAGAATAATTCCCTAATATTTTGGGTAGGATTAATTGCATCCGTTGTTTTCCCGCTCCTTTTTATTGTAAACCCTGGCTTAAGCGCAATCGGTGTTCTCCTCATAGGAGCCTTGCTTATAAAAGCCTATGTCGCAAAAAAGAAACCTCCTGAAGCTACCCAAGAATTGTGAAGTCCCCAAGATCTGTCTCTACTTCGTTCACTTTTTTAGTAATCGGTTTTTCACCTTTAGTTGTCGCTTTCTTTTTACGCTTAGTGGTAAGATCCAAACACTCGGGTTCATCTATTGGTTTGTTTTCAATAACGACAGAATCTTCATGAGACTTATCGACTTCTTGAAGCGCATTGGCAAGTTCTTCAAAATCAAGAAGAGCGCTTCTTTCAACAAATGTCCAACCGTTAATTTTATTAGAACCCTCAAGACTTGCGTATCTTGCAAATTTTTTTCTCATTTTTTCTTGATCCAGGCTCAATAATTTATCGATGCGCTCTTCCCTTATTTTAAGTTTATCTTTAAGGGTAAGCTCAACTTTTGAATTTCTATCATTACTATCAATGTCAACTAGCTTGTCTAGAATGATTTTAACAAAACTTTCAAAAAATTTATCATCTCCTTCAAATGCAACCCCTTCTTTCCTGAAAGATTCCGTTATTCTCGTATGCAAAATCGATTCTTTGATAAGAGGCGTTAAAGAGTCTAAGACTTCGTCTATAAAATCATTTTTCTCAGACTCAAACATATCAAGAAATTGCATTAACACTTTTTCTTCGCTGTAATAATCGATCCACGAGCCGATATTCTCTTTAAAGGGAACGGCGGTTCCATCCGTGAAATGGTTAAAAAGGAAATCTGTGATATGTTTAAGGCTCTGATTGATGGATGTTTTTTTTTGGGAAATAACAATTTCTTCCGGCTTTTCAAAAAACTCAATGAAATCATCTAGTATTTGCATAACAGTTATTCGCCAAGAGGGGTGATAAATCAAAGCTACTATACGTTCAGAAAGAAAATTAGCCAGTTTTTTTCCTGAAAGCTTTTGAAACATCCATCTAAGGTAGGAAGTTTCAGTTTCAGCTGAATCCCTAAATAAATAGCCGAGAGAGAAAAAAGTGCCGTTTACTAAAAAATGAAGCGTGGTTGTAGCGGTTCCTATAAAAGGTAATTCATGCGCTTTTTCCCTAAATAATTTGAAAATCGTCTCGGGCTGACGAAAATTTTCTGTTTTAATTAGATCATAAATCATCTTAGCAATGAATTTTTGCAAGCGATCCCTAGCTTCTTTTCTTTGCTTAATGCCTTCAAGACCATTAGGGGAGGCTTTTAACTTTGAATTGTTGTAAATTTTAATTTTATCAAGATTCTTATCAAGCATCATCTTTTTTCCGGCTTTCAAGATAATGCTTTCTTTTCCTTCGCCAAATCCATCTAATTCAAGATCTAGAGTAAAATTTCCGCTGCTATTCAAAATGGCTATAGCAAAAAGATGCGGGTCTACAATTTGATTGATTCCAAACTTTACGATAAGGTGAGAAGCTAATTTAATAACCGCATCTTTACCCTCTAAGTAATAAGCGAGACGAAGAAATTTACTATCTGAAAAAGCGCTCGATGACTTCGGTAAGAATAGTTGCAGCTTATCAACTAAAAATTTTTCCAATTTTTCATCTAGTTTTTTGCATAAGTTTCCGGTCGTCAATCTCTCCTCTGAGGGATCCGGTAAACTTTTGGGAAGGCTTCCATTTTGTTTATGCCACTCAAGCCTTGCTATAAAAGCTTCCTCTTTAGAATGAAAAGTGTGCTCTCTCAAAAAATTCTCGATAAGAGGCTGTTCTGAAAATGCTTTTCCAAGACCTCGAATCAACAATTTGATTATTTTTTTTATTTTTCCGGAATCTTGACTTTTTGAATTCAATAACTTTGTCAAAGCCTTTAGAAAGAGAAATTCAACATCGATCAAGCCCTTTACATAAATTGGAGAACAAACAAAGTGCGAAAGGTTGGTTCTGGCTTTTATTAAACGGCGAGTCATCGCTTGTCCAAAAACATGCTTAATGGCTGTATTCTTATAATCCAATTTTTTATCGAATTGATAATTGACATATCTAAAAAAGTAGCCCAATCTAAAGAGGACATAGCTTTCAAAAGCTTCCGGCAGAATGCTCATTTCTTCAGCCAAAAGTTTAGGGATAATTAAATTTACATAAGCCGCAGATTGCCTGCAAAAATAAGCTTTCGGACTTTCCTTTCCAAAAGTTATTCTCATTTGCTTTTTTTCAAGCTTCTGTTTTTTTTGAATGCGTGTTTTTAGTTTCGCAGAATCTAAGAGCGGCTTATCCATTACTTTTTCATAGGCTACATTCGCAACCTTCAAGGGTGTCATCAAGCAAAAATCTACAATTGCCGCCCTTCTTGAGAATGAAATTCCTAAAGTTATTGGATAAAAAAGTATTTTAAGAGATTTAATGGCAAATTCTTCGACCTTTTGCGTACAAGCGCGATAGATTGCGGCATGCAAATGAATAACCTGACCTGTTATGAGCTCAGGGCTTAAATAAACGGACGTCGCTATAGATTCTGTACCCATATGATTATCTCTTTTAATTTAGCGGGCTAATCGCTTCGAACCCTTTTTTGACGTTAGCATAGTTTAAAAACAAAATTCAATAAACATTAACTAACTAAAAGAGAGTGAGTCGTTTAACTATTAAAAGTTAAGTAAAAGAGAGGGCTTTTGAAAAAAAACTAAAGTAAAATTAAGCTCCTAACTCGAGCTCTTCAAATTCCTTGAGAGCGCAAGCCACTGAAATCCTATTCTCAGGTTTTACTTCCTGCATTCTTTCCAGGATTTCTTCACCTTTTTTTGGGAGGCAAGAAAGTGGATTTGAAGCTGCAAAGAGAGCTTTATTAAAGGTCTTAACAATGTTGGTAAAGAGTAAACCTGCCATCCAAGAATCAATTTTTTGACTTAACCTATATTTTTCAATAAGAACTTTAATATCTAAAGTTTTGGCCTCGGCTAAAGCTTCCAGAAGCTCCGGAGCCGTGTTCAGGTTTATCGGATTTTTAAGAAGATGCCTTACACCTCTTATTTTATCAAAGTCTGCTACAAATACTTGACCTTCACAATCAACAAGGAGGTTTCCTGAATGAATATCCCCATGAACCAGGCCTAATTGATGAAGAGAATGAATTCCTCTTAGGACGTTTACAAAAAAAGATTTAGGATCATTTATTTGCTTGTTGTTCAATAAATACTCTTTTAAAGACCCATTCGCATAATAAGGCATGGTGACAAGGCATTTATTCTTTCCTTTTTTATTGATATAAGAAGTTAAACTTTGAATACACGCTAACCCCTCCCCTCTTTTTTGTTTTTGCAAATCATACACCTTTTGAAGGGTTTTGATGACTTTAGGAAACTTTTCTTGATTCACTGTAAAATTTGCCAAATATTCAGAAGACCTGTTTTCCTCTCTTGGATAAGAAAGCGCGTATTTAACAACTTTTGAAATCCCGCACCCAATAGGAGGAACTTTTTTCAATTTTAATAAAATTCGGATAGAGCCATCTTGGGCTACTTCCAGGTCTCTCGGTAAGTGATAATCTTCTTTGCGTAGGATTTTGGGAAAGCCTTCAAAGGTACTTTTTACCTGTCTTTCAACAAATAAGACTATTTGTTTGATCTGATTTAATTTTAAACCGGAATTCATCTTCCAAATAGCTTTAAAGATGTCTTGTTCATTAGGGGTTAGATTTTTGAAGGGCAAAAAAGGCGAGTTATTATTTTTTTGAGGAAGGTTTAAATTTTTAACGAATTTGCTTAATTGAGATTCATTGATACGGTCTTTTGTCTCCTGATTAAAAGGAGCATCCATTATAAAGCGCGTCTTTTTCATAATCAAAAAAGAAGCCAGTCTCTTAAACAATAAGGGACGGATTCTTTCAAGCACCCTTAAAGGAATGATTACTTTAGAAGGAACCATTTCTTCCAAAAAAAGGGATTCAAGGGCACTTTCTATTTGCTTTTCGGTATAGCTGTTATGGGATAAAAAACTTAAATCCAATGTTAACCCATTAAGAGCGGCTTTTAGAGTGTAGTCAATCGCTTTTTCCGGGCTTATATTCGGACATCCTAATAAGTTCAGTTTTTTAGCGTGAAGCTTTAGAAAAAGGGACTCAAGATCTTTTTCTTTTAAATCGGTCCCTTCTAAATGAAGAGTCTCCAATGATTCAAAACATTCATGGGGGATAAAGCTGAGCAGCTGAGAGACATTTTTTGTAAATCCAAGCGAAAGGGTTTTTAACCTTGGAAATCTTCTCAACTCGGTTAACTCAAAAGGATCCAGATCTAAAACACTTAAATCTACGCTTTTTACTTCCCTAAGTTCTTTTTCTGTAAAGGGATCTAAAGCTTCTTTTAAACGGGATGGCCTTGGCTTGCAGCTATGAAGAGCTTCGAAAAAATCTATTTTCCCTTTTCTTATGCTGAGTTTAGTTCTTGGGGGTAATTTTTCTATAATTATAAATTCTTTGTTTAAAACGTTATCAAAACTACTAAGAACTTTAAAATTTGAATAATAAAGGAGTTGGCTAAGAGAAACGTGCTCAGGCATTAAACCTGTTAACAGAATGCGCCCCCCTTCTCTTAGACTTGCTATCATTTTTTTTAGAACAATTTTGCATTCATAAGGGTTATTAAAAACTAAAGTGGTTAGGGCTCCCGAGGCAATGATAAAGTCCGGAGGTTCAGAAATCACATCTTCTAAATTCATCTTGAGGACATCCTCTTGATGGATTTCAACTTTTTCTCGAAAACTCTTCAGATTTTCTTTAGCCTCTTCAGTGCTTTTTGAATCGAGTTCTATAAGGGTATAGCGATGAACTGAAGAATTGCCGCTTAATATACGCCGAGCGCATCTGCCGTTTCCCCCGCATATCTCCAGAATATGAATCTTTTCTTTATTTCTACTAAACTCAAAAACCGCCTGCTCGATAGATCTATCAATTTTCTCATAGGAATTGGAGACTTTCTCAATCCAATCACGCGACCAAAATTGACTGCTGAAAGCAGCGGTTCTATCGCGTTTTCTTTTAATTTCTACTATTGTTTGATCCAATTTTTGAAAATAATTTCTTCGTTGCACAAAGGTTTCTTCATTTAAGCAAAGGTATTTGGAACCTTCATTTATAAATTTGATTTTTACAAAAAACTCGTTTTGCAGTTTTTCGCTTTTAAAAACACGTCGATCGTACAAAACAAAAGAAACTTGACTTATCTCACCATATTTTTTTAAGGGAAGGGTGATTTTAGTTTTAGATTTTTGAAAGTTTTTATTCCTGCTGATTTTCTTATATTTTCTCTTTTGTACCTCATGCCCATAAATGTGGTTTTGATCTAGCAAATCGAGATTTTTGAGATTAAAAAAAGAAGCTAGAAAAAGTGAGGTTAGATCTTCCTCTTTCGGTTTAGCCATTGGTACAGTTGATTTAATGGATAGATCGTCAGGAAAAAAATACCGTTCCGATGAAACTAAAAAAGCCATGAATAAAAATAAACTATTTAATTTTTTTTCTTATAAAATGAATTATTCATTCATACAAGTTATTATCTATTTATATTTATTTAGTAAACTAAATAAATTATTTTAATTATCGAAATTAAAAAATTTTACTTATTTGATATTTCATTAAATCATGTAAATTTCATTAATTTATTAACAAACCAAATTTATTTTCATTAAGATCTTCCTTTTTGTTATTTTTTCTTGAAAAAAGGTCTAAAACTTGCCATAAAAAAATTTAACCCTGATGAAAGGACCCCTATGAAGGATCAAAATAGCAAAATCGCTTTAGTTACAGGCTCTAATAGAGGAATTGGCAAAGAGATCGCAAAGCAACTTGCTATGGCCGGGATTAAAGTAATTATGAGCGCACGGGATAGACAAAAAGGAGAGGAAACTGCCCTTTCATTAAAAAATCAAGGTTTAGAAGTTGATTTCATGACTCTTGATGTAAGGGACGCAGCAAGCATCCAAAAATTGCCGGAAGAGCTAAAGAATAGAGGTTTAAAAGTAGATATTTTGATAAATAACGCCGCCGTTTTACTTGACAGGACAGCAAGAATTGATGAACTTTCCCTGGAGGATTTAGAAAACACGATGGCAACAAACGTGTATGGGCCTTTCTTATTAACCCAAACTCTTTTGCCTTATATGAAAAAACAAAATTATGGGCGTGTAGTCAATATTTCCTCCGGGATGGGTTCTATAACGGATATGTCCGATGCCAAATCCCCTGTCTCAACGTACTCATCCCCGGCTTACAGGCTTTCAAAAGCTACTTTAAATGTTCTTACTATTCTCTTTGCTAAAGAAGCCTCACGGCATAACATTCTGATTAATTCCATGTGCCCGGGGTGGGTTAGAACCGAGATGGGCGGATCAAATGCACCGCTAAGTGTCGAACAAGGGGCTGAAACTGCGATTTGGCTTGCCACCCTTCCAGAAAACGGTCCGACAGGCGGGTTTTTTAGGAATAAAAAATTGATCCCTTGGTAAGATTTAAGAGCCTCTAGGAACTTTTGCCAAGCTTCTTGCCTTTGCGCCAAAAACACTTTTTTCAACAGACTCAATCATAAGGCCGGCAATATCTTTTCCGGTCACTCTTTCAATGCCTTCAAGACCGGGAGAGGCATTCACTTCAAGAATTTTGGGGCCATTTTTAGATCTTATGATATCAACGCCTGCCACTTCAAGCCCGATTGCTTTAGCTGCCGCGACCGCCATTTTTCTTTCTTCCTGAGTAAGTTTGACAGGATGCGCTGTTCCTCCAAGATGTAAGTTCGCTCTAAATTCCCCTTCTGCGGCTTCCCGCTCCATAGCTCCGACTACCTTTCCATCAATTACAAAGCAGCGTATATCTCTTCCTTTCGCTTCTTTAATAAACTCTTGGACGAGGATATTGGCTTTTAAGCTTTTGAAAGCATTAATCACGCTTTCAGCCGCTTTGCTAGTTTCTGCAAGAACGACACCAACCCCTTGAGTACCTTCAAGAAGCTTTATCACAAGGGGTGCGCCCCCTACCATTTTAATCAAATTAGTCGTGTCTTGAGGAGAGTGGGCAAAACCTGTGATTGGCATATCGATGCCTCTTTCAGCAAGAAGCTGTAAAGATCTGAGTTTATCCCTTGCTCGAGCAATACTCTGAGCACGATTTAAACAAAAAGCGTTGCTTGCTTCAAAATGTCTTAAAACACTGCATCCATAAAAAGTCATGGAAGGCTTTAGCCTTGGAATTACTCCATCGATATTCTTTAATATCTCACCGCCTCTATAGTGAACGACAGGTTTTGTAGCATTCACATTTACCCAGCAATACTTCGTGTTCACAAAAATCATTTCATGGCCGCGAACTTCTCCTGCTTCCATAAGCCTTTTATTCGAATAAAGATCCTTGTTAGACGCAAGAACTATGATCCGAAGCCCCCGTTTTTTTATAGAGGGCTCTCCATAGAGCTCTTTTGCTTTTTCTTCATCGATAAGATCTAAGCAAAAAGCTTTACTTGGGTCTACGAGGACTCTATCTTCCATGGCTTGTCTTCCTATTAGCATCCGATAACCCATGGAGTCACGATTCGTCAAAGTGACCTCTACATTCCAATTGAGGTTTCCAAGAGACATTCTTGTGAGGATCACATATCTTTTCTCAACCGAGCCGCTTGAGCTTTTTACTGTTCTTCTATCAATAACTTCGGCTTGGCAATGCTTGACTATTTTGCGATTATTCTGGATGGGATGAATAGAAAACTTAACCCAATATTTTCCATTTTCTTCAAAGGGTTCAATGTTAAAAGCATGGAGGGAAGATGTTTTAGCGCCTGAATCGATTCGTGCTTTAATGGCTGGAAGCCCAAGTTCTGGCAGAGTGCACCATTCTTCAGACCCTACAATGATTTTGTCCATGGCAACCTTAAAGTTTAAGCCGGTTAAATGCTTTATTGATTATTGAATCAATAGAGTTAAATATATTTAAAAAGAAAAAGTTTACTTATTTTCATAAATATATTCATCCAAAAATAATAATCAGATAAATTTTACCAGCTTATTTTATGCTGTGACAAATTTTTATTTAAATTAATGGCAGCGCTTATTAATGCAAGATGAGTGAAGGCTTGAGGGAAATTTCCGAGTTGTCTTCCATCCGCCCCCATTTCTTCGGCATAAAGGCCTAAGTGATTAGCATACCCAAACATTTTCTCCAGAAGGAACCTTGCTTGGCTATAATTTCCGGCTCTCGATAGACACTCCACGTACCAAAAGGAGCACATATTGAACGTCCCCTCTCGTCCCTCTATACCATCTTCCACACCGCAGCCGATACGGTATCTATAGACAAGGGAATCATCGACAAGTTCTTTTTTTATTGCTTCCAAAGTGGAAAGCCACTTGGGATCTGTCGGTCCAACAAATTTAACCATAGGCATTAAAAGAGAGGAGGCATCTAAATTATTAGACCCCTTGTACTGAACAAAAGCCCCGATGGCTGGATTCCAGTATTCATGGACAATTTCCTTATAGATTTCATTCCTGACCCGTATCCAGTGATCAAGGGGGGCCGGAAAGGAGCGTTTTAAAGCTAGTCGAACTCCCCGATCAATCGCAACCCAGCACATCAACTTGGAGTAAAGGAAGTCCTGCTTGCCGCTTCTAACCTCCCAAATGCCTTCATCTTTTCTTTGCCAATTATTGATCACCCAAGCGATCAGGCGCGTTAAATTTTCCCACATATCAATTGAAATTGGCTCGCCATACTTATTGTAAATATAAACCGAGTCCATAAGCTCGCCATAAATATCAAGCTGCATCTGACCAAAAGCTGCATTGCCGATACGGACAGGCCTTGAGCCCATATAGCCTTCAAAATGGCTTAAGGTCTCCTCAACTAAAATTTTTCGTCCATCCAAACCATACATGATTTGTAATGAACCGTCCGGGTTTAGATCTTGGCATCTTTCTTCTATCCAGTTCATGAAGCTTCTCGCTTCTTCTGTGTAGCCAAGCCTCATTAAAGCATACAAAGTAAAAGAAGCATCCCTAATCCAAGTATAACGATAATCCCAGTTTCGGGTTCCTCCAATCTCTTCCGGAACCCCGAACGTTGGCGCGGCAACAATCGACCCATATTTTTTTGAAGTTAATAGCTTTAAAACAAGAGCTGATCGATTGACCATCTCCCTCCATCTTCCCTGATAGGTCGATTGACTGATCCACTTTTGCCAAAAGTTGAGGGTGTTTTTAAAAGAAGTTGAAGCAAAATCAGGCTCCATTGTGGGAGAGGGTTGGTCTTGTTTTGCCTCTTCCATAATAAAAGCCATTGATTCCCCGGCTTTTAATAATACTTCAGCTGTAAGAATCCCTTCTTCTTTTTCATTCCAAACAATATTTTCGGCAATCAGTCGAATGCGTGGTAAATTTTCTTTATCGGGAATAAAGAGGATTTCTTTCTCTTTTCTGATAATCTTATGGCCTGTTCTTCCATAGTCAAATTTTAGATCGAAAATAATTTCAAAAAGGATCTCTCCACGAACCGCTTTGGCACGTCTAACAAGGGTATGAGCGTGTCTTGTTTCGTCGATGACCATAAAATCGGAAACTTCACCGATGCCGGAACTATTTAAGAAACGGGTTAATAAAATATTTGAATCAGGCAGGTAAAGCTGCTTCCTACGAAGCTTTTCCATTCGGGGCGCAATTTTAAAACGCCCTCCTTTTTTATCATCAAGAAGAGCTGCAAAAATGGACGGCGAGTCAAAATTCGGAAAGCACATATAGTCGATAGATCCATCAAGACCAACTAGGGCCACCGAATGCAAATCCCCGATAATTCCATAATTTTCAATAGGCTGATAAGGCATAGCTTCACCAATAGACTTAAAAGCTATCAATACTCAAGCCTTTCATTCATTTCAACTCTTACCTTTCAAAAGAAAATTTTTAAGAGGGCCGGATAACAGCTTCTTTTGCCGGTTTATAGAAGCAGCAAATCTTTTTTATGATCTCTTCTTTTCCGGTAGAAAAAGCAACCTGTTCTTCTTTTTCATCGATTTCCAGAATTTTAACAAATTGAAATTTAGGGGTTTCTTTAGTTTGTGTTCTTCTAACCACCACGATTTCACCTTTTTTGAAATCTGAAATCGCAAATTTCTTTTTAAGAAAATCGGATTTTTGAGCTTTCATTCCAAGAATAATGTTCTTTTTGGAAGGTTCATCTTTGGGAAGTTCAATCATAACAGCTTTGCCTAAGTCTGTTATTTGAGCGAAGGGGTCCGTTTTAGAAGATGGAACGCCTTTCGGAAAACGGCCGGCTTTATATTTCTCAAGAGGGATAAACTGCGGGAAAGGCTTATTTTTTATCCCCAGATTGTCAAATTTTTGAGATAGGGATGCAAGATTCCATACAGTCAAAAACTGAAAAGTAATGATATAAAGAATCGCTCTTATAAAACCATCCGTTTTTTTTGCTTTAAATTTTAAACTTATAGTTTTAAGCCCTTCCTGAATCATTTTAACGTCTTTTTCCGATTGGGTTTTAGCTTCCTCCAAAAGGCTATATGCAAACAAGGCGATTTCTTGAGCTGAGGATTTCTCTTCTTTTGTTCCAAGCCGACTCACATAATGGTCATTTTTATTTTTTGTAATTACAAAATAAGGGTGGTCTTTTGGCTCGGGAGTTTGGAGAAGCGCTTGGTTAACCTTATTAAAATTTTCTGCGATAGCATGAAAAGACATTCGTATAAAATCCTGCTTTTAATTAATTAAAAAAAGTCACATCATAAGTGTTGATTACTAATAAATTATTAAGAAAATAGATATAAGTTTCTAACAAAAAAAACGTTTTAACATTAAAATTAAACGTTTAAGGTAAAAATTAGTGAGATACATAAGGTATTTTCGTGAACTTGGATCCTATTTATAAAGACCCCCATCTTGAAGAGATCGCATCTTTAGCAGACTGCGTAAAAGAATTTATCCAAAAAGGCGGCTCTTTGCAAGTTTTATCCAAAAATCAAGATGGCACTCTTCAAAAAGATAAAATGTTGATAAAGCCGCATGATGCGCTCTACCCAATTTGTTCAGGCGCCCAATGCCGATCCCAAGTTCTTTATGCCCTTCTAAAAAAAGTACCTTTTCCCGTAACCCTATTTCCTCCTCATGCCGCAAGGTATGGCCACGACCCTTATAATAACAGGGTCAATTTAGATAAAAGAAAGCCTTGCGAAGATGAGAACGCCTATATGGAAGCTTTCGGACACCCCAAGTCCGATTTTTTTGGAAATTCCTTTTGCTGTCATTTGGACGCCTCCGGCCATTTTAAAGAGAGGCTGAATTTTTTTAACGACCATTTTTATGGTCCTAATAGCCATCATGAAGGTAAGAGAGGGAACCGACGGACTTATATCGCATTTGCTGAGCCTGTCCACGCCGTTCTAAAGCGTTTAAATGAAGCCAATCCATGCTTAAAAGATGTTTTTGTCATTGCGGTGCCTCTGATTGATGAAATCACTCATCCGCCGGAAAATACTTTTAGCAAACGCTCAAAGGAAGCTTATGTGGCCTTTGCCGAGAAATTAAAGCCGACCTTGCCCTTTACCCCCTGATAACGCCCAAATCCGTTGGGCAAGCTCTACAGTTAAGCAGTAGACTTCTTTCGAAACTCGCTTTGATTCGAAAAATGGGCTGGGTTTAGGCAAATTTTATTAAATTTGAAAGCATAGCCTATGCATGAAAAATTTAGGAAAAAAGACGCCACTAACAGCTATTTTAACAATTGAATGGAGTTTCGGAAGAAGTCTGATGAAGCATCAGGAGCTTAGGGGGTAATCAGGGGTTTAAGTTCGGATATTGCAGCAAATTAAGGTTAAACCAGTTTAAATTGATCGACATCAAAAAGTCCAAAATCGCTGAGCTTAAGCTTTGGAATGACAAGCAAGGCCATAAAAGATAGAGTCATGAAAGGAGAAGCAAGAGACGATCCAAGCGCTTTCGCTTTTAGATTGAGCGCTTCGTATTCTTTGGCTACAAAATCTCCTTCCTTATCGCTCATTAAACCGGCAACGGGAAGAGCTAAACTATAAACCTTACCTTTTGAGGCAACAGCCACACCTCCTTTCGATCGGATAACAGCATTCACAGCCTCTTTAAGGTCGCTATCATTAACCCCGACCGCTATAATATTATGGGAGTCATGAGCGACAGAAGATGCAATCGCCCCTTCTTTAAAACCAAAGCCTTGGATAAACGCAATCGCAGGCTTTGCATTTTTATAGCGATTGACAACTGCAAGCTTAAGGAGATCTTTTTTCGTATCGGAAACAAAGCATCCTTCTTCAATTAAAGGCGTTTCAAGAAAAGAATCTGTTATAAGCTCCCCGTCAAAAGCCTTAATCACATTTATAGGCGTAGGTCCGGCTTTAATGGCAAAATCCTTTTCATCTTTGAGCTCCGCATCAAAGTTGTTGAGCTGGGAAATGGCAGGCCTTGGCATAAGCGTCACGCCTTTATCAAATACAACGATCCCCTTGATCACAGTTGTCTTGACATCAAAAGAGGTTAAGTTATCCACCACAATAAAATCCGCCGAATCGCCTGCTTGCAAAAGACCGACCTTAAGCCCATAATGCCGGATAGGGTTTAAGGAAGCGATTCTTAAAACATCCATTAAATTATATCCTTTCCTAAGGGCTCTTTTAACAATTTCATTGATATGACCTTTAAGAAGGTCATCCGGGTGCTTATCATCGGAGCAAAACATAATTTTTTCAGGGTGGGATCGAATGAGAGGATGGAGCGCTTCGAAATTTTTTGCAGCAGACCCTTCCCTAATAAGAATATTAACCCCAAGATTGGCTTTTTCCAACCCTTCTTCAAGTTGACTGCATTCATGATCGGTTGTAATCCCATTTGAAAAATACTCTTTAGCATTCTTTCCTCTTACAAGCGGAGCATGGCCATCTATTTGAAGATTTAGTTGTTTAGCTAAATTAATTTTGGCTAACACAGCTTCATCTTTTGCAAGAACCCCGGGATAGTTCATCATTTCGCTTAAATAGGAAAGATGATCTTCTTCAAATAGGGTTTTAAGATCGGTTACATCAAGTTTAGCGCCTGCGGTTTCAAAAGGGGTTGCCGGTACGCAAGAAGGGGCTCCAAAGCAAAAATTAAAGAGAACCTCCTTCCCGTTTTGAACCATATAGCGAACTCCCGGAATGCCGAGAACATTTGCTATTTCATGGGGATCTGAAACGGTAGCTACAGTTCCATGCTTTACTGCGAGCCTTGCAAATTCGCTTGGCACGAGCATGGAACTTTCAATATGCACATGAGCATCTACAAATCCGGGAAGTATAAAGGGACCTAGGAGTTCTTTATCTAAAGGAAGGATAGCTGCGATAATTCCGTTTTCAACTTTAATCTCTGCCGGAAAAATCTTAAGGTTTACAATGTCGACAACATTTCCTTGGATTTTGAAAGTCAAGCTTCTTCCTCTTTTGCCATCTCATCTAGCGTTTCTTTTCTTGTTATAATCATTAAATTGGCATCATAAGTCAATACCCCTAGCATGATAGAGGTCATTAGATGATTCTTCGAAAGGTCGTAGCGTTGATTTTCAGAATAAGGGTTTAAAGGCCAAGGGTCCATCACACTGACAAGATGGGTGTCGGGATCATAATTTTCTAAAACGACAAAATGTCCTTCGGGGTAGCCTCTCACATCATCTATCACTTGCCTATTTTGATCGACATACTCTCTTGCGGATTTATAAAGATAAGTGCTGCTCAATCCGGTCAAGATAGGCACTCCTCTCTTTAAGTACTTAAGTATCAAGGTGTGAGAGAGATCTTCCATAAAGATTTCACCCCCTCTTTTCAAGTATTCAATATAGGCAAAACAAGCAATCTCAAGTTTTTTGCTTTTTTTAATTTGAACCTGTTTTTGCAATTTTTCAATTAGGACCTCGTGAGGCAAAGGTTCCGGAAAAAACCAGGTAGGGTCAAAGACTTTAAGGTTATAGGTATACATTCTCGCGGCAAATCCGCGATCTAAAGCGTGCATCCCGAGGAACGCTTCAAGAGTACCCCCTGTTTCAAGGCTTGGGATTTCCCGAATCAGCTGAGGTAAAATTACCGCCTCCTCGTAAAAGTCGTAAATTGCTTTTAAGCAGGTAGGTCCGCAGGTGGTATCTGTTGGCTGCGTTTCAATACTAAGTTTTTTTCCCATGTCTTTAGGCTCTCCTTTAAAGCTTCAGCCACTAGGATAGAAAGATCAAAAAAGGCTTGTCTTTTAGAGAATAACGCCTGATTTACCTCAAGCTCTAGGCCCACATATTCGGATGGTTTATAAATTTTACGGAAATAGGAGGTCAAACCATCGGCCTTCCCGAGGTAGGGGTAGTTCAATTTAACATTATAACCGATATCCAAATTTTTTTTTAAATTCTCTTTCCAAGAGAGGGCTAACTCGCGCTCTCTTTTCCTACGGGAGTCGTAGAGGAGCCCAATCATAGCGTTTCTTTTTATTCCCTTAAAAATCGGGGTAAAAGTGTGGAGGGAAAGATGAACGACACTCCCCTCTTGTTTAATTTTACGGCTAATTAAAGATTGAACGGCATCCCTATAGGGAAAATAATATTGATCGATTAAAGATTTTTTTTCTTCTTTTGTTAAACCCTTCGTGTAGGAAGAAAAAAGGAACGGATGGTTTAAGGAGCGGTTCATCTCGATTACAAGCCGTGAGAGGCTTTGACTAAAAAAGCCCGTTTTGAACACCTTTTCAAAAGCCTCCCCTATTTCAAAAGCCCCCTTGTCATACCCTCTATGGCTTGTAAGGATCTTTTCGGGGATAGAAATTTCGAATCCATAAGGGAGTTCAAAGCCTGCATGCTCAACGCTTAACACTACCTTTTTAATTTTCACGGTATAAACGGCGTCCCTTTGTCTAAGGAATTTCCAAGTAAAGAGTATACCTTTCGTAAAGTATCTTTTGAGGGGGAATTTCCGGCTTTTTTCAAAAGTCTTGTAGCTAAAGTCCCTTCCTTTATTATGATTTCCAGTTGGTTTCGAGAGACAGGGTCGAGGTCGATAAAATTATCAAAGAGATGCTTCCATAGCTCTTTTGCTGGGATTGTGGCCCCTTGCCAATCAAAAACTTTTAAATAGTCTAAATCATCTATCCAGGCTTCTTCTCCTTTTTGGATGCCTTCTTCCAAAATTTTTTTAAGGCGAACCTCGTCGAATTTTTCAAGATCTCCCTTTTTTATCAAATTCCCGATCAAACTCGCGAGCGCTTTTACGATGGCTAAATCCATTAATGGAGCTTCTTGAATATCTATAAGCCGTATCTCAATACTTTGTCGGCTAAAACGAGTGATCGCCCCCCTTGCATTGACCCATTCGTTTTGAAGCACCCCTTGAGGATCATAAGGCTTAAGGTCTTTATAAATGGGTTGGAGAATTTTTTGATGATACTCTTCAATAGACCCGCAATATTCAGGGATGATATGGCCTGTCACAGAAAAAATCTTTTTGCAATTAGACTGATAAACCTTAAGCCTTGTGTCTTTAAAACCTGTGGCTGCCCCATCTGCAAAAGGCGAGCTTGCGGCAAGGGTTGGGATAAGAGGGAGTATCAGCCGGATGGCGCTATGGAGCTTGACAAATTCTTCTTCCTGAGAGAAGGGGAGGTTTAAATGAACGCTTTGCAAATTCCCCCAACCATGCCCTCTGCAGTCAAAAATTTTATGAAAAGCATTATAGATCGTGGCATCACCATGGGGCCAAAGTTTTGTTTCCTTATAGGAATCCATCCATGGGTGCATGGCGCTTGGCAACAGTCTTGCATGGTGTTTTTTTAGGTACTTTTGGAGAGATCTTATTTCTTTTTCAAATAACTCCGGAAGAGAAGAGAGATCTTTTTCAGGCTTGGTTGTTTTTAGCTCGACAACATGTAGAGCAAGCTCATTATTTAAAGTGATCTGACCTCTTTCAATCTCATCTGTAATTTCACCAGAAATATCTTGAAAAAGACGATCCGTGATAGGAAGAATCTCTAATGTTTCTTGGTCCACTATCATGTATTCAAGCTCAACTCCAAAAACCTCAAAAAGAGAATAGGTTTTTTTATTGGAATTGGGTGCCGCTAAATTAGACATAGGTGAAGTGCCGCCTTTTTTGCTGGATTCTATTATAAATCACTCTCATGACAGCAAGGTAAAGCTCATCGCCTAAAATCTCATCTTCTACACCTGCATCGATGTTGGGGTTGTCATTCACTTCAATAATATAAAAGTTGCCTTCGACTTCTTTCATATCGACCCCATAAAGACCTTTGCCTATTAGGTTCGAGGCTTTAACAGCAAGCTGCAACGCTTTTTTAGGGACTTCTTTAATTGGGACTGCTTCAAAATCCCCTTCCTCTAATTTCCCGGAACTTTTTTTCTTATAAATTTGCCAGTGGTCCTTTGCCATAAAATATTTGCAAGCGTAGATCGGCTGACCGTCTAAAACCCCGATGCGCCAATCATAATCTGAGGGCATAAACTGCTGCACTAAAATAAGCTCTGATTTTTCCACCATTTTTTTGGTGATCTGTTCAAATTCAGCAGCGTTGGAAGCTTTATAAACCCCTTGCGAGAAAGAGCCATCCGGCTCTTTTAAGACAACAGGATAAGTAATTCCTTCTGCGTACTCTTTAATCGCGCTGCTGTCGCAAAGTTTCGTTTCAGGCATAGGGAGCTGGTGCTTGCCAAGCAGTTCATAAAGATAGATTTTATTACAGCAGCGTAAGATAGAAAGAGGGTCGTCAATCACTTCAATGCCGTTTGCATAAGCTCTTCTTGAAAATCGATAAGTGTAGTGGTTGACGCTTGTCGTTTGTCTGATGAAAAGAGCGTCAAATTCAGCTACCCTCCCAAAATCGGATTTTTGAATTAACTCAACAGAAAAACCAAGAATTTCCGCAGCTTTACAAAATTTACGAATCGCTTTTTTATTCGACGGGGGGTGTTCTTCCTCAGGGTCCACAAGGATGGCTAAATCAAAAATTGTGCTTTTTCTTTTGATTGTGCCGCTCACTTTCTTCTGGCTTAAGTATCGCTTTACTTGCTCCAAGACAAAATTTTGGTGAAAATCGGGAATTTGATGCATTCCAAGAGGTGTCAGGCCGGAAAGCACCCATTTATCTTTTAATTTTAAAAACTTCACCTGTAAAAATGGAACCGGGAACTGTTTAAAGATATAGGTGGCTAAGCGGTCATAACACTTAGCCAAGTTTTTTCCAAAATAGATGCTTAAAACAAAGCTGCTTGACTGAATATGGCTCAAGCTATGTTGAATCAACTCCTCAAATTCGCTTGAAACAAGCCTTCTAACCATGGCATGGGAATTAAAGTCCGCTATGCAGTGTAAACTCGGCTGAGGCTTATGGCCTCTTGCAGAAGCGACAAGGGAAACATAATACCCTAATTTTTGATAAGAGAAGGACCTGCAAAAATTTAAAAGATGAACGTTTCCTAATTTTTCATATTGTCCTTCTTTCAAATATTTATCGGCTGTCACGATTTCGACATCTAAATCAGAAAGCTTCCAATCGCTTTCTTTGTCGACAACTACAATTGTTTTTACCATCTTAAGCAATCCAGGCTAAAATCTCTTACGAAAGAAGTCATATAAATTTGTAAATATCCATGCAAGTCTTCATAAAAGAAAACAGAAGACGAAAAGGAAGGTATTCAATTTGAAGAGTTAAAGATGCCATTCAAAATTAACAAATCAAAAATTAAGATATTTTAAGCTAAAATTAAAATTTCAACTCAAAAAAACAAAGTCTTTTCTCACCTTTCTCAATAAAAATTTGATGAATCATAAAGGATCAATAATTAATAAATTTACACCAAATACTTTATAAGTAATTGCTATAATAGTAAATGCGAATGAATATATTTGTCTTCCTTAAAGGAAAACCGGGCTGAAAGGGAAAATTCTCTAAAATAAAGGCAACATGCTTAGGAGGAGCTGCTCTTTTTAACATCGGAATAATCCTCTTGAAAAGCGATTTGAAGAGGCTCTCTATATTCTACCGGGCGTTTTGATACTGATGAGAGGATATAAAAAAAATCCTCTTCTCTTTTAGAGAAGAGGATCGTGGAATTTATAACCCGTACGGACTATCCCTTAAGTTATCCAGTTCATAGCCGCCTCTATCAAGTTCAGAATATAAATACAGATTCTCAGCTTTCATTTGGTCAGTAAATAAAATTGGGTCTTCCTTAATAAAAAAACCCTGTCCCATGTTTGCGAGCAAATTATTATCTTTTAGAAAGTTAAATTCGTTTAAGATCAATTTTTCGATAGGATCTTCCGGATTTAGCTCTTTTGGTACACACATTTTTTCCTGTCCATTTTTGCTAAATTTAACTAAATAATCACCCTGTTGTGTCCGGCCATAGGCAAAACCACTCGCTATATAAAGATTGCCATTTAAGAAACCGAGCTTTAGTTTTTTTCTGGAGTTTCCATTATTAAATTCATAATAAGCAGTAAGCGATGGAAAACTTGTCGGATTGATGCTCGCTCTAAAAAGCACCATTTTGTCATGGCCCATAGCTAGCTGACGCACCTTTTCTTCGGTAAAACGATGCTCTAACTGCTTAATAAGATTGAGCAAGCAATCTTTTTGAGGGGAATCAGGGCTTGATAAACTAATATTTGCAAGGAAGACCTCTTTATTTACAGTAGACTCAAGAGCGTGTTTTTCTTTAGGAGATAAAGGCATATACCCTTCGCAACCAAAATTCGTTAACAAATCCTCCATCGTCTCAAAAATTTGAGTCGGGTTATTGATAAGTTGGAATTTTCCTCCCTTATCGACACAAAAGCTTACTTTTAAAAGACTATAAGGAGTAGAAGAATTACCTCCTTCTGAAATCGGCAATCTTGCTTCAAGTACAAAGTGGTTCCTTCCTTTTTTACGAATAAAGAAAGTTTTAGGCTGCATGATGATAGCAAGAGCTCTACACCAAAGGGGTGATTCATTTACAAAGAATGGACTTTTAATTACCTGTCTATACGTTTTTTTGGCCTCTGTTGTTCTAGGTGCGCCCTCAGAAAACTTGGCATCTAACGCATAAAGCAACTTTTGAATAAGAGGATCTTTCGTATAACTAAGGGGTGCTCTTGTAAAGGGATTATTATTTTGGCCTGACTTAACCCATTTTTCGATAGATTCCCTATCCACTATCTGCCCTGAGTCAAGCAAAACAGGCTCTCTGATCAAAGAGTGATAAATTGGACAGCTTAAGAGCTCAAGTAGCGAATCTAAGCCTACTTCATCTTGGAAACAACTGCGAATAGCGCGGGTTAGGTTCCTTGAATCATAATTCGCCAAAAGAGCTCTAATTTGCTTATAAATTAAGTGAGTCGGCTTAGGGGTCATTTTTTCGAAGGCTTTGGCTTCCTTAACAAACTCTTCTACCCAAAATTGTAATCTGCCGGCTTTGCTCGACTTTGCAACTTCAGGCGTTAGAAAAAATTTGTCCTGTTCAGAGTTATAGACGAGCCCGGTAGACTCAAGCCCGAGCCAAAAATCTCCGGCCTCGGGGAATGGATTATTGCTGTCTAATTCCTTTTCCTTTTCTTTCTCTTTTGGGTTAAAAGAAAGGGACTTTCCCTGGGCATTACAATTATTAAAGCTAGTATCACAATTCACAAACTACCTCATAAAAAAACTATTATTAAATTATTTATTTTATCAAAAGTAAAAGTAAAAAACAATAAAATATTAATAATTAGTTAATAATAACTTAAATTTATTAATAATAGTTAAACTAAATAAGATCAATTTTATTTAATCAACAAAGCATTCAAATTTTCTTGAGTTAAATTAACTAGCAGTAAAAACCTCATTCTTCGTCAACCCTGGGTAAATGCCGAATAAAAACAGTCCTATTGAACCGGGGCTTCATTTGATATTACGAACTGAATATCAGGGACTTTTGACATTTGATTGACTTAATAAGCTAAAAAGAGCAAGTTCAACTCTCAAAAAAACGGTACTGGTTCAAATAATGGGAGTAAAATCGAAATGTCATTAAAAATGAGTGGTTTAAAAAAAGCAGTTCATCGTTTTAATCATAGAATTGAAAAACAGGTGGTGAAACCGGTTAAGGATATGGCCTCCTTTTTCCATCACTTTATCCATTACCCGAAGACAATAGGAGCTGCAACGCCAAGTTCACCTTTTGTTGGAAAAGCGATAGCTAAAAAAATTGATGAGATTCCTTTCAAAAATAAAAGAATTCTCGAGATTGGCGCCGGTACAGGAGTGATTACCGAGCACCTGCTGCAACACCTTGAAGATGGAGATCACCTGGATGTCATCGAATGTGTCCCGGAACTTGTAAAAGAGCTAAGGATCCTGGTTAATAATTCGCCTAAAAGAAATCAAGTCACCATCCACGAGAAAAAAGTCGAAGATTATTTTCCCGAGAAACCTTATCACTTTATCATTTCAGGTTTGCCTTTAACTGTTTTTCATCCCGAACAGGTCAAATTTTTCTATCAAAAACTGGAAACGGAGCTTTTGGCAAAAGAGGGTCTTTTTACCTACTATGAATATTTGGCTTTGCCGGAACTTAGACTATGTGCTTATTCGCTTTGCAAAAAGCTAAAGCCTGAACTCTATAATCACTTCAGACGCATTCTAAAAACTAAAAATGATTACTTAAAACATAAGCCCGTAGAGCATAATACAATATGGCTAAACTTCACGCCAATGAAAGTTATCCACGTTAAAAATCCTTTAAACGTTCGTTAAATAATCCTAATTTTATTCAAAGTTTAGGAATGCTTGACATAAACATTTTGATTCCTCATGGTCAATTTGAAAGTAAACTTGTATTTAAAGGCCTCTCTTTCTTTGATGTGAGGGCAAATTTTTTTGAATCTAAGGAGCTTATATGAAAAAATTGACTTCTTTGGCTTTACTTGCCATGGCTTTAAGTTTTGTATCTTGCGAACAAAGAACTGAACTTAAAGATCATAAAACAACCACTGTACTTCCTGAAAATACAGTCCCCGGAGAGGCTAGAAAAGCCCCTCAAGTGATCGAGATTGAAACAGAAGAAGAAACTCCGGATGAAATTGACGTTGAAGAAGAAGAATTCGAGGTGGATGACGAAGATGATGGTGATCAAGGTTACGAAAATGAGAAACCGGCTGTCACACCAAAAACCCAAATAAATGTAAGAACGGCTCCTATCAATAGAGATGAGCTTCGTCAATCCTGGAGAGAAGCAAGAGATCAACTCCATGAAAGCGGCCGTTTAAATGGCTACGGACCTAATTCCGGATCTAATATGAACCAAAATAGCGGCACGAATCAGATGAATTCGAGCGGCAATTTTAGACAAATGCCTAACCAGCAAAGATCTAATACCAACTGGTAGAATTTACCTCGCTTGAATAGCCCTTCGTTAAAATTCCTATTCAAGCGATTTTTTTTGCCCAAAAGTTGTCTTGGCAAATTTATCTTCGATTCTTCTCTCTTTTGCCAAAACCCTTGGGTCCATATCTAGTTCATTTTGTTTTTTAGCGGCAAGCTGGCCGCAAGCTCCGCTGACATCTTGCGCTCTGCTATAGCGAACAGGCGCAGGGATGGACCTTTCGCTAAGGTACCTTTGAAATTGTTCTACCGCCTCTTCTTCGGCAGTTGTCATTGAGCTTCCCGGGAATCGATTCATCGGGATCAGATTGACCTTTGCCTTTATGCCATGGAGAAAATGAACGAGCCTTTTCGCATCGAGAAGGGAGTCATTGACTCCCTTAATCATCACATATTCAAAAGTAATTCCTAAACGATCAGGCGCTGGGTAATTCAGGAGGGCTTCTTTTAAAACAGGCAGCGGGTAGCGTCTATTTATCGGCATGATCTCGGATCGTTTTTCATCATTTGTTTGATGAAGGGAAATAGCAAGCCTGACAGGCAAATCTTTGCCTAAACGCTCAATTTCAGGAACAAGTCCCGAAGTGGAGATGGTCACTTTTGATTTTGAAAGATGAAATGCGTCTTTCGCAATTAAAGTTTTACAAGCAGCGACCACTTCTTCATAATTGTCTAAAGGCTCTCCCATACCCATAAAAACTACATTCGTAACTTTTCGCTCAAGCCCTTTCTCTTTAAGCCTTCGATTTGCCAAGATAATTTGGGATAAAATCTCGCCCCGGGTTAAATTTCGCTTAAAGCCCAATTTTCCAGTCTGGCAGAAAGTGCATCCCATTCTACACCCTACTTGACTACTGACGCAAAGGGTGATGCGATGGTCTGAAGGCATGATCACCATTTCAAAAAGCTGATTGTCTTTCGAAAGTAAAAGAAATTTTTCAGAGCCGTCCTTTGACTCCAGACGAGCGTCAACAACAGGCAGATCAAAATCAAAATCAGCTTTGAGAGCTTCCCTTAAAGGCAAATGAAGATTTGTAAAAAGAAGAGGGTCATTCTCATCTTTTTGAAAAAGCCATTCTCTAATTTGTTTTGACCTGAAAGGCTTTTCCCCTCTTTGCAAAAGCCAATCCATCCACTCTTTTTCTTCTAAATCAAAAGCAAGACGCTTCATTTTATTCCTTTAATAAAATCACAATCCTAAAAACATTAGACTTCTTTCGAAAACTCCATTCAAGGGTTAAAAAAGCTGTTATTGGCATCTGCCCATTTTTCCAATCAAAGACGAGTTTAGAAAGAAGAAGTTTACTAGTATAATACATAAAAGTAATTAACTAAAGTTAATTTTTAAAATAATTTATATATTAACTTTACAAACTATCAAAAGGGGACTTAAAAAAGGGTTTTCCTCCCGGTTTTGCAGCTTTTGCATCCTTAGTGTTTTTTGGGGTAGCAGGAGCTTCCCTCTCATTTAACCTGCAAGTTAAAGAGATTCTTTTTCTTGGAATATCGACCTCGAGGACTTTTACTTTTACTTTTTGACCCGGAGTAACCACCTCCCTTGGATTTTTGATAAATCGGTCCGAAAGATGAGAGACGTGGACTAAACCGTCTTGGTGAACGCCAATATCCACAAAAGCCCCAAACTCAGTCACGTTTGTAACGATACCTTCAAGAATCATTCCGGGTTTTAAATCTTTCATTTCTAAAATATCATCTCTAAAAATTGGTCTTTCAAAAGCGTTTCTTGGGTCGCGTCCCGGCTTTTTTAATTCTTCGATGATATCTAAAAGGGTGAGCTCACCAAGATCTTTATTAATAAATTTCTTTAAATTAATTTGGGTTAAAAGCTTGTCATTGCCAATTAAGTTTGTTAAAGGGACATTTAAGTCTTTTGCAATGGCTTCCACAACGTCATATCTTTCAGGATGAACTTGAGAAGCATCAAGGGGGTTATTGCCGCCATGAATCCTTAAGAACCCGGCTGCCTGCTCAAAAGTTTTTTGCCCGAATCCGGAAATTTTCAATAAGTCGGTTCTAGATTTAAATGCCCCTTGAGCCGTTCTGTGGCTGACTATTTTTTTTGCCATGGAAGGGCCTATTCCCGAGACGTAAGACAATAACTCGACACTTGCAGTATTTAACTCGACACCAACTTTATTCACGCATGATTCAACGACATGGGAAAGTTGTTCTTGAAGCAACGGTTGAAAAACATCATGCTGGTATTGACCGACACCAATCGCTTTCGGATCGATTTTAACAAGTTCAGCAAGCGGGTCTTGAAGCCTTCTTCCAATGGATATGCTTCCCCTGACTGTCAAATCAAGATCAGGAAACTCTTCTCTAGCATTTTCAGAGGCGCTATAAACACTTGCCCCGGATTCATTAACCGAAACCACAATAATGTCTTTAAGATTGTTTTGTGCTAAGACCTCTTTGACAAAAGTTTCGGTCTCCCTTCCGGCAGTTCCATTGCCTATGGCAATCGCTTCAGGTTCATATTGTTTTATAAATTTAAGAAGAGTTAGCTTGGCTCTTTTTTTAGCTTCTTCGCCTTGGGTCAAATAAAGCGTCTCATTCTCTAAAAAAGCGCCCGTCGCATCGATTGCAACCAATTTACAGCCAGTCCTTAGTCCCGGATCAATCCCAAGCACTTTTTTGCTACCAAAAGGCGAAGACATAAGCAAATGCTTCAAATTCTCGGCAAAAACATCAACCGCTGCCCTATCTGATTTTTGTTTTAATTCAACTCTTACATCCGTTTCAATACCCGGCATCATTAACCGCTTAAAGCCATCCTTAGCAGCTTGCCGATATTCTTCAGAAAACGGGGATTTTAAATGCCACTTTTGAAGATTAAGCATTTTATTAAAAATTTCTTCCTCTTCTATAAGAATGTTATAATCCAAGATATTTTCTTTTTCTCCCCTTCGAATAGCTAAAAAGCGGTGAGAGGGAATTTTGGAAACTTTTTCTTTAAAGTCATAATAATCTTTAAATTTGATTCCTTCCTGTTCTTTTCCTTCGATAATTTTAGAAGAAACCACTCCTGTGTCAAAAAAGAACTGCCTCAGCTCCTCTCTTAAGAGTGGAAGTTCAGAAAAAAGCTCTGCAACAATGTCTCTTGCAAGAGAAAGTGCTTTTTCAGCGCTATCCACTTCATTTTCTACCGAAATATAGCTTTCCGCTTCCTTTAAAGGATGGCCTTCATTAGGAAGCTCCCAAATTCTCATCGCAAGACCAAGCAGCCCCTTTTCCCTTGCAATCATGGCCCTTGTTCTTCTCTTGGGTTTATAAGGCAAGTAAAGGTCCTCAAGGCCATTTTTAGTTTTACATTCCAGGATGGCTTTTTTTAACTCTTCTGTTAGTTTTCCTTGCCCTTCAATAGACTCAAGGATAGTTTTTCTTCTTTCCTCGACTTCCATAAAATAGCGGCTTTTCTCGTCAATTGCCCGTATGACGACCTCGTCTAAATTTCCGGTCGCTTCCTTCCTATAACGTGCGATAAAAGGAATGGTGTTGCCTTCCTTAAGCAGTTTAAGAACCGATGCGAAAGAAATTTTCGAGATTTTAAGTTCAGAAGAGAGTTCTTCTATCATTTTTTTTTCAACAGTCTCTAATTCAAAAGCCATTTTGCAAACCCAAGTTTTGAGAAAAAATATCGATAATTTTAACAAGAATTAAAAAAAAACAAAACCTTTTCCAAACACTTATTGAAAAAGGTTTTGTTTGCGCAGGAAGGCTTTAAACCTTCCTTGGCCTAACCTAAACTGTCAGATGTTCAGTCTTTCAGCTTAAGGTTAGTTAACCGGTCGGGCTATCAGGGGTGCAAGGCCTTGGGATGGCAGGCAAAGAGTACCCATAAGCCATCTTAATCGATCTTGGAGGAGCATCTCCCGGAAGTGTATAAATATCCATATTACCTGCTACCGGAACTCTTCTTATGCTGCGGTAGAGCTTGGTTGAGCCATCATCTTTTAGAACGCAAATATTAATATTGACCCTCTCTGCGCAAGAGTTAAAAAAACGCATAGCGTAACGGTCAAGGCCAATCGGGCGATACCCCATGTATTTGACGCAATCGGCAAATCCAAGCTGCGGGTCAAACGATTGATTAACAGATGTTGCGGCAGGCTCCCCTCTTTTTTTGATCTTTACCGGTTCAATTGTGAAAGCGTTAAGATCAAATCCATGTATCGGTAAGAAAAATAATGCCAAGGGGAGGAACATCTTTAAGATAAAAGAAGGTAAACCATTCATGGCGGCCTCCTTGATTACTTGATATTATATCATGGTTATAGTTTTCTTAAAAAAGAACCTTCAACCCAAAACAAGTCAAAGCTTATGTCATTTACACTAAGGATTTTATCTCTTGTCACTGCTATTTCCTTTCTCTTTCTTGCCCTTTTTAGCTTTGTTCCTTACGCAGTAATAGACGGTCGGCTTTTTGGATGGATGGCCGTGAATCCCCCTCTAAATTTTTTCCATCTTTTTACAGCTTTAGCCGCCGCCGCCGCAAGTTATAGCGGTGATAAGGTCCCTTTTGCTTTTTTTCGAATTTTTGGTTTTGTCTATTTGTTTATGGGAGTGCTTGGCCTTCTTCACTTCGGCTACCCCTTGCTTGGATTTATGGCCAACAGCTTTCAGGGAAACTTCTTTCACACACTCATCGGGTGTTTATTTATATTAGTTAGTTTTCTTGAGCCCGCTTCTAAATGAGCGTTTTACGATCGCTTTTGATTCTTTCCAAGAGGTGAATAAAATCTTCTGATTTTAACTTGCCCGTATTTGTATTTTGAGGGCTTGGGTGGTAGGAGGCATAAAGCTTCGGATAAGCATCAAAGGAAACTTTTAAGCCGAATTTAAAAGGGACTTTTTTAAACTCCCCTATTGTTCTCATGTAGGAGAAGTAAGCATCATAAGCCAAATGGCCAAGACACAAGACGGCTTTTAAGTTTTTTAATAAAGAGATTTCTTTGTGAAGATAAGTCGAGCTGCAGACCAAGACTTCTTTTGGCAAAGGTTTGTTATTCGGAGGCACACATTTAACCACAGCTGTCATAAAACAGCCTGTCAAAATAAGACCATCGTTTCTATATTCAGACGTTCTTTGATTGGCAAAACCGGTTTCATAAAGAGCGTTTATTAAAAACTTTGCTGAGAGATCGCCTGTAAAAAGACGGCCCGTCCTATTTCCGCCGTGAGGGGCAGGCGCAAGACCCAAAATCAGAAGCCACCCTTTTGTATCACCAAACCCAGGAACCGGTTTTCTCCAATACGTTTCATCTTCAAATTTAGGTTTTGGGACGACTTTCTCTCGAAAAGTTACAAGCCTTGGGCAAAGCCTGCAACTTGGAATAGTTTCTTCAAATTGGGAAAGCTTATCCAAAAGATACCCTTCGATTAAAAGGCGGCCTTCTTGAATTCAGACCAGCAATGACCGCATTTTTTGGCGTTGCCAGGAATCTCCATCTGACACTCGGGGCATTTTATTGTTTTTCGGTTTTCTTTTTCTCTCCGTCTCCACGAATTCATCCCTTTTACAAGAATGAAAACTGCCCAGGAGATAATTAAAAAGTTGATGACATGATTCAAAAAGACCCCATATCTGATGGAAACAGAGGGTTCTGCATTTCCCCCTTCCTTGATTGTCAGGGCAAGGCTTGAAAAATCAACACCTCCTAGCATAAGGCCGATCGGAGGAGTTAGGATATCTGTAACTAGTGAGTCTGCTATTTGACTAAACGCAGCACCAATAATGATACCGACCGCAAGATCAACAACGCTTCCACGCATCGCAAATTCCTTAAATTCTTTTAAAACGCTGACAAATGACATTTCTTCCTCAAAAATCATGGTATCATGTATCAAGAAAAGTTTTTTTTTTATAATTTAATCATGTTGAAATCAAGGTATAATTGAGGAATTCTTGTAAAAAACTTTATCTCTTTAATTATAAAGTAAAAATAAAAAATATTTTTTTTGTTTTTCACAAATCCCCAAAGCAGACAATCCTCTTACTTTTTTTCAAACAATTTCAAAATTGATCTACTTTTGAGAAAAAAGTATTAGTTATTGCTATTAATTATTCAAGTTGCGATTTCAAAATTTTGAAATTTTCTTAAAATACTTCAAAGCAAGTGGTTATATTGAACTTCTGCTTCTTGATTTTTTTTTGAAAGTGAAGAGGTTACCCAAGATGGGATTTGTAAAATATTTATTTTATAACATATTGCTGATTGGTTTTTAAGGATAAAAAAGTAAGAAGCATTTATTTGAGATAAGATAAAAGGATGCCTTTTTCCTTTTTGAATTCAAGACTTGGTGAAGATCGAACAGCTTTTGCGACAAAACCCTCTTTAAAGCCCTGCCATCTGCAAGCAAACTCTTTTAAAATATAATCCACAAGCTGATTGAAGGGATATTCAGCTTCTTGACTATAAAAATATGAAAGCGCTTTTTGATTTACAAGCTCAAAATTTTCATGAATTTTCCGATCAGCAAAATATAATCCTTTGCTATTGGGTAAAAAGGAATCGATAAGGTTTCCTTTCTCCTGATAAATTTTTTGAAAAAAGGCCCATGCTTTTTTAAAAGAGCTACGATTTAAAGAGAGCTTCTCAAAACGCTCTTCAAGCTCATAGCCATAAACCATTCCTTGCCTTTGTCGCATCCATGGCACAATGAGCGACTCTAAAACATGTTTAAATGTGTCTTCGAAATATCTTTTTTTCTCATCAGTTCTAAAACCATCAAGGCCGTCTTCTAGCCACTCTTGCTTTTTTTCAACGGTTAACTTTCTTAATTCTACGCTTTCAAAAGGCGAAAGGGAAATCAAATGGCTCAAATCAAAATAATCAAGAACGATAAAAACCTTTTTCTTTTCGTTTTCAGGAAGCAGGGTCTTGACCCAAGATTCGAAATCGATAAACTTGCATCCATATAGAGGTTTGCCAGCTATATATTGATTTAAACGCTCCCGTATCTCATCGATATGGCCTTGTCCCATGCCTTTAACATGGGTCAAAGACCTTAAATCAATTTTAAGAAGGTCTTGAATTCGATTTTTTTCAAGGCGTCTAAGATTATTTTCAGTGTGCTTTGAAAAACCAAGAACGCTTAAAGGCTCGTTTAGAAGAAAAGAATCAAGAGAGCTTTGGCCTTCCTTAAAAGGAAATTCCAACTGATTTTCAAGATCGAAATCTGAATACTCAACTAAAGGTTCTATCTGCAGATTTTCTTTTTCTGAAGAGCTTCCAAGAACTCGAATAGATTTGACATCGACCGTCTCAAGGGCGTAGATCTGCTCTAATCCATGAGAATAGGAAGTCTTATACGTTTCCTCAAATGAGGATCTGTCTGAGCTATTTTTTTCTAGGCCTTGAGGTCTTAAATGAGCATACGGATGAACTCCCGGCTTAAGTCCTTGATCGGACAAAGGCGTGAGTTCGCTTGAAACAAATTCTTCCAAATGGCGTTTTAATTTCTTGATAATAGGCACGGTCTTCTTAATTTGTTTAAATACGGTTTTTTTACAAGGTTTTGAGAAAAATCAACTCAATACTTATTAGAAATTGTTTAAGAATTTATTTAAAGCTTCTTTTAATGATTTTTGCTTTTTTTAGTAAAAATGGCTCAGGAGGCTATAAGCCTGTTCTTCATTTTCCTTATTTATAAGATAAGAAAACTCGGGATCTAATAACTCCAAAGTTTTATTTTCATGAGTGGGATAGTAGTTTAAAGACTCTCTTAAAGCGGTAAAGAAATGTAATTGTAAAATAGCTTTTATTTTCCTCAGAGATTCAGTTTCTTTGCCATTTATTGAAAATACAAAAGCTGCAAGCTCGTCTATAGAAAATAAATCCTTAAGGCTAATAAATGAAATATCTAGAAGAAAAGCTAAAAAGCCTTCATTTTTTTGATTGAATTGACAGTCTAGGACAGTCATTTCTAAATCCTTAGCCCAAAAAAGCAAAATAAGATCGAAGGAAATCCACTTTAAGATTTTATCTTCGGAGATAAAATTTTTTTCTTCTAAAAGCATTAAAAGAAAATTCGCCGATCTCGCCAATTTTAATAAATTGGGATCTTTCTCATTTAATGCGGTTAAGGATTGAACTAAAAAGACAAGAGATGCTTTTATTTCTTTGAGTTTCTCAGCCAAAATGTTTCTCTGAAACAAAAGCTTTTTCTCATTCTCAATCAAATCTTTAGAATAAGCGTCTAAATCAGAGTAAGCAAACACAAGCTTTTTTTCTTCTTTTAAGGAGGCTTTTAATAAAGCTGATGAAGTTTCATGATAAACGTCTTTTAAACGCCATTCAAATTCATATTTCTCAAAGGATTCAGGCTTAATTTCTTTTGAATAAGTTTCTAGATAATTTCCGTAGTATTCCGCGATCTCAAGAAGCGCTGACACCTGTTCATAATGCATTATTTTATTTAAATCATGGTGAGAAACTCCCCGTAGGTTGTCTGAAAGGGAGGAACCCTTGAGGTCATTTTGAAAAATCGGCAAAATAAGAGAGGATTCTTCTTGAGAATAAGCTTTTGAATGACGAATAAGGTCAAGATCAATATCGGGGCTTGCAAATACTTTTAATAGTTTTTTTTTCCCCTCTACGAGAGATTTAATTTCCTGGAAGGCGGTTTTTTCATTTTCATCTTTTATAAAGAAAACCTGCCCGTATTTGGAATTGGCCTCTATGGCCAGGGCTCCTTTCTTATCTTTGTTTAAAGCGCGCACCGTCCAGGAGGTTGACCCTAATAAAAAATGATGCTCTAATTCTTTCTCCCCCATAAATTTACAACACTCTGATGGTAAAATTCATTCCGGATGCACATACTTACTTGTCCTCTATCTTTATCTTTAGCCATAATAAAAAAAAAGAAGAGAACTTGTAGGCGACGAAAGAAATGAAGGATAAAAAAAGAGAAAAAAAAACTCCCCCCTCTAATGTTTTAAATAAGTTTTCAACTCTTGATATCTCCTCTTTTAAACAAGAGAAAGAAAATCTTAGCGATGGAGATCTTCAAAAAGTTCTTCTTTTTCTATTAAAAGAGCTTTCCGAAAAAGACCTTGAGGTCCTAGGGGAAGCGTTAACTCAAGGGGACTTCAGTCTCATTTTTAGAAGTAAGAACTTTTTTTCCTCTCCCTTATTTTTAAAATCAAATTCTTTACTTATCCGTTTGCCCTTAACTACTTTCAAAGATCTTTTAAAGGATGATGAGTCTTTCTTTTTATTGCTTAAAAAAGGGGCTGAGGGTGAACCGGTCCAACATTTGATTTCAAGATTTTCAAAAGAGCAGTCCCTTGAGCTTGATTCTTATTTTTTGAAGCTGAAAGAGTTGGAAAACAGCATTCAAAATATAGAACTCAAAAGCTTAACTCGCGAGTACTTGCAAAATATTAAGCAAAATTTGCAAGAGGCCGGTTTTCCGGCCAAAAAAAATCTTTTTCTTATTGAAAAATCCTTACAAATTGCCTGGCTTAGTTTACGAAGCGATCTTGTCAACGAACTCAGTTTCTTTAAAGAAAGCTGGATCAAATTTCTTAACCTTGCCCTTGGCGCCCCAAAAAGTAAAAATGAGAAATCTACAGGACTCTTTCTTCAGCTTGATTTAAGGCTTGCTTCTGTTTTTACAAAAATAGATGACTCCACTATTGAATCTCTAAGTGATGACGCCCCAATACAAGAGGGTCTTGCCAAGTTATCTATTTGGCATTTGAATGACTTTAAAGAGATTGGATTGATAGAGGAAGGAAAAGATTACGCATCACAAGAAGAACTCACTGAAGATACTTTAAGAAGCTCTCTTTTTGCTAAAATACGTAAAAAACTTGAAAAATTCGGCTTAAATACTGTTAAAGACCTGCGCTATAACGAAATCTACTCTAAGCCTATGTTAAAAGAATACATTGCGTCGTTTAAAAAAGAATAGCTTCTAAAATGAATGAACTTTAACCCGCGATTGGTCACGGATTAGGGGCGCAATCACAAGTTTAATAAAAGTGACAATTTAATTCATTTTGCAAGTCTGGCATTTTAAAAATCCGCATGTATTGATTGTCAATTTTGTGGATATAAGAGGGATCTCGATTTAAAAAACTATTGATAAAATTTAAAAAATCAATAAACAAGGAGTAAGCTCTACCAAAATTAACGTCCTAGAGAAAGCTTTCTACCTATTCATAAGATCAGCAAAATATTAAACAAGCTCTCAGTTTGCAAAGATATGACAAAAATTCTTTAGCCTCGGGCTAAGGTTCCATGCAACTTTGATTACCGGTTAAAGTGAAGCTTATATTTAATTAGTAAGGAAATAGATGATATTGTAGCATTGCATTTGAAAGCCCTTTTGCCACTTTCCTATTTAAGTTGCATGTTCAAAATAGCATTAAGACACGATTCTTGTTTTGACCATTCGAAATAAGATCCTTTACTTTGTTTGAAAGACCCGATAGAACAATGTTTAGCAATCCTTGCAACTCGATATTTCATTGCAATGCTATATTTATGACGCGAGTCGGTCTATCAAGCCACTTATAACTTACCTGAATGGCAAATTGGCTATTCTTGGGGGTGTATCCATGGCTTGGATTGAACGACAATAACTGTGTCTGTATTGTCGTTGGCACTCGATTTATTATGATAGGGTTCTTAATTGCAGTAGTTCAAAAACTCCTTGAGACAAAACCATGCTATTGATTTTAGCTTTGATGTTTATGGCTTTGGCAGCGATGGTGATCGGGGCAGAATTGCTAGTGCTGGGAGCATCGCGATTAGCTGCTATGGTTGGAGTGTCCCCTCTAGTAATTGGCTTGACGATCGTATCCTTTGGAACGAGTGCCCCTGAATTTGTAGTTAGCATAAAGGGAGCTTTGACTAATCATTCGGATTTAGTTGTGGGCAATTGCATAGGCAGCAATATATTCAATGTGCTTTTTATCCTCGGCGCATGTGCCGTTGTGGCTCCTTTGGTAGTCACAAAACAGCTGATTAGACTAGATGTGCCAATTATGATCGGAAGTAATCTGATTTTTTTATGGCTTAGTATTGATGGTATAATCGACCGATATGAGGGGTTATTATTATTAACAGGCTTTACTTTGTATAATTGGTTTATTATTCGTAAAAGCCTGCAAGAGAATTCTTCTAAGAGTGGCATGAGCGAGAGTCCTTCTTGCAACGTGAAATCTAGTTCCACCTTGGCAATCATAAAACAACTAGGGCTCATTACGATCGGTTTGATTTTTTGCATTAGTGGTGCGGAATTAATGGTGGATAATGCAGTGACTCTGGCAAGAATTTTAGGTGTTAGCGAATTAATAATTGGATTGACTATTGTATCTATTGGCACATCTCTTCCGGAAGTTGCAACTTCGATTGTAGCCACAATTCGCGGACAGAGAGATATAGCGATTGGAAATGTGGTTGGAAGTTGCATTTTTAACATCTTGGGAGTAATTGGGCTAGCCGGCTTGATTGCGCCCGCGGGGATAACGGTTGCGCCCTCAGTTTTGAGATTTGATTTGCCGGTTGCGATTGCAGCAAGTATAGCTTGCCTGCCGATTTTTTTTACCGATTACAAAATCTCAAAATGGGAAGGATTCCTGTTTCTATTTTATTATGTAGCTTACATTACCTACCTGATTTTAGATGCGAAACAACATGAGGTATTACCAATGGTTGGTATAGCAATGTTGTTTACGATCCCCCTGACAATTCTTACTCTCTTAGTGATAGTTTACCGATCCATTCGCTCAAACTAATCTGTGAATTGCTTTGGCTCTTTCAACCTATTTTGATAAAATTGACCCTCCGGACTGGTCAAAGATCCCCAATAAAAATTTTTTCTTCACTCTGAAATTTATCATTTGAATCGAGTTTCGTAAGAAGTCTAATATTTAATTACCTCATTAGATGAAGTTTCCCTTTAATTCCAGGAAAGCATCTTTTTTTTAAAATTTAAATTTCAATTAAGAAGAGTGGATCAAAAGTCTTTTAAATAATCCAAATTAAAAATTTATTATTTCAAAGTTATAACTTTCCGAAAGTAGCTAAACTTGCTTCCAAAGCTTCCTTGAAACACTTTTGAAAAGACATATGAGGATCTTTAATAGACTTCTTTCGAATGTCGCTTTGATTGGAGTTTCAAAAGAATTCTAATGGATTGGACAGGTATTTAGTAAACCCGTGAGTGCCATCACGGGTTTTAGGAAAAAAACTAGCGGTTTCTGATTTTATTCATGATCTCTTTATAAATAACTTCAGGGTCCCTTTCTCCAGGTATTGAAAATAAAATTTTATCTTTTGAGTAAAAGTCGATCAAGGGTTCGGTTTGATTATGGTATTGCTTTAAGCGTTCTACGACTACTTCATATCGGTCATCGGATCTTTGATTAAGCTCCCCTTGGCAACTTTCACATAATTTTCCGGATTTACTGGGAGAGAAGTATTTATTATAAATGGCTCCGCAATTAGGACAGGAAAGTCTGCCCTCAATCCTTTTAATGACCGTCTCATCACTAACTTCAAGATTAATGACAATAGGGGTCAGTCTGCCTAAATGTTTTTTTAAAGCTTCCGCTTGAGGGATCGACCTTGGAAAACCATCTAATAAAAACCCTCTTTTAGCATCCGGCTTATGGACACGATCCATTAACATGTCTAAAACGAGCTCGTCCGGAACTAGTTTCCCGGACTCCATATAACCTTTTGCTTTGACGCCAAGCGGTGTTCCGGCTTTTAAGTTTTCGCGAAATAAATCCCCTGTTGAGATATGGGGAATTTTTAAAGACTCTGCTATCCGTTTAGCTTGAGTCCCTTTTCCTGAACCCGGCGGTCCAAGAAGGATAATCACTTGAGGCTCTTCCGCCTCTTCATCAACGGCGAGTAAAAAAGCAGAACAAAAAACAAAGGCTAATGTGAGCCCGCTTAATAAAAGGTGCATAGCAGCTTCCAAGTCACGTAAAGTTAATATTAGACTTCTTTCGAAAAATAAAGGATATCAGATTGAAGAATTTGCTTTAAGAAGAAAGCACTCTTTAGCCGATACTTATCGGCTAGTGAACTTTTAGAAATTTTTTTACCAACCCAAGTAGGACCAGATGCCGGAAGATTTCTTCTCGTGCTTGATTCTAAATTCCATGTGATCGGCAAAAGAAAAATAGAAAGACATGAGTCCTTCAAGATTTTCATTAAGAACTTTTAAGCTGTCTAACGCTTCTTGGCTGCCTTTTCCAAGTTCGAACGATTTTGGGGTAAAATTTTCTTTGATAAAGCCTTCATAATTGCTTTGAGCTTCTTTTTGGCTCTCAATAGTTTTATCAAGCGTTTCTTTCATAGAAGCACCTTTGTCATTTACTTTATCGCCCTTATTTTTAAGCGTACTTTCTGCTAGCGTGAAAGCTTCTTTTTTTGCAGCCTCTAGATTTTCAATCGCTTCTTTTAGTTCCGCATCTTTTTCACGGCATTCCGCGGTTCTTGAATTAAAAGCGCTTAATTCTTTAGATTTAGTTTCTACTTCTTCTGCAAGAGCTGCTAATTTTTTAGTATGCTTTTCTCTTTTTTCCGCTTGAGCTTTTTCTGTTTCTGCAAGGCTTGCATCAGCAGATAATCTAGCGGCATTAAGTTCATCCATTTTAACAAGGCTTTCAACTTTTGCAATTAAAGCTTCAAAAGCTTCTTTAAAAGCGCTTATTTCCTGTTCATTAAACTCTTCTCTTTCTTCTTCTACTCTTAAAGTAATTCCAAGAAGATAAAGTTGTGTCTGGTCATAGCACTGTTCTAAAGTTAAATTCTTCATATCAGGAAGAGCTTTTGCAGCAAGGGCGGCGGCTTTTCCTTTGCTGTTGGCAGCTTTCTCATTAAAAAGATTAGCGATATTAGCTTGAAAAGCAGCTCTAAAACCTTCTTCGAATTCTTCCAAGTCTTTTTGATATTGGAAAGTATCAAGAGAGGTCACAAATTGCTTGCTCAATTGGATAAAATAAGGAACGTTGTTTGCAAGGAAACTTGTTTTTTCTCTAAAAGCTTTATCTTCTTCAGATTCTGCTATGCCGTAATAAGCATCCAATTCCGATAGAGCTTGTGTGATGTCGCTGATTTCTTTTTCGTTAAGCTCTCTTTGTTCTTTTTGAGCTTTAAACATCTTTAAATGGCAAATAGTAGTCACTTTCTCTAATTGTTGAAGAGCTTCTGGGTCGGATTCGATAATTGATCGCACTTTAGCTTTTAGAGGAAGAGCTCTTTTTGGCTCTTCTGTCATCGCCATGTCGGCAAAATCTTTATAGGTTTCTGTTTCGGTTAGGGAGGAAGGAAATAATTGCTCCCTATGGGTTTCAAAGAAATTTATAATTTTTTTAAATTCAGCAAGTTTTATTTCTTCAAAATTAGGTTCCTTTAGTTCCTGAGCTTTTTGGTCCACTTCGCCGACAATTTCGGCAGAAGGGTTGAAGGCAGAGTATTGAGCCTGAAGAGCTTTGGCCACATCGAAAGTTGAAGTCATCATTTTTTCTCCCTTTTTTAAAGCGCTGTTATCCTCAAAAGAAACAGTCGCTAAATCTTCATCTTTTTTACCCGTTGCATTAAATGATGGCAAGAGAGTTGATTTACGATTTCTAAATTTTTCTATATCGTCTAGGGTAACCAAAGGACGTCCCCTTGAACCCAGAGGAAGGCTTTTAGCCCTTTCTGGGCCCGGTTCTTTAACCTCTTGTCTTTCCGCTACTTGCGCTATAGGAAGAACACCTTTAGAGAGGACTCGATTAAGGGATTCCTTAAACCTTTTAGGGTCTGTTTTTGGAGCTTCTTGAGGTTCTTGTTTAAGAATCGGAGTGATGGAGCTTGCGATAGTTTCGCATGTCTCATCGGATTCGTTTTTCTTTCGAAACCGTGAACAATTGCGAGCGGACTCTCCCCTTTTTAGCTTCCTTCTCATTTTACTTTGCAGAGTATTAACAGGGGGGTTATGAGAATTTTGTTCCTCTCCGCCGGGGATAAAGGGCACTTGTGTTGGATTATAAACTGTCATAGCGAAAGCCTCCTTTTAAAAAAGGTCTAACGAAGAATGGCAATTTTGTAAACTAGACTTCTTTTGAATGGACCTTAGGAAGAAGTCTAAAATTGGTTTAGATACTTGGCACTTAGCAAGAAACGATCTATCCTAGATTCATGGCTTGGCCTATTATGAATAATAATAGGCGAGGCTAAAAGAAGTGCGATAAGTTCCTGTTTATCAATTAGTTTTTTTTGATATGCAAAGAGCAGCATCAAAGACGGACCTCTATCCATTCCTTGCCGGCAAGTAATATTCATAGAAGCCGGGTTTGAAAGTTCCAATAAATAGTCTATCAGGTTTAGATAGGTAAGCTCGATAAGGGCTTGTCTTTCTTCTCGGTTTAAATGAGGTCGGGCCGAAAAAAAGGTTTTATGGGCTTTATTGATGAGGCTTTCAAGCTGATCTCGTTTTTCTTCAATTCTAAATTGGCTCGAAAAAAAGAAATTGCCTTCTTTTGCCAGCATCTCATCTAAAAATAGATTTTTAAAATTTTTAAAATCCATTTTTTCGGGAAACTGTTTTGCCTTTTGCCAATAAAAGGAAGAATCCTTATCCAGGGTCGCCATAAAAAAATTGGGACTTTCCTGAGATAATTTTTCAAGCGGCAGAGCAAGAAATTTTTCAGTCTTTACCCGTTTCATCAGATTGATATAAAGGTGATTTTGACCAAAAGCTATAAAGGCTCTAAATTCAGGAAGCACCGAATACGTTGTTCCAAAAAAGGAAGGATCGTTATGTGATGGGTTTCCTAAGCGGAAAAGCTTTGTTTTAGAGGAATTTGAAAGCTCCGCTACAAAAAAAGGAAGGTTGCCATAAAAAAATTGGTCTTCGATTTTGGAATTATGGCCCAATTTTTTAAAATTGGAATGCGCTTTAATTTTATTATAAGTGATTTTTATCGCTTCTAAAAGATTAGGGTGATCAACAAGATAGCTTGCTATAAACTCATGAAACTCTTTTTTAAGATCAGCCTTTAGATAAATCCATCTCAAAAGATCCTGAAAGAAAGAATAAGAAAGAGCATTTTCTTGAAACTCCAAGCTCGCAAGGTTTCGAAGCGATCTGACAAAACTTTCATGAAATTGGCGTTTAGGATCTGTTAAAGGCCCATCTATTAGTTGTATCAGTTTTAGGGCCTCTTGATTAAAAGGAGTTTTTTCAAGGGGTTCTAAAGATTCATAAAAGGGGTGGGATCTCACAAATTGCTTTAGCTGACTTGCATACTCAGAATAAGCTTTGGAGAAAAAAATATTGTCGCACTCTCGTGTTTCGCCAAATAAAGGATCCGCGATATAACAAGCGCCTAAAAAAATTAAGCTTAAAATCAGTTTTTTATAGAGCATTTACGGGACTTCTTTTAGTGAAACGGGTTCATTTAAGTGCTGCTGTAATTTTTCTTCCAATTTTAAAACAAGCTCATCCTTATAACTTGGATAGTATTTATTGAGCCACTGATAGACTTTACGAGTCACTTTAATTAAATCGTTTTTATGGTATTCCGGGGCTTTCATTTTCTCATCTTTGATAAAACTTCCAACGTCCAGGTGGATGATATCATGGTTCACACAGCCAATATTATGCATAATGCCATGATCGAGATCATAAATTCCCTTTTGGTATTCAGATAGATAGAGGGTAAAAAGTTTATCAATCCAAGTTTTAGCTTCACTCATTTTACCTTGCTTTAAAAGATTTTCCATCACGGAGCTAAAAACTTCCGCCTTCTTTTGCAAAATGAAGGCATATTGATTTACATCGATCGTTCGTTTTATTCCCCTTTTATCATGCACCTCGATCTGTTTAAATTGATTCGAGGGTTTAAGCTGCACATGGATGAGACCGCTTTCCAATCGATGCTCTTCAAAAGCTATTTGATGCCCAAGAAGAACGCTTTGAAGCCTTTCCTGTCTTTTTTTTATATGATTGGCTTTAAAATTTTTAAAAAGAAAATCGGGTAAGATTTTTATAAGGTTGGAGGGGTTGAAATTTTTATATTTTAACAGCTTTAAAATCGTTTGGTTATCTTTACTTACAAAAACAATCGACTGGCCCCCTTCTGAAAAATAGTAGAACGGCTGACTTAAGGTTTGATTGATTTTATCAGCCTCAAAAGAAGATATACGATTAAGATCTCCTTTAATAGGCCTTAAGCTTGAAAAATCATCATTTAAAATGAAAAAATAAGAAAGGGTTATAGCTAAGAAAAGCCCTAAGAAAAAAAGGATTTTTTTAGAAAACATTCTTTTTACCTTTTTTTTCTAAATATTTTTTCAAAAAGACAGCATTATTATAGAGCGGCTCTTTTGAGCCATAAACTAAAGTGACAGTCCCTTTATTTTGAATTTCCTTATCAATCTCTTCTACAGCGTGCTTTTTTTCTTTGAGCTCCTCATCATACCTTTTTTGAAACTCTTTCCATTTGCCTTTGTCATGGGCAAACCACCTTCTAAGCTCATTTGAGGGAGCGATCTCTTTAATCCAAAAGTCAATTTTTAAGTCTTCTTTTTTGATGCCTCTTGGCCAAAGCCTATCCACTAAAATTCTAAAGCCATCTTCTTTCGAAGGAGGATCGTAAGCTCTTTTCAATTTGATATTCATTTATGCTAGGAATTTACTCTGATCTAAAGTTTTTAGCTGAAGAAGGCAAACAGCAAAGACTTCAACCCCAAGGCCTTTTCCGGCCCCATCCATTTCTTCCCCGCTTGTGGCTTGAACATGGATGTCAGGCGTTAATTTTTGAGATTTAAAATAATTTAATAAATTTTTTTCAACCAACTGCCAATCAAGGCGAGGTTTTCCTTTCACCATCACTTTAAGGTCGGCAAGCTCATAGTTTGAAGCTTGAATAAGCTCTGATGCCGCTTTTAAAAAATCTGAGCTATTACGATTGGAATTGGCTTTATCGGTATTTGGAAAAAGAGTTCCAATATCCCTTGCTTTTTTGTCTCCTAAAGCAGAAAGGAGAGCATTGACAACTGAATGATAAAGGACATCGCCATCGCTTCTAGCCTTAAAAGGGCCATATTTTTTTTGTTCGCTTTCTTCTAAAGTGACACCGCCGATCACAAGCTTTTTATCTTTGGAATAAAACTCTGTTTCCTCTTCATGAACGTCTTTACTTTCTACTATTTTTTTTTCTTCGGCTGTTAAAAAACGGTGGCTGTCTGTCGTAGCCATAGCCAATTTTATAGGGGCGACTCATTTTTATTTCCTGTTGTTAATCGACCTCAAAGCTGCCCAAGATCGTTGCCATAGGCCCTTGGCCTAGCATTAAAAATTTAACTTTGCTTCCTGTTTCCACATAAGATTTTATCGGGATGGATACTATCGTTGGAAGTCTTGCTTCGCTTATTTCAAGCAAGTCTTTAATTAAAAGGGTATAATCAAAAGTCGCGTCTTGATCTTCTTTAAAAAGAAAGGCTTTATAGGGCTTTGCAAACCCTCCTCCACTTTTTAGATAAAGATTGAGAGTCCCATTTTTCATGTAAAAGTTTGTTTTATAATCACTAGATCTTTCGTTCACCCAATTTTTTTTAGAGAGATCTCTCATCTCTAAAGAAAGCACATGTTGATCTAATCCTTGTAAACTTGTCGTAGTATCCCCGATCAATGACGTCATTTTGCTAAGCCTTATATTTACTATTTTAAAACTTAAGGATCTTAGGCTTTTTCAAATTTAATTTCAATTAGGTTAATAAGCCTCAAGTTTCAGGCTTTAAACAAAGGAAACCAAGAGGAGGCAAGGTAAGGCCTATACTATGATCCCTTCCATGGCAAGAGATCGGCCTTGTCTCAATCTTACCAAAATTACCTTTATCCGATCCCCCATAAAACGTCGAATCGCTATTTAGAATTTCACTATAAGTGCCTTTCCGCTTAACTCCAAGCCTATAGTTTTCATGGGTCGAGGGTGTAAAATTAAAGACAAATAAAAGCTCGTCTTGCGGCGAGGTTCCTTTACGATAAAAACTGATCACACTCTTATCGCTATCACTGAAATCCAACCATTCAAATCCATCAGGGGTAAAATCTAGCTCATGCATGGCCTTCTCCCTAATGTAAAGATGATTGATATCTTTTACAAATTTCTGAAGCTTTTCGTGTCTTTCATAGGATAAAAGGTGCCAATCCAAACTATGATCATGATTCCACTCGGACCATTGCCCGATTTCAGCGCCCATGAAAAGCAATTTTTTTCCGGGATGCGCATACATATACCCAATAAGTAAACGGACATTAGCAAATTTTTGCCAGTCATCGCCCGGCATTTTACTTAAAAGAGATTGTTTGCCGTGCACCACTTCATCGTGAGATATGGAAAGCATGAAATTTTCATTATAAGCATAAAGCATGCTGAACAAAAGATCCCCTTGATGAAACTTACGGTAGACCGGGTCTTTTGAAAAGTAAACAAGGGTGTCATGCATCCAACCCATATTCCATTTCATGCCAAACCCTAAACCACCAAGGTAAACAGGCCTTGACACCATGGGCCAAGCGGTAGATTCTTCCGCAATCATCTGTAGGGATGAATTGAAACCATAAACTGCACTATTAAGGTCTTTCAAAAAATGAATCGCCTCCAGGTTCTCATTTCCGCCAAAAGCATTAGGAATCCACTCCCCTCTTTTTCTTGAGTAATCAAGATAGAGCATGGAAGCTACCGCATCGACTCGAAGACCATCGATATGATATTTGTCACACCAAAAAAGAGCGCTTGAGATTAAAAAACTCTTAACCTCATTTCTTCCATAATTAAAAATATAGCTTTGCCAATCGGGATGAAAACCTTGTCTTTTGTCGGCGTGTTCAAAAAGATGCGTCCCATCAAAAAAAGCAAGCCCGTGCCCATCGGATGGAAAATGAGAGGGAACCCAATCTAAAATCACACCAATATTTTTTTGATGAAGCGTTTCGATGAGAAACATAAAATCTTGAGGTGTGCCATATCGACTGCTAGGCGCAAAATATCCGACTTTCTGATAGCCCCAAGAGCCTAAAAAAGGATGCTCCATTAAAGGCATAAACTCGACATGGGTAAATCCCATCTCATGAAGGTATTCCGGGAGTTTTTCAGCCATTTCCCTGTAGGTTAAGGGTCTATTATGATCTTCAACCACGCGAGCCCAAGAGCCGTAGTGCATTTCATACACAGAAAAAGGGGCCGATAGATTGTTTTTAGCTTTTCTTTCAGCTTCCCAATCCTTTTCATCCCATTCATATTTTAAATCCCAAACAATAGAGGCGGTTCTTGGAGGGACTTCCCATCTGAAACCAAAAGGGTCTCCCTTTTCTAAAATGATCCCGTTCGCTTTTGAGATAATAAAATATTTATAGAGAGCCCCATTGCCAACTTCCGGAATGAATCCCTCAAAAATTCCTGAGCTATCCCATCTTGGAAATAAATGATGGCGGGTCGGATCCCAGCCGTTGAAATCCCCGACCACAGAAACTGTTTCAGCATTAGGCGCCCAAACAGCAAAATATGTTCCCAAAACGCCTCCAAAACGCATTTGATGGGCCCCTAATTTTTCATAGAGCCTAAAATGCTTTCCCTCTTTAAATAAATAAATGTCATCTTCTGTAAAAAGAGACGCGGCAAGGGTTCTTTGACTCATTTTTATTTAAGACTCCTTAAGAAGCATTTGTAACCCTTTGACAGGTATTGAAACCCAATCAGGCCTATTTTGGAGCTCGTAAACAACCTCGTAAAGAGCTTTATTTAATATATAAGTTTCCAAAAGAGTAATGAACTCTTCCTTATTTTTAGGGACAAGGTTGATAGAATGCTTTTGCATTTCATTTAGATAGGCTTTGAGATAAATATTGCTGACGTGTCTATACCAAAGATTGGCAAAAGGCTCTAAATTAGCTTTTAGTTCTTTTCTAACGGCTTTATATCGGCAGAGCGCAGTTAAGCTCGCGTAATGAAAAGACCTTACCATTCCCGCAATATCTTGCAAGGGAGATCTCTTTAATCTTCTTTCGCCAAGAGGCAGCTGAGGCTCCCCTTCAAAATCGATAAAGAGGAGATCTTTACCGGTAAACAAAACCTGTCCCAAGTGAAGATCGCCATGAATTCTAATTTTGCAAGCACTTACTTTTTTGTTTTGCAAATAGCTGTAACGGTTCAAAATTTTAGATTCAGACCCAATAACCTCTTGTGTGATCTTCTGAAGATCAGGGGGAAGCCTGTTAAGCTTCTCTTTAAGGAGGGCTAATGATTTCTTAGCTTGTGTACGAAGAGCTTGATAAAGAGACTTTTGATAAAGCATGGTAAAAGGTTCAACCGCCATATCTTTACTCTGGCAATTTGAAATCAAAGCTAGATGCATGTCTGCCGTTTTTTTTCCAAGAAGCTCGGCTGTGTTTCTAAAAATACCTATGGCATCTCCGATTTGCTGGGGAACTGCTTCTTCGCTTAAAAATTCAGGGTTTTTCTCGGTTTCAAGCCATTTTTCCCATTGGCTTTGCTGAGCTAGGACCTCATCAAAAAAACGGCCTAACGCATCAACAGAATAACCCCAAACATCCTGACTATTTGGAATGTACTCTTGCAACATTGCTACAGTGACAGGATTTTGTAAATCTCCTTGCCATTCAATTTTTCCCAAATACCTGGGAATAGAAGAAAAATTGGAATTTTCACTTAAGTGCCCTTGCAGTTCAACATCCGGATTTGTACCTTCTTCAATTCTTCGATAAATTTTTAAAAAGTATCGATCGGCAAAGCTTAAAGAACTATTGGTTTGGTCCGCCCCTAAAATTCTAGACTGCAAGGCATCTTTTTGATCATCTTTTACCCCATTAACTTTAAAGTGTTTGCTAATTGTAGCTTGCAACTTTCCATATTTTCCTTTTGACTTTCTTTTTTCCTTTAAAGTTGAGAAAAGAGCCCCTTGGAATAAAGGGTCGTAAGTGCTGTCAATTAAATGTCCTGAGGTATGGCTAAGCTTGACTGTTGCAATCACAGCTTCAGGGTAATGAGCTAAAAGAGAATGCGAGACATCATCTGAAACAAATGAAATGGGCAAAAGATAAGTTTCAGCACTATCGTCTTGATAACTTACCTGAATAAATAGAAGGCGGGCATTTTCAATAGGCAGCTCTTCAATAATTTGGATATTTTTTATAACTCTCGCTTTAGACCTAAACCAACGGCACCCGGCTATATATCCCGGTAATACTTCTTGTAATAGTTTGGCTTTATGATTTCCTTTTAAGATGTCTTGCCATTTATCTCCAAATTGAAAGGAAACAAGATGCTTTTGATCGATAGGAAGGTTTTTAGCTTCCTTCATGACAAGATTCAGCCAGAAATAACCATAGCGGCCAAGAGTCAAACCATAAAGGTCGTTTCTTAGCGGAAAAAATTCATTTTGACTGAAGAGATCAACCGGCGTATAGCCGTTATATTCAGCTAAATTAAGCTCCACATACTGTGAGAAACGAGATAAATTAACTACCACCAAGATTTTTTCGTTCTTGTATTCACGAATAAAAGCTAAGACCTTATTATTACTCGAATTTAAAAAAGTAATAGTTCCAAGCCCAAAAGCTTTATACCTTTGTCTCACCGAAACCGCCATTCGCATCCACCAAAGCAAAGAAGAGACGGAATGCTCCTGATTTTCGACGGTTAGATGCTCGTAGTGATATTGCGGGTCAATAATGAGAGGAAGATAGAGCTTTTGCGGATTGCAGGATGAAAATCCGGCGTTCCGGTCGTTATTCCACTGCATTGGAGTTCTCACTCCATTTCTATCTCCGAGATAGTAATTATCTCCCATTCCGATTTCATCCCCGTAATAAATCACGGGAGAGCCCGGCAAAGAAAAGAGCAAAATATTCATCAGCTCAATTTTGCTTCTGTCGTTTTCAAGAAGAGGGGCAAGTCTTCTTCGAATGCCAAGATTGATTCTTGCCCTAGGATCTTTCGCGTAGACCCGCCACATGTAATCACGCTCTTCATCTGTAACCATTTCAAGGGTTAGTTCATCATGGTTTCTTAAAAACATGGCCCATTGACAAGATTCAGGAGGGGTTGGAGTTTGATCGAGAATGTCCATAATGGGAAAACGATCTTCCATGCGAATCGCCATAAACAATCTTGGCATCACAGGGAAATGAAAGGCCATATTGCATTCATCGCCTTTTCCAAAATAAGCGCAAGCCTGCTCCGGCCATTGGTTAGCTTCGGCAAGCAGCATTCGACCTTTGTATTTGCTATCAATATGAGCTCTTAATTTTTTTAAAAAAGCATGGGTTTCGGGCAGGTTTTCGCAGTCAGTCCCGTCTCTTTTGTAAAGATACGGAATCGCGTCAAGACGCATGCCGTCAACCCCCATATCAAACCAAAAGTCAGCTACTTTAAAAATTTCTTTATGCACATGCGGATTATCATAATTCAGATCCGGCTGGTGGGAATAAAATCTATGGAAATAATAGGCTTCGGCAACGGGGTCCCAGGCCCAGTTGGAAGTTTCAAAATCCTTAAAGATAATCCGCGCGTCTGAATACTTTTCAGGCTTGTCTTCCCAAATATAATAATCTCTATAAATCGATCCCTTAGGGGATTTTCTCGCTCTTTGAAACCAATGGTGTTGATCTGAAGTATGATTGATCACAAGCTCTGAGATAACTTTGATTCCGCGGCTATGGGCTTCTTTTAAAAATATTTTAAAGTCTTTAAGCGTGCCGTAATCTTTATTGATGTTGGTATAGTCTGCTATATCATAACCGTCGTCTCTAAGAGGCGATGGATAGAAGGGTTGAAGCCAAATCGCATTGCAGCCTAAATTTTGAATATGATTTAGCTTTTCGGTAAGTCCTTTAAAATCCCCGATGCCATCTGAATTCGAGTCTCGATAACATTTAATGTGGATTTGATAAAAAACGGCCGTCTTATACCAATACTCTGTTTCTTCCATATTTTTACCAGTTTTCAAAAACACTCATTTATTTAAGTATAATAGTCGAAATTTTCTTCTCGGTGCATGGCAGGCAATACTTTAAAAATATGGCCCGGAACTTCATAAGGTCTAAGTTCAATATACTGACGCCTTCCTTGCCAAATATAACGATGGTTTGTTAGTAGATCATGAACCATAAAAGGCCTATCTTCACTTATTCCAAGCCTATCTAATGGAATCTCAAGCATCCCGCTTTGCACATTTTCATTATCCAAATTGATAACGACAATAAGATAATTTTTATGGTTTCTATCGTATTTCCCAAAGGCCAATAAAAAATCGTTAGGAATGAAAAAAAACTCCAGGTTGTAGGTGTCTTGAAGAGCCCGGTTATCTTTTCTTATTTGATTGACGAGTGAAATAAAGTCATCGAGCCGGTTTCGTTCGACGGCAGACCAATTTTTAATCTCATATTTTTCAGAATCTCTATATTCCTCTTTCCCCTCAATTGCATCAGAGAGCATCAATTCAAAAGCCGGCCCGTACATGCCGTAATTGGAAGATAAGGTAGCCGCTAAGAGAAGCCTTGATTGGAAAGAAGCCTTGATGCCGACCTGTAAATGTTCAGGCAGAATGTCCGGGGTGTTGACCCAAAAATTAGGCCTGAAATAGTGACGCATCAAAGGCCCGGTCAATTGCTTTAAATACTCTGTTAGCTCAAACTTAGTCGTTCTCCACGTGAAATAGGTATAAGATTGATCAAAGCCAATTTTGGCAAGCCTTTCTCTTACTTTCGGTCTTGTAAATGCCTCGGATAGAAAAAGCACATCATTAGACTCTGCTTTTACCTCTCTTATAAGCCACTCCCATAAAGCAAAGGGTTTTGTGTGGGGGTTGTCCACCCGAAATATTTTAATCCCTTGAGACACCCAAAATAAGACAATGCTCAAAAGTTCCTGAAAGAGCTCTTCTTTATTTTCTAAGGTAAAATGAAAGGGAACAATATCTTCGTATTTCTTAGGAGGGTTTTCAGCATATTGAATCGTTCCATCAGGGCGCCATTCAAACCAACCGGGGTGCTCCTTAATGTAGGGGTGATCGGGTGAGCATTGAAAAGCTAGATCAAGCGCTATTTCAATCCCATGCTTTTTAGCTTCCTTTATAAGTTTTTTGAAGTCTTCCAAAGTCCCAAGATCTTTATGAATGGCTTTATGAGCTCCATCTTTACCGCCAATCGCCCATGGCGATCCCGGATCGTGAGCTTCTGCTGTAAGCGAATTATTTTTCCCTTTTCTTTTGGTTTTTCCTATCGGATGAATAGGCGGAAAATAAAGAACATCAAATCCCATCTTGGCAAGCCTTGGGATTTCTTTTAAGACATTTAAAAAAGTGCCATGTTTTTTGGAATCATTTGTACATGACCTCGGAAAAAGCTCATACCAAGTGGAGAAAAGAGCTTTTTTACGTGCTGTTTCAACCCTCAAGACCCCCGATTTTGTGACCAAAGATTTATCTAGAGGAAGTAAGTCGAGATTTCTTTGCAAGTCTTCTGAAAAAACAAGAGCTATTTTTTCTGCTTCTCTTGTTTTACCCTCTAAAGCCTTAACGATCTTTTGGAAGAAGTCTTTTTTAGAAGATTTTTTACCCAATCTTAGAAGAATATTAGCTCCGATACGAAACTCTTCTTCAAGATCTAATCCAGCTTCTCTTTTTTTCTTAAAATCTTTTTGCCAGGAGCCGAATTCATCAACCCAGCCTTCTATAAAAAATTGATAGTTTCCTAACTTTCTTGGAAAAAAAGAGCCTTGCCAACGATCATTTGAGAGGGGTTTTAAACTTGTTTGCTGCCATTTACCTTCTTCCTCATGCTTATAATAAAGCCGCGAGGCAACCCTTAAATGGCCATCTGTAAAGATATCCGCTTCGACAAAGCACTCCTCATCAATCACCCCTTTAGCCGGAAAATCACCATGATTGACTTCAGGCGTAACGTTTTCAATGATGACGCGTTTAAATTCTTTTGCTTTCATTTTCGAATTCTTTCGTTAGAATAAGGAGGTCAAAAAAACAAATTAAAAAATATAATTGATATATAACGCACTCTCTTTAAAAACTCAAAAGGATAGAAAGAAATAAGTCTAAAGGCGGCTTGTTTGGGTATGGGATAATTCATTTTTTAGAAGAGCTATCTCATTTTTTTTTCGCTCTTCAGTCCAATGGAAGTTTTTGGCGAAAATACCGGCTGCATGCTCTATTGTTTTATCTGAAATAGGTGTTAAATAAGCTTGAGGGGTACGCCTATAAAACCAATCGCAAAGAGTTTTAGCATGTTCTTTTTGAATGCTATAGATAAGTTCTCTCTCAGAATAGGAAGAATCCCCTATAAGTGGAGAAGTTTCCCTTTCAGTTGCAGTCTCATAATTGACTCCAGCAAAATCTTTTTCCTCTATTTTCCTATCCGGGAATAAAGATTTTAAAACATCTTTTGCTATGAGATGGTGCGTTGTGTATTTACCTCCCACGACAGAAAAAAAAGCCGGTTCTATTTCCTCAATCTTATGATCGCGGCTTGCTCTATAGGTATCTTTGTTCGTTGGTATAAGAGGTCTTAAACCTGCAAATTTCGAGACAATCTCAGATGTCTTAATCGGATTTTGTTTTAAAAGAGAATTAGCTGATTCCAAAAGGTATTTTTCTTCTTCCTCATTGACTCTAAAATCCTTAGTATTTCCAGATGCTTCCGTGTCTGTTGTGCCAAGCAAAGTATGATTCTTCCAAGGGATCAAAAAAATGACTCGGCTATCGATGTTGGAATGAAAGAGGATGGCTTCATTGGATAGCGTTCTATTAATGACAAGATGCGATCCCTTTGAGGGTTTAACAAGAAAGAGAGAGCTTTTAGCAAGATGTGCAAGCTCATTTGCAAAAGACCCTGTAGCATTAAGGATAATTTCTCCAAAAGCCTCGCCTTTCTCTCCTGTTAAAGAATTTTGAAACCGGACTCCCTTTATAAAACCTTCTTTTCGAATGAACCCAATAACCGCGCTATAATTAAGAAGGGTTGCCCCGCATTTTTCAGCCTGAAAAAGGAGGTCAAAAACAAGACGGGCATCCTCCATTTGGGCATCATAATAAAGGCATCCTCCCTTTAGACCCTTTTCATCTAAAAAAGGAAATCTTCTTAAAGCTTCTTCTCTTGATAAAAACCGGTGCTTTGGAAGGTCGCTTCCTGCAAAAAAGTCATAAATTTTGAAGCCTAATCTTATTAAAAAAGACGGCCATTTATTAGATGTATAAATTGGGTAAAAAAAAGGAAGAGGCTTTACAAAACGGGGGTGGATTTTTAATAAACGGTTTCTTTCACGAAGAGATTCTCTAACTAGTTTAAAGTTTCCAGTTTCAAGATACCTAAGCCCTCCATGCGCAAGCTTCGATGTCTTTGAGCTTGCGCCGGATGCAAAGTCCTCTTTTTCAAGCAGTAATACTTTTAAAGAGGAAGAAGCCGCCATCTCGGCAATGGCAGCCCCTAAAATGCCGCCCCCAATAATAATAAGGTTGTAATTTTCTTTTAACTTAGTGAACAAGCTAAATACTTTTCCATCTTGTAGCAATTGCGGCATCTTGGCTCATAGCACTCTTCTCCCCCAACTAAAACTATCGGGTCGTCATAGCCGGCGGGCTCTCCATCAATAAGCCGCTGCGTAAAATTAGCTTCATTGCCGCAAACCATGCAAATAGCCCGTAATTTTATAACTTCATCGGCATGAGCCATTAATGTCGGGACAATTCCAAAAGGCTCTCCCCTAAAATCTAAATCGAGGCCGGCTACAATTACCCTTTTTCCATTTTCTACAAGAAAATCAATAATTTGAACGGTTTCAGGCGGAAAAAACTGAATTTCATCAATCCCGACCACATCCACACTTTCAGAGGTTAGACGGATGAGGGTGTCAAGCCCCTCCTCGCAAGAGCTTATCGGGTGTGCCTCACGAAGCGCCCCGTCGTGACTAAAAATACACTTATACGATTTTCTATTGTCGATTTCATGCTTGATCGTGATGACCTTTTTTTTAGCGTATTCCGCTCGTCTTAGGCGATAAAGAAGCTCTTCTGTTTTGCCAGAAAACATAGACCCTGCAATAACTTCCAATTTTCCTTTAGATTTCTGAATCATTTCCGCAACTTTAATTTAAATTTTTTTTATCTAATCTACGATTATTTCTCTCGAATTTTGATACCAGTCCACTTTTATCTTTGTCAATCTAAACTCAAAAAAGTTATAATTGGGACAAATAAAAAATTTTGATTTAACCGGAGTAAAAAATGCCAGATAATTGGATTGAAATGTCTTCATGGATTTTAGTGAGCATGTCCCTGCTCGGCAATTTTTTTGTCATTCAAAAAAATGTTATGGGTCAATGGCTTTGGACCATTGCAAATGTGGGCTGGGTCGCATACAACCTTTATAACGGTATGACCTCCCAAGCTTTCCTTTTCGGAATTTATTTTATCATGAGCGTTTGGGGTATTCTCTCCTGGACAAGAGAAATAAGGGCATTGCAAAAAGCGAAAGCACAAGGTTAAATTTTTCTTTATACCCGATTGCACCTAATCCACGGCCAAGTGCCGCAAGGTGTCAATAGATTTTTTAGATTGAAGGCAATGCGGGGGCATTGCCGAAAGACAAAGATGAAAAAAATATGTACTAATTGTGAGCAAAATGCCTCTTAAGTATAAAAGCACGCACGGAAAAAGGGGTTTGTAATCAAAACAATGTCTTTATTTAACCTTCTAAATAGGGCGATCGATTAGTCGCTTGAGAATTCATTTTAAATTGCATCTCGCTATTTTTCCTGACTCGCCAAACTCTCGAGTTTGGCTTAAGTCATGAAAATTAAGCATCTACAACTTTAAAATGAATCCTCAAGCGAGATTTAGGAGCAATCAAGGGTTAAAAATATTTAAAATAGCGTTTTTCTAAAGAAACGCTATTTTTTTGAATCCCTTTCTTTCTTTCTCTCCTCTCTTATGCTTCGAAAAATCTTTAACGCATAAAGCACTTCCCTAAAAATTATCAAAATTCCAATCGGGATTAAAATCCAACCTATGCCCCTAATGGCAAGCTGCATAATTCCAAGGATCAAAAGAGTTATTCCTATCGCTAACAGGATAACCCCTGTTTGCTCAGCCAAGGTAACTTGTCCTAGTTTTTTTAAATCATTAAAAACAGGAGAACTCCAAATATCGAGGATTTTTTCCCAATTAAAGTAAGAGGCAAGTACACCCATAGCTAAGATAAAGAGGATGACATAAAGAGAAATTGAAAGCGGGATGGGGTAAAGATCTATTAAAAGCATTTTTAAGCCGACAAAAGCTAAAAGGAAAATAAGGCTGTAGCGTAAATAATAAAACTTGTTTAAGGCATGGGCTAAAACAAAATAAAGCGATCTTAAACCTAAGATGGCAAAGACATTTGAGGTGAAAACAATAAAAGGATCTTTTGTAATGGCAAATATTGCCGGAATTGAGTCAATTGCAAAAAGGATGTCGGTTGTTTCAACCACAAGCAACGCAAGAAAGACAGGTGTCATGTGAAGCACCCCATCTATCCTTACAAAAAAATGATCCTCATGTAATTTCTGAGTCACCGGCATGACTTTCTTCATTAATTTGGTAAAATAGTTCTTATCGGGATCGATTTCCTCTTTATGCATAAAAAGCATTTTGAAAGCTGTGATCAGGAGTAAGACTCCGAAAATATAATACATGAAGTGGAAGGCATTTAAAAGGGCGAGGCCAAGCAAAATCATAATCAAGCGAAAGACAATAGCCCCAATAATTCCATAAAAAAGAACTTCATGCTGATATTTAAGAGGGATTTGAAAGTAGCTGAAAATGAAAGCTATGACAAATATGTTGTCAAGGCTTAAAGATTTTTCAACAATATAGCCTGTAAAGTATTGTAGAGCAGGTGTTGCGCCTCCTAATCCCCCAGATACAAAACCAAATAAACCATATTCATATAAGAAATAGATGAACACATTAAAGAGAAGCGCAACAAAAATCCAAATAAGCGTCCAAAGCAAGGAGTGGCCAAGGGTCGGCTCTTTTTTATTCCTAGTCATGAGAAGATCAATTGAAATTAACCCAATGATCCCGGCAATAAAGCCGATCCAAAACAGTACTTGCATATTCTAAAATCTCAAAAATTTTCTACAGCTTAGCTTTTCTTATCAAAAAAAGAGGAAGAAAAACAGACTTTCTTTAGAAACCAAGTTACTTAATTATAAGGGTTTTAGGCTAATCCCCCTTTACAAACTCTTAATTTTAAAAAAGTTAAGAATAAATATAAAAAAAAATTTGATATAATTAAATTAAATGGGTGTACAAGGATGAATGCATCTTTGTTTATCACCCGTATGTGGAGGAATGATTATGAAATACGTGGATCTCATCGCAGCAGTTTTGCTGATCATCGGAGGTCTTAACTGGGGTCTTGTTGGACTCTTTGATTTCAACTTGGTGTCGTTCCTGTTCCATAGTTTCCCCGAAGTTGTAAGAGTCGTCTATGTCCTTGTGGGCTTAGCCGGTCTTTGGGGACTTTGGAAGCTTTTTAGCTGCAATAAATGCTGCACCTAAGATGAAATAGAAGCATCCTGACGTTAGTTAGGGTGCTTCCTTAAGTTAGGACTTGAGAATCTTGGATAGCTTTTCCGGCTATCCACCCCGTTGTCCAAGCGGCTTGAAAGTTAAATCCGCCTGTGACCCCATCTATATTTAAAATTTCCCCGGCAAAATAGAGATTCTTAGCAAGCTTGCTCTCCATTTTTTTAAAATTTACTTCGGAAAGCTTTACTCCCCCGCACGTTACAAACTCGCTTTTATAAGGAGTCTTTCCTTTCATGCGATACACGTCCATCTTTAGAGTGAAAAGAATTTTCTCCAATAAGCTCTTGGACACATGATTCCATGTGGTATCGTAAGAAATGCCCGCCTTTAAGATAAGCTCCTTCCAAAGGCTCTTAGGCAAATGAAAAAAAGAATCTAAAATGACTGTTTTTTTTCCATGATTCGTCTTTCTATCCTCAAGCTCTTCTCGAATTTTTCTTTCCTCGCATCCGGGGAGCCAATCGATAAAAAAATCGGTTTCATAATCTTTTAAAGCTAAGGTCATGGCTTCAAAGCTTGATAATTTGAGTATGGAAGGTCCGCTAAAACCTCCGTGGGTGATTAGTAAAGGCGCATCAAAACGGTGCTTGCCGTTTTTTAAAGAAGAACCTGCAAGCTCAACTGAAACTCCGGCTAGTTTTTCCAAAGGAAAATCAGGAACATTAAAGGAAAAAAGAGAGGGGCAAAGAGGGTCTATCGTATGTCCGAACTCTTTGGCAAGTTGATACCCTTCTTTAGAAGACCCTGTAGCTAAAAGAAGAGCTTTTGTCTTTATAAAAGACCCGTCAATAAATTCTAATAAAAAACCCTCGTCTATCCGATCAGCTTTTTTAAGGCGTTTTTCTAAAAGAATTTCAACACCTGCATCATTAGCCGCTTTTTTAAGGGCCTCTACGATAGTGCTGGAATCATCTGTAACCGGAAACATCCGCCCATCTTCTTCCACCTTTAATTCAACCCCTCTTACTTTAAACCAATCGATGGTGTCTTTTGGCTGGAATCGGTGAAAAGGGCCTAAAAGTTCAAGACCCCCTCTTGGATAGTTTTGAATCAGAACTTTCGGATCAAAGCAATAATGGGTCACATTGCATCTGCCGCCGCCGGATACTTTAAGCTTGGCTAGGGGGGCTCTTGTTTTCTCAATCAAAAGGACACGGCCTTCGGCTAAGCCCTCTTTGCAAGCAATGCTTGCAAAGAAACCGGCAGCCCCGGCTCCAAGGATTACGGCGCTTACAAATTCATCATTCATTTTGCATCTCTAAAAAAAATAAAAAAAAAGTATACGCATTTTAGAGGTTAAAAAAAAGAGCGGATTTAGTATGAAGGGAGAGACTCTCAACAACTGCCTAATACTTTTATTTAAACAAAAAGCCAACGACACCTCGCCAAAGAAAAAGAGTTCCTTATGTTTAAATTATTACCATTTACTTTTGCCGCAAGCCTTTTAATGGTCCAAGACGCTAACTCCCATGAAGGGCATAGTGAAAAAGGTCATTATGTTGAAATAAGCACTGATAAATTAAAAACAGTTATCGAAAATGAAAAAAGCTTATTGCTAATTGATGCCAGGCCTTCCCGCTATGATGACGGTTTTCGCATTCCCGGAACCCTTTCTCTTTCATTTGATGCAAGCGAGGAAGAAATTCAAGAGAAGCTCCCTCATAAAAATAGTTTAATTGTCCTCTATTGCGGAACGAAGAAATGCCCGACAAGCAGGTTTCTTGCCGATCGCCTTGTGATGATGGGATACGATAATGTTTACAGATACTCAGGCGGTCTTGAAGAGTGGCGAAAAGCTAAGCTTCCTCTTGTCTCAAGCAATGAGAATTAGACAAGATGGAGAGAACTTTAGCAGCTCTACTTTTAACCCTTAGCCCTTGTTTTGCTTTTTCGGAATCAAATTGGTATGGCTCTCTTTTCGGAGGGGCTAATTTCCTTGATTTTAGCTCTCGGGACTATCAGGTGGATTTAAGGACGGGCTTTGCTTTTTCAATAAGCGCAGGCTATGTCTTTCCTTCCTGTCTTATTTTAGAAGTTGAAGGTTCGCAAAGATACAATTCTATTAGGGAAGCAAGATTTAGCGAAGAGCCCTTGACAATTGATGGGCACGTAAGCTCGACTGCTCTTCTTGGCAACTGTCTATATACCTGTAAATTTTTCAAGCCTTATTTATTAAGCTTAACCCCGTATTTTGGTTTTGGCCTTGGATTTGTAAATAACCAAGTGAAGCTTAAGAATGAGATTTTTCATAAAAAAGCGACCCAAAACTCTTTTGCTGCCCAAGTAATTTTAGGCCTTTTCAAAAAAATAAATCCTTATTGGGATGTCAGCTTGGAATACCGATTCTTCGATTCAAGACTTAATGCAAAAGAGCATACACTTGGTATTAAAACCATCTTTTATAAATCCTGATTGCTATAGAAAGCCTGAAATTATTCTTCAAGCATAGAAAAGTTATCTTCAATCCGGGTCTTCTCTTTTTTTAATTGAGGATGGTTAAGATACCTTCCAAGACCTGCTAAAACCTTATCTACATGAGGGTGCGAGTTCTCAATAAAAATTTCAAACTTATTTTGGGTTCCGCCGATAACAGTTCCCATGACAAAGGCTCCTTTAACCTTAGTTTCCATGGTTTCTTTTGAGAAAATGGGCGTGTTTTTATTTGAAAATGGGATTTTAAGCTGGTGCATAAGAGAGAGATCTGCTTCAAAGCCTATAGATTTTACCACAAAATCATTAGGAAGGATAAGCCGTTTCTTTTTTTGCAAAACGGTCGCTTCCCCTTCCCTAATCTCTTCTAAAACAGCACTGCAAAAACAATTGATCTGCCCATTTTTTATTCTTCCCATTAACTCGGAAAGAATCCAATATTTAATAGCTTTTTTATCAAAAGAGGCTTTTCGATGAACCAGGGTGACAAAAGCGCCCGCATGAAAGAGTCTTAAAGAAGCTTCTGCAGCGGAGTTTTTTCCGCCAACTACAAGAACCTTTGACTTAAAAAAAGTGTGAGGATCGATAAGCGTGTCATAAACAAAGGCAAGATTCTCACCCGGAATTTTTAATTTGCGGGGAAATGTTAGACCCCCTTGCGCAAACACAAGGGCTTTAGATGAGTAGGATCCTTTAGTCGTTTGAATATCAAAATGCCCGTTTTGCCTTTTTAACCCCGTCACTGCCTCAAAAGTATGGACATCGAGCTTATTGTCTAAGCAATAGTTTCTAAGATACGCTAAATACTCTTCCCTTGTAGCTTTCTCTTGAGAGGGAGTCTCAAAGGCCTTACCGTAAAGACTGATCTTTTCCGGGGAGCTAAAAAATCTTGTTTGCGGAGGATATTTATAAACCGACTCGCCAATCTGACCCTTATCAAATTGAATGAAATCAACGCCCTTTTTTTTTAAACACCCCGCAAGCTCAAGCCCTATCGGCCCGGCTCCAATAATGGCAACGGAAAAGCTATTTTTTATATTTCTCATAAAGCGGTCTCTTTATCCCTAGATAAAGCAACCTTTGACTATTTTTCAAGACTCTCAATAATTTGTGTCTTCTTTTTTCCAATGCAGCACGTTTTAAAAAATTCTACTTTTAATGAACCGTCAAGCAAGACCTTCCAACCCTCGTTTGTTCTTGAAATCACAAGCCCCCCTCTTAAACATCTATTGAAAACATTTTTTAAATCGCGCGTCACAACATAAACAGGTTCATTTTCCTTAAAAGTATGATTGGAGTCTAAAAAAAATAAGTCTTTTTGGAAGATGAGATCCTTTGTATCTTTTTTAATATTGATTTTCTTAAGTTCTGCCTCTAATTCCAAAAAAAGAGACTCAAGAGGCTTAAAGAATGCACAAACACTAAGAAGGGTAAGCCTATATAGCGCCGGGCATTCGGGATGAGTAAATATTTGTAAAACAAGTTCGCTTGATTCTGTGTAATTAGATTCACTTTGAGGTCTTGAAGGTTTTCGAAAAAGCTTGGAAAGATTCTTATTTTCAAGGGATGTCAGACTTTTAGTATAAGGCTCTTTCTCATCATAGGTTCTTGCAAGGGCAAGAGAACCCATAAGATTTATATTTTCATAGTCTGTTAATTTAGTCATTGTTTTGAAAAGATCTAAGATAATGTCTCTTTCAGCAAGCCAAGCCGGTAAAGAGGTGCTTTTTTTTCCTCTTGGTGTAATGACTTTTTTTATCTTGGAGGCCACAGAAATAGTGTTCCCGACGATTTTGAAATTTTCCTTTATAAAAGAATCTACAAAAGAGTGTTTTATCAATATTTCCCGAACTTCTTTTGCGACAAGGTTCAAAGAGAGAAGCTCTTCTTTCCCTAAAAAGCTGAAAATATAAGTGATTATTTCTGTTGGAAGATCCTGGAACTTTAAAGGCAGCTCAAGAATTAGTTTTTTCGCAAGAGTTCTTGTTTTCTTATAGGGTTTGTCTTTAGAAACCTCCATAAAAACTGTCAGGACCTGAGAGGCTTTCTTACTAATTGAGGATTGCTTCTCTCTTAAAAGTAAAGAAACTTCAACTCCTTTCCAAGACTTAAGCGTTCTTTTAATTTGATGCCGAAATCTTTTTTTGTCCCTTTCATTATTACCAGGCAAAGAAATTAAACTTAATTTACTTAAATTTGTTTCAAACATTATTAAACCAATCTAAATAACATTGTTTATTTTGTTTTAAATTTATTTTTTTTAATAAATTTTTACAAGAAAAATATAATTTTAAAGTAAAAACATGACGTAAATAAAAAAATTAAATTTTTATTTAGCATAATATTTGAATTTTAAGAGGGAATTTAAGAAAGTTTTTCCATTTGATCTTTTTTTCTATAAGTTAGGAAAAAGATTCCGATCATTAAAAGAGGAATAAACAAATCCATGACCCATATAAAGGGTCCTATGTTGTAGGGGGCATAATTCCCCTTGGCATATTGGATTAAATGGACAATAAGACAACCTAGTAAAAACGAAGCATTTCCGATGAGGGTTGCAAACCAAAAGGATAAAGTTCTTATCCATACGGATAGAAACCCAAGAACTCCAAAGGCGAGATTGGCAGCCGCCACCTCCAATTGAAAAGGGTTGGAAGCAGGCCATCCAATAAGTTCAGCCGTTTTATCCCTAAGAGCTGTATGGGAATAAAAGGCGAGAAAACCCATAATTCCCACATTGCAAAAAAGAAGGTACATAAGAAAAAGGGCTTCAGGAAAAATTCTTCTTCCCTTGAAGTAAAGGTAAAGACCGTGAAGAAAGGCTAAGAAGACAGCAAGTCCGATTAAATAAATTGGGAGCATAACTTTTCCTTCCTGAATTTACCTTAAAAATCTTACTTTTTTTCAACTTATCAAGTAGTATTTGCTTTACATCTTTTTTTAGTGTAAAATTAATTTTTATTAATAAACTTTTTTCTTCTTTTTCACATTTTTTTTATTCATGACAACATTTTTAAGTATCCATTCATTGACCAAGTTTTACGGGAGCCAACCCCTTTTTAAAAATATTTCTTTTACAATTTCTCAAGGAGATCGTATTGGACTTATTGGACCGAATGGCGCCGGCAAATCGACTTTGCTTAAGATTTTGATGGACCTTGAGTATCCAGATGAGGGTCATATCACAAAAAAGCAGCAATTAAAAGTGGCTTACGCAAGCCAATTCCCTGAATTTCCCTCTATTCCGCTTGAAGATCTCTTGGTTTCTGAAATTAAAGAGAAGCGCTCTGAAGAAGAAGATTTAATTCTTAGAACGAGAGCCAAAAAGCTTCTTGGCAAAGCGCAATTTAATGATTTTTACACGCTTGCCAATCTTTTATCGGGAGGATGGAAAAAACGCTTTGATATTGTTCGCGCTTTAATGCAAGAGCCCGACCTTCTACTTTTAGATGAACCGACAAACCACTTGGACTTAGATGGCATCCTTTGGCTTGAAGAGTTCCTGTCTAAGGAGAAATTATCCTATCTTGTCGTAAGCCACGACCGGACCTTTTTAAACTCGATTGCCAATAAGATCATAGAACTAAATTATTTATACCCTCAAGGGGTCTTTGTTAGCGAAGGGGACTTAAACCTCTACCAAGATAGGAAAGAAGCTTATATTGAGGGGGAAGAAGCTAGAAAAAAAGGCCTTTCATCTCAACTGAGAAAGGAAGTTGATTGGCTAAGACGATCTCCGAAAGCTCGAACCACTAAATCAGAAGCCCGGGTTCAAAAAGCCTATCAACTAATGGATGAGCTTGCAGATGTAAAAAATCGTACTAAAGTTAAAAAAGTAGATATTGAATTTTCTGCATCAGAAAGAGAAACAAGAAAGCTGCTTGTGGCTAAAAACCTATCTAAATCCTATGAAGGAAAGACTCTTTTTGAGCAGGCCGATGTCACTTTGTCACCCGGAACAAGACTTGGCATCGTCGGGTCCAACGGAACGGGAAAAACGACTCTATTAAAAATGCTTGCAGGCATGATTGAGCCTGATCTTGGAACGATTAAAAAAGCGCTCGATCTTCAGATCGTCTATTTCGACCAGCATCGCGATGAAGTGGATGGCGATCTCTCCTTAAAGGAAGCTCTTTCTCCCGCAAATGAAATGGTGAACTACCGAGGCCAATTTATCCATGTGAATGGCTGGGCAAAAAAATTTCTCTTCCCGGAAGAAAGGTTGAAAATGCCGGTAAGGTGTCTTTCAGGTGGTGAAAGAGCCCGTATCTTGATTGCAAAATTAATGCTGAAGCCAGCTGATATTTTGTTTTTGGATGAACCGACTAACGATCTAGACATACAAACTCTGGAAGTGATTGAATCAAGTTTGAATGAATTTCCGGGGGCCATCGTTTTAATTTCGCACGACCGAATGCTTATGGATCGGGTATGCAATCAAATTTTGGGGCTTGGTTTGACAAAAGCTCCTGAACTTTTTGCAAGCTATAGCCAGTGGGAAAAGGCGGCCCAAGCTTTTTCAAAACCCTCGCAACCTTCTATCAAACCTAAAGAAGAAATCAAACCTTCTTCACTAAAAAAATTCCCAAAATTAAGCTATAAAGAAGAAAAAGAGCTTGAAGGAATTGAGGGTCAAATTGCAGCAATCGAAAAGAAAATGGCTCTTCTTCAAGAAAAAGTAAATGGCTCGCTTGGAAAAGATGCGGCTCAACTTTATAATGAGCTTGCCGATCTTCAAAAGAACCATGAATCGCTTTTTGAAAGATGGGAATTATTAGAACTAAAAAAGCAAGCCGCTTCATAAAAAATTAAAATTTCTTGTTTACATAAATGATTTTCGTCGTTTAGAAGAAAGTCAAAGAATTTAACGAGGTTAATTTTATGCTAAATTGGGCCCTTATTTTTCTAGTCATCGCAATAATTGCGGCGGTGTTAGGTTTTGGCGGCATCGCAGGAGCGGCTGTTGACATTGCAAAAATTTTATTTTTTGTATTCTTAGTTCTTTTCCTTGTGGCTTTAATCCGGGGCTTAATGGTACGGGGTTAAACTAATCGCTTTTTATTACCCAAAAAAGATATGTTTTTTCTTTTTTGGGTAATTTTATGTTGTCTTGGGAAGAAACAGTTTCGCTATATATTGAGAAATATCAAGACCTTATAAGAAAAACGACTGAACCCCTTCGGCATCATTTTGGTGTCACCTACTTTACCTATCATCATGTACAGCAAAACGGTCATTACTCTGTTTTACTGGACCGCCCCGATTTTGCCGCGCACTACGTTCAAAACGAACTTTTCAAACTCGATCCTTTTTTAAGACACCCCCGCTTTTTTAAATCCGGTTTTTTCCCAATGAGCGAGTTTTTTCCGGGCTCGACAAGGTATCTTCTAGATCAAGAGTATGCGGATTTTTTTAACACCGAACCCGGCTTTATCTATATAGATAAACAAACTGACGGCGTTGATTTCTTTGGATTCGTCGGAGCTTTTACAAAAGAAGAAGTCTTTAATCTCTATGTCAAAAATGCAGGAGTTTTAAAGCGATTCTGTCATTTTTTTAAAAAAGAAATGGCCGGAATTCTAAAAAAAATGAAACTAGACCCCATATTTCTAAGCTATTTAAATTCCAATTTTGATAATGAAGTCCTTTCAATCAAAGATCTTCAAAATAAGGATTTTTTAAAAAAAATTGGCTATGAAAGAGAGCTTCTTTCCTTTTCATCTTTATCTAAAAGAGAAGTTGAATGCCTTCGGTTATTACTTCTTAATAAAACAGCTAAGGAAATAGGGATTTCCCTAGACCTTTCAAGGAGAACTGTAGAGGCTTATCTAGAAAGCGCTAAAGATAAATTGGATTGCTTTTCAAAATCTACGCTTACTCAAAAAGCCCTTCTTTTCTCAGATCTCGGTTTATTTTGATGAAAAACCGTATTTTTTACGGTATTATTATTTTTTTTCGTTTTGCTAGACTAGGAAGCCTATCTTAAAACTTAAAGGTCTCTTATGCAAAATCTATCCGAAACCTCCTTAATCAATTATGTCCTCGAAAGTAATCTCTGTTTATATAAGAAAGCAAATCTTCCCATCCACTCTTTTGGCGACTGCCTATACTCAGAAACCGGGCTTCCCCATCCCCTTCTCAACGGAATCATTTACGGAATGCCAAAACCTAATGAAATAGAACCTTTTCTTTCTAAAGTCATCGAGCATTACGGTCGACAAAAACTTCCTTTTTGCTTTTGGTCGGAATCAAATCTTGAAACGGAAGACTTATCGAATGCCTTACAAAATCACGGGTTTATGCTTTTGGGGAAAATTGCCGGAATGGCCTTAAGCTTTGCTCATTATAAAAAACCTCAAACTCCCCCTTCTAGCAACTTTAAGATTCTTATTGCGAAAGAAAAAAAAGACCAAGAGGCCTGGAACCATGTTGTCACAGAAGTTTTTAGCATTCCCTTTCCTGAAGCTTATGGAAATCTTTTGCATAATAAAGACTCTGTCATCAATGTGATTGGCATAGAAAATGAAACGCCTGTAGCTACAGGAACATTAATCATAGAAAATCAGAAGGCAAATATTTATAACATTGCGACTTTAGAGGCTTTTCGAGGGAAGGGAATGGCTGAATCGATCTTACACTATTTATTTGATCTGGGAATAAAAGAAGGCTTAGACGCTTCGATTTTAACTTCAATGCCTCTTGCAGAGCCTTTATATAGACGAATAGGCTTTGAGCCGTCTCTCTATTATAATCTTTATCTTAAGTCTCTATGAATTGAAAAGGGCCTCCCTAGAGGGGAGGCCTTTTTAAAACCTAAAACTTATTTTCCAAGGAGAATGAAAATCCCTGCGATAAGCGCTAGAAGTCCAAGCACGATTCCTGGAATGGCTATCCCTGCTAATTGAACGATCCCGAGCAAAATAAGATAGATGGCAAGTAAAAGCATTCCAATATTTCGAGTAATCATGAGATAAGTCCCCTTTCAAAGAAAATTTATGAATGTAGACATCAGAAGGTCTCCGATTGTCAATTTTCTTTGAACCTAGCTAAATAAAAACTCTAAGTCAAATAAAATCTTTACCTGCAATTGTTTTTTTGAGCCCTTTTAGCTTGCGGCTGCAATCTGCTCGTTTGCGGCGGCTATTTGCTCGCTCGAATTACTGCTTGCAAAGCGCAAGGCCCATTTCCCTGAGTTATAGCGCCAGAAATAAAGCATAAAGTTTGTCATACTCATAAAGACGATAATCGCCCAAGCAACGCTTGCTCCCTGCTTATGAACGCCAACAAGCCAATAGGCCGGTAAAACATAAGCGATCCAAGGAACAAATAAGCTTGTATAGAAGACAAATTTTGTATCTCCGGCTGCCGTAATAAACCCAAGCAATATCCAAGAAAGCCCGTCAAACAAGAAAAAGAGAGACATTAACAGAAGAGAGATAAAAAACTGCTGCTTAAAAGCATCATCAACTAAAAACTCGGCATGTTCGCTCATGAAGATGTTCAAAAAACCATCTTGGAAGAGGATGGTGCTTATAGCAAAGCAAAAGAAGAAGAAAAAGTGGATGGTAAAGGCACTTTTTAAAACCTTGGGGATGGGTCCAAACCGTCTCGCTCCTAGCAAATTCGAAATAATCGCGCTTGCCGATTTGGATTGAGCCTCGACAACAAAAGAGGAGAGAAGGTAAAAACTTTGAACCATCGCGACAAGCGTCATTTCCTTAACGCCTGTCATATTAACAATCCTAAAGAATATAAAGTGGGCAGTGATTTCTAAGGCATTGCCAAAACCGGATGGACCGCCAATACGTAAGCCCTCCAGGAAATAGGATAAATTAAACTTCAACTTTCCGGTTCTATAAAAGTGACGGTTCTTTGACGACCAGTAGCAAATAAATAAAATGATAAGCTGAATGACTTGAGCAATACCGGTTGCAATGGCAGCGCCCTTAATTCCAAGCGCCGGAAAGTGCCAGTGGCCTTCTATTAAAAGCCAATCAAAGGAGATGTTAAAGAGGTTTCCGACAAGGGCTGCAATTGTGACAATCCTGACTTTTCCAATCCCGATAAAAAAGCCGTTTAAGGCAATCGCCATGCATTGAATGGAACCAAAAAACATTAAGGTTTCAAAATAGGCCGTTTCAAGGAAAATATTATCGCTTCCCCAAAATAATAAAGGGGGCGCAAAAAAAGCTGCGAGAAGGAAAAATGGAGTTAGAAACAAACAAAAGAGAACCATTTGCCAGCTTGCGGATCCAACTTCAGAGAAATTTTTCTCCCCGTTTAGCCTGCCGACCAATACTTCCGAGATCGCAGCAATCCCCATGGGCACTGTTAAAAAAACATAATAAGCAACGGAGCTGCTGGCCGCTGCATTTAAGGCCATGGGATGATGTTGAGATAAGAAGAGGCGGTCTACAAAAATCATGAATGTAGACGAAATTAGACCAATCATGAGAGGCCAGGCAAGAGCCCAGAATTCTCGTTTGGTGCCGACCGGATGCTTAGTTAGTTGGTATGAATGTGCCATTGCCCCGAATAATTTATGATTTTAAAAGAAAAATTATAACAAACACACACTTAAAAAGTCAATTTATTATTTTAAAATAAACTTTCTAAAGCAACTTTTATTAATCTCGAGTTTTTTAGCCTTATTACCCCCAAAATTCACCTAAGTTCCTAGGGAAAAAAAGCCGATTCGGCTCTGATCAATCTCCTTTATTTCATTGAAGAACATAAAAATTAGATATATTTTATATATTTATTATTTTAAGGCAAACAAATTCATTAAGAAATCTTCTTTTCTATAAAATTAGTCAGTTTAGATAACGTTAAATAAGAGGTTTATCAACCTGCTGATTAATTAATCACTTCCCTCGTGGCCATGGTATAAATCTGATCAAAGTTAGATTTATTTCCGGTGCTGTAAGGCAAAATTCGCTCAGCTAATTTTTCTGCCGTCCAGTAATGGAGATCAGTACACCATTTGTATGAATGGTATGGGGCAAAAAAAGCTAATAGGCCAAAGCAAAAAGACCCTCCGGCATTAATCGTTCGAGTCCAGCATCCATCCAATTGGTACCTAAACCCTAACGCTTGCCTTGAAGTAAAAGCGGTTAATAGGGCGTAAAAAATCGTCTTTACAAAATTGACGATGGTCATAATCAAGCGCTCCGGAACTTCGCTTATTAACTGAACCCCGAATTGAACCCTGGTCCCATATGGAGCCTCACTAAAAGGGATAAAATCACAAGCAAACATCAAATAACCTTTTGCAAACGTAACTTAAGAAAAAAACCGTATCATCAACGTTTGATTATACGGTATTGATTTTGATAATAAGCTTGGTTTAAAGTTCTATGGCAATTTCCATTTTATTTGCATCTAATAGGTTTCTTGCCATCATTGCACTAGCATTTTTGCGCAATTGGTGAACGTTGTTTTGCCAAGTGCATTGTAAGTTAAGAGTTTTTAAAGGGATAAATAGATTAAGCGGCGTTAATAGAATACTGCCTGCCTCATAAATTGAAGACAGGGCCGAATCAACAAATTGAATATTAAACATTCTAGATTGACCGCATGCAAGAAGAGCTATTAAGCCATTAAAGAAGGCTTTAGCTAAATTTACAATAATTGTAACGATTCGTTCCGGAATTTTTGAAATTTGGAAAAATCCTATTTCTACTCGATCAATATAGGGCGTTTTTTGCCAGGGCACAGAAAAATCTAAAAACATACAATATTCCTTTTACAATTATTAATTAACGATCATTCCATTTAGGATAAGAGATCAAGAGAGCTTTTCATCAATCAAGCACATTTTCTAAAGTAGTTTAAGTCAGGGCGGCTATTTTAGTTTGCCATTCTATTGGACGAATGGATGCTAAAATAACAGAAAAAACAAGATAGCAGAGGACCTGTTATTAGTAAATCTTAACCAATTTGTTATACATTTGTGTTCTCAAGAATGAATAACAAAGAAAAGAGAATCATAAAAAAATCATCCGAACATGGCTCTTACAAGACCAATAACGGCTAAGACCTATTTCCTGAAATTTGCATTGAGGAGATAAAATCAGAAAGCATAACTTCTTTTGAGAAACTAAAGAAAGAATTGGCTTACTCCTCAGAATCTCCAAAAAGCAAACGCTCCGGCATATCTTCAAACTCGACTTCATGGCCTTTAAAAGTTAAAATCCAAACCCGGTCAAAGACCGATTTATACCACTTTTCAGGAGCTTGATTCGCCCCTAAAAGTCTTGCAATCGCAGGAATTCCATGATGGTCCCAACATATGAGAACCAATTTATTTTCATAGTCAGGGTTAGAGAGGATTTCTCTTGTCATTGGCACCAAGTCTTTGCCTCCATATCCGCTAAGAATGGAAATTCCAAGGCTTTTTGCAAGCGGAGCTACCGTTTCAATTGGACGTAATGAAGGGGTTTCTTTAGTGGCAGCTCTTGCATAAATTGCAACCGGCATACCGCTACGATTCAGCTTCTCAGTTCCAATAAAAAAGGGCGCTAGACAAGCTGCTCTTTCCTGCCCTTTTAAGTTAAGATGAGTTCCATGCTGGGGCTTCTCGGCATGTCTTATGATCATCACTTGGCTTGGCCTTGAAAACGCTTCCCCTTGGAGCAAGGCAAGCATCAAAAAAAGAAAATAATATTTCATATCTTAAATAGTGAATTCCTGTAAATGTTTAGGAATAACTACATTCCATCCAAAGGCGTCTTCAATTCTTGCCTTTAAAGCAAGCGCTGATTCAATATCGCCATGGGTTAAAAAAACAAGCTTTGGGGCTTTTACAAATTTTTTTAACCAGCCTAAGATTTCTTCATAATCCGCATGACTTGATAAACTATCCACGTATTCTACTCGAGCTCGAATGGGAATCATTTCTCCATGAATTTTTACTTCTTTAGCCCCATCTAAAATCTTTTCTCCCCGGGTCATGGGCGCTTGAAAACCAACAAAGACGATGGTATTTTCAGGCTTAGGTCCATGATATTTGATATGATGAAGAACTCTTCCACCCTCTGCCATTCCGCTCGCCGAAATAATGATTTTTGGCTTCGTGTTAAAATTTAGCTGCTTGGATCTGTCTGATGTTTGCACATATTCCGCAATTTTACAGACTTCAGCTGCGGTTTCCCGGCTTAGTTTATGCTCTGAAAGGTGCTTAAGAAGAATATCTGTGGCATCTTGGGCCATTGGGCTATCTAAATAGATCGGGATATCGGGAATTGCACCCTCTTTCCTTAAAAGGTAGAGGATGTAAAGGATAGTTTGCGTTCTGCCGACAGCAAAAGAGGGAATAAGAACAGTTCCTCCCTGCTTCGCAGTTTTTCTTATGATGGCGCCCAATTTTTGAATAGGATCTTCTTTTGTATGCTTTTTATTTCCATAGGTAGACTCTAGAACAAGAACGTCCGCGACTTGAATCTCAGCCGGCTTTTTCATGATAAGGTCTTCAGGCCTTCCTAAATCGCCGCTAAAAACAACAACTTCAGAGTCAACATTAAACGTAATGATGGCGGAGCCTAAAATATGGCCTGCACGACTCGCATGAAAAGAGAGCTCATCTCCCAATTGATATTGAGTGCCGTAATCGATCGTTTTAAATTGTGTTAAAGCTTGCATGGCATCTTTTTCTGTGTAGAGCGGCAAAGCCGGCTTATGCTTTGAAAAGTCATACAAGTTAGCAAGGTTGGCATCTTCTTCTTGAAGCCTCCCGGAGTCTTTTAATAAAATTTCCGCTAAATCAACGGTCGCTCTTGTGGCATAAATCGGACCTCTAAAACCTTGCGCCACAAGCCTCGGGATATAGCCGCTGTGGTCTATATGAGCGTGTGTTAAAACCACGGCGTCGAGGGTTGTAACATCGGCAGGAAAAGGAGCCCAATTCTGCTCTCGCAATTCCTTTTCTCCCTGGAAAAGACCGCAATCGATCAGAATTTTCCTATTAAAGGTTTTAAGAAGATATTTAGAGCCGGTAACGGTTTCCGCCGCCCCTAAAAATTGTAATTTTGCCATACCGCGATAACCTTTTACTACTGCTAGAATTTCAAATGGTATAAACAAAATCTCGATTAAATCTAAGAAGAATTCAATCTAAACAGAAAATTCTTTTTCTATGTTTTTTAAAAGCTTTTCAAGTGAAAGGCTTGTCCTTAAAAGAGGCTTAAATAAGTCTCCTTTCTTTTTCAATCTTGGAATCATAGTTTCTATCGTAAAAAGAGAAGGTTCTAAACCTTTCCTGACTTCTTTCCATTCAAGAGGCGCTGCCACTTGTGCTCCCTCTACAGGCCTTACGGAATAAGCAGCCACAACTGTTTTGGTCCGCCCATTTTGCAAATAATCAATGTATACCTTTTTCTTACGTTTCTTCGGGTCTCGAAGTAAGCTTGTCTCATCAGGAAGTTTATCATTGATAAGATGGGCTAAAAGTTTTGCTATGTTTTCTACATCATCGTAAGAGTATTTTGCCTGGAGCGGCAAATAGACGTGAAGCCCTCTTTTCCCTGAAATTTTAGGATAGCTTTTCACTTTTAAACGATCCAAAATTTTCTTAACTTCTTGCGCAACCGGGATTACAGCTTCAAAAGGAAGATCTGCCGGGTCTAGATCGATCACTAAATAATCCGGTTCATCAATATGCTCAAAGCGGCTTAAGAAGGGGTGGATTTCAATGGAACCTAAATTTACTATGTAGAGAAGGCTTTTTAAATCATTGGCAAGTAAATAACGAATGGTCTTTTCAGAATGTTCAACTTCAACAGTCGGCATCCAGGCGGGTGTAAATTCAGGTGCTTCTTTTTGATAGAAACTATGCCCTTTGATCCCGTTTGGAAAGCGTTGTAGAACAATTGGTCGGTCTTTTAAATGCGGAAGCATGTAAGATGAGACTTTTTCGTAATACTTTAGAAGATCTTCTTTAGTATATCCCTCTTTTGGCCAGTATACTTTTTGGGGGTTTGTGGCTATTTCTTCAATAACGTTATTTTTTTCGTTTTTTTTTTCGAGTTTATCTGTTTCAGTTTTGGACAACGGCTCTTCGCGTGTAATTTTTTTTGGCGCTTTATCGACTCGGACCCCATGAAAAATGGGTTGTCTCATAATCCCCTCCTTGGTCCATTCCTGAAAAGAAACTTCCACTACAATTTTAGGTTTAACCCAAAGGACAGAAGCATTAGCTTTAGGTTTTATTTCAAAAGGACATTTTTCCTGAATGATGGGAGCTAAAAGCTCTTCCATCTCTTTTAAGGATTTTTCGTTAAAGCCGCCCCCGACATGTCCGGCATAGACAAATTTATCTTTTTTATAGTAGCCGACAAGAAGCGCTCCTAAATGTTTACGGCTTCCCTTTGGGGAGGTGAACCCCCCGACAATCACTTCTTGCATTTGATGGGTTTTAATCTTAAGCCAGTTTTTAGATCTCTTTTCTATGTAGGTGCTTGAGCTAAGTTTTGCGATGATGCCTTCAAGATCCTTTTTTTTAGCTTCTTTAAAAAAAGGGACTCCTTTCTCTTCAATATGATCGCTATAAATAATTCTGCTCTTCTTAAAAACCTTATCTTCCAAAACTTCTTTTAGAAGCGTTTTTCTTTGGATCAAAGGAAGCTCTTTCAGGTCATATCCATCATAATACAAGATATCGAAGACATAGTAGCATAAAAAACCCGTGGTGTCTTTGGCATTTAAATAATTTTGAAGCATTTGAAAATTAGGCAGGCCTTCTTTATCAAGGACAACGACTTCTCCATCAAGAATCATTTCTTTTTTGAATTTTTTTAGATCATCGACTATCGGGGCAAATTGATGATTAAAAGAAAGGTGATTTCTCGAGTAGAGCTCAACTGTCTTTTTATAGATTTCAGCAATAGCCCGATAACCATCCCACTTAACTTCAAAAATCCATCCTTTTTTATTAAAAGGTTCTTCGACAAGAGTGCCAAGCATGGGGTTTATCAAATGAGGCATCTTGGCTTTTTTGCCTTCAATTAGGGGGGGGTCAATGGTTCTATCAGATATGACTGATTGGTCTTGTTTTGTAATGTCTTCTTTTGATTCATAAGAGTCGCTTTTTTTTATGAGAAGCCATTCATTCTTTTTTTCAGAAGAAGCCAGTCTAACAAGTGAAAACTCCCCTTTTAACTTATGCCCGTGAAGAATAAAGGTAAGTTTTCCTTTTTTTAAAGCTTCCAACACCCCTTTATCTTTATTTGGACCCGTCACATTTTCAGGTTCATAAGTCCCGTTATCCCAAACGATGACTTTTCCGGCTCCATAATTTCCTTCAGGAATCGTCCCTTCAAATGAACCGTAGTCAAGCGGATGGTCTTCAACCTCGATGGCAAGTCTTTTTACTCCCGGGTCAAGCGACGGTCCCTTAGGTACTGCCCAACTCTTTAAAACCCCGTCCGCTTCAAGCCTTAAATCATAGTGAAGCCTTCTTGCATCATGCTTTTGAATTACAAATGATAAAGGGCTTGAAGTCTTTTCCTTTTTTTTAGGCTTAGGTTCTTTTGTCTTGGTAAAATCCCGTTTTGCTTTATAAGCTCTTAAGCCCATTGATATCTCCTTAACGCTTTCTTGCGCTTACGGCTTTTTTTACCGGATGGGGATAACTCTTTAAACTCTCTTTTAATTTTCCCATTAAATCATGAACACCCCTCAGCGGAGCTTCTTTCTTTTTAGCTTTTACTTTCTTACCCTTTGTTTTTTCATCAATAATAGCTTGAATCATCTCGGCATAGGTGTCTTTAAATTTCTCAGGCTTAAATTTTTCCGTTAGCTGGTTGATTAGCTTCAAGGCCATTTCCATCTCTTTCGAATCAATTTTGGCTATCGGTAATTCAATTTCATTAAAATTTCTAAGCTCGCTTTCATACCGAAGCTGATTTAAAATAATTCCTCTTCCGTAGGGTTTTACAATTCCAATATGTTCTCTTGTATGCATTACATAAGTCACAACGCCGACTTTTTTTGATTTCTTAAGAGCATCGGCTAGTAAAAAGTAAGCTTTGGGGGTGCCTTTCCCGGGTTCAAGAAAATAAGGTTTTTCAAAGTAAACGCTATTGACCTCTTCTTCTTTGATAAAATAATGAATCTCAATTGTCTTTGTTCTTTTGGGGTAGATTTTTGCAAAATCTTCGTCGGTAATAACGACATATTCCCCCTCTTGCACCTCATAACCTTTTACGACTTCCTCGTAGGGGATCTCCTTTTCTTCTGCTTTACAGATTTTGGCATACCGTATAGGGGATAAATCTTTTTTATGAAGCATATCCAAGCTAATGCCGCCGCGTTCATTGACGCCGGAATAGAGATTTACAGGGATGTTAATAAGGCCAAAGCTTAAAGAACCGGAAAAGAGCGCTCTCATGGATAATCTCCTTAACTTTTTGAAATGCTCAAAATAAGGGACTTACAAAGTATAAGGGGGAATGGATAAGCGTTTTTGAGGTATGTAAACTTTACTTTATGTCATTTATTTTTTTTAGACCAGGGTTCAAAATCTTTTGGTGTAAAAATGACAATAAGGCTCTTTGCCGGTTTTCTCATAGTAATTTTGATGGTAGGCTTCTGCCGGATAAAAAGGGCTTGCCGGAACTAACTCTGTTGCAACCTTATACCCTTTATCATTTAGCTTTTCAATAAGCCTTTCAGCAACTTTTTTCTGAGCTTCCGTAAGATAGAAAACAGCTGATCGGTATTGCGGCCCGATATCAGGGCCCTGCCTTTGTCTTTCTTCGGGGTTATGGATTTCAAAAAAATAAGAGGCAACTTTTTCATACGAGATAACTTCGGGATCAAAAACAACTAGGACCGCTTCTGCATGCCCTGTCTTGCCGGTACAAACTTCTTCATAGGTCGGGTTTACAACCTGTCCCCCCATATATCCGGACTCAACGCTTATAACACCTTTAAGTTTTTTAAAAAGATGCTCTACGCCCCAAAAACAGCCGGCTGCAAAAAATGCCCTTTCATAACCTTCTTTTGTAAAGGCCGGAATAAAAGACATTGAGATTGAGTTGACGCAGTGCCTTGTATTTTTTTCTGTAAAATATTCTCCTTCAAAGACATGACCTAAGTGAGCTTTGCATCTATTACAAAGGATTTCAGTTCTTTCTCCATCAGAATCCGGCTTTCTCTCAACATGGTCATTGATTTCTTCATCGAAACTTGGCCAACCGCATCCTGAATCAAATTTTCTTGAAGAAAGATAGAGGGGGTAATCGCATCGTCTGCAAACAAAGACACCGGGTTCATCATGTTTATCGAATTTCCCGGTTCCCGGCCTCTCTGTCCCTTTGAACTTAATGACCCTTTCTTCTTCATTTGATAAATCGTGTGCGGTTTTCATTTTCACATCTTTTTTTGCCTATTTATAAAAAGCCTTTCTACAAACGAAAGGCTTTAAAGTTTTATTCATAGTACAGGTTTTATTTTTCTAAAATCATTTTATACATAGTCAGCATCCCCTCCCTAAGCTCCTTCTCTACCTTTTCTTGAATTAAAGGGTCTACTGCTGCGAAAAAAGGAGGCTCCGCATAGGATTTATGCTTTTGGTTTAACGAGACTTGAGAATCAATAGAATTTTGCGGAAGCTTCCAATGGCACTCGATAAAATGAAAATCAAACTTTCCTTCATTAAAAGTTAGGGCAAAAGCAACTCTCATAGTTCCGTCGAAGGATTGGCCGAATAAATGATCGACGGCAATCGGATCCGAAGAGATGAATTCCTCGACTAAGAAAGTCTCTGCCTTATCCTTGCTCCAATAACTATAAGAAGGATCGGGATGTTGTGCTTTTTGATTTTTTAAGATGAACTTAAGGGTACCTTTTAAATCATTTTTGGATACGATAATTACCCCGTTTCCTTTAGTGGAATAAAGAGGTTTAATCACAACAATTTCTTCCGGAAAATCACGATTTATATCTTCAATCAAACGATCTGAAAATTTTTTGGGATAGATTTTCCAGTTGGGCCTTAAAGACTTTAATTTCTCATGGTCCAAAAGTTGAGCGACCGCTTGTTTGTTGCCCACTAATCCCATATAAGGAAAAAAAGCCGCGTCAATCACAATAATCCCCGGAAAATTGTTTCTAAACTGATCCAAAGAGCCTATGCTAAAGGGCAGGGCATATAAGGCCCCGGCATAATCTGAAAGTTTTGAGGGATCGTAAACTTTTCTTGAAGCAGCCTGTTGAAAACTTTTTGAGGAAAAAATGGAATTGATGCCGGAAAGGGATTCAAAGCCATGCATTTTAAGTTTTGTTTTTATCCTTGGATCGCAGATGTTCCTATCTACAAACCATCCCTCCCTGCAATGCTTGAACATCACATGGCTTACCAATTCAGCCGCTAACCCCTCTTTCCCGTTAATAAAATCAAAACCGTACAATTTGGATAAGCTTAAGCTTTGGATTTCACAAATTTTTATGCCGCCAAGTTTTTCGTTATACTTCAAATCAGCAATAAGAAAGGTTAAATCTGCAGGAAGCTTTTCTCCAAGACAAATTTGTGTCTTGAACAAAAAAATTAATGCTAATAAAAAGCTGATTTTTCTAAAAATCACCGGATTCATCTTTGGAGCCTCTCTTTTATTAATTTAAAGAAGCTTTATAAGCTAACTTGGGCCCCTAAATCAAGTCTAGATAAATATAGCCGGCTGAGAAAGAGTTATCTCAAGATTTAAAAAAATCAAGGGTTAGATCAGGAAAAAAATCAAAATTGAAATCAAAGTAGGAAGAAAAGCCCCTTTAAAGAGATTTAAAGAAGATATCCCGTCTTTAAAATAAGGATTGAGGATTTGTTGTCCGGCAGGATTCGGAGCATTGGCAATAACTGTTAAACCCCCTGCAGAAACAGCCCCTACCATCACAGCATATTTAGCGCTTTCTGAAAGATCCGGAATCAAAGTCGCCATATAAGTTAAAGCGGCATTATCGGTAACGGGCCCAAGGATCATGGAGACCCCCATCATTTTAAACGCATCCACATGCTCAAAAAGAGGGGCTATCCACCATTCTTGAAGACCTGCATGAATGACAAGGCCTGCAATAAAAAAACCGACAAGAAGAGCCGACCTTAAATGAAGCTCTCCTTGAAAAGCGCTTGTCGCTTGATAAAAACCGAGATAAAAAAGATATAGTCCAATAAAAATTACGGGCTGGTGGACATTGTAGGCCACCCCAAAGAGAAAAATTAGATTCCCTATGAAAACAAAACAAGGAATAGGTTCTTTTTTTATTTGGGTTTCTTCTGATTGGTTTGCGGCAGAGAAAGACTTTTCGAGCCCTTTAAATTCATCTTTAAAAAGCCAATAATAAAAAAAACTGCTGACGGCTATTGCAATAATGGCTCTAAAGCCAAAGGTAAAAAACATATAAAATGAATCCCACTTCCATGCGTGAGCTGCAAGTAAAGCCGGTGGGGATGCAAAAACAGTGATGATCCCTCCTAAAGAAACATTGGTAAATAAAAGACCAAGAGAGGCATAGGAGAGTTTGGGGCTTGGGCGCATGTCATAAAATTTTTTGGTTAATAAAACCGCGGTTAGAATCATGGCGCCGGCTTCTGTGATGATTGAACCTAAAAGAGGCCCTATAATCATTAACGAGAGCCACCAAGCGGACAGGGTATTTCCAAAAGAACGGGCTATGAAACCAATAATTTTTTCGACAATATAAACCATTGGTTTTGACGCAGCGATTGACATAATGACAACTACGGCTATCGCTTCCGTGTAGTTACGGCTGTTTAAGTAATCGACTGCTGTCTCCCAGTTATAGAAAGTGGTGATGCAAATCACAAGAGGGATCACCCAAATTCCAAAAACAATTTCCACCTCTCCAAGAAAACGCAGAATTTCAATTAAAAATTTTTTTAATTCCGTATCGGGTTTAATCTCTTTAGCTAAAAGAGAAATTTTTCGAACCGAGAGGATGTGCAAGACAGCCAGAATAAAAATAACGCTTGAAAAAATATTTAGAGGAGCTTTTTCAGCCCTATATAGAATTTCCTCGGAGGTCGGCCCGGAAGGCTCCCCCTCGTATTCACGAAGGGGTAGAAGAGAATCATCTTCTTGGCCCGGCAGGATCCATTCTATGTCATCTTCTTTTTCATCTTGCGTGTCTTCAATAGAAAAACAGGTTGATAATGAAAAAATTAAAACATAAAAAATTAGAAAAATGGATTTATGCATTAGTCTTTATCTAACCGGGTTAGGTGTAGGCTTGAGGGATTGTTCAATTTCTTGCTTTAATGCGAGCTTATAAGTGTTATTGATAAGTTTTCCATCGGAATTAAAAGCATTGGTTGCATTGGTGATAGAAACTTGCCTTGGGGACACTTTAGCGCCTAACCTCTCAAGAATTTGAGTTAAATGATTTAGAACTGATTGCCCTCCCCCGCCAAGAGAGGCACTCATTACAAGAAAAGTCTTATTTTTAAATGCGTCTCTTGAGCCATTTCCTTTCTCATCTCTGGAAGCCCAATCGATGGCGTTTTTTAAAGCCCCTGATAGCGAGCCATTGTATTCCGGGGTTGCTATTATGATAACTTGGGATTCAAGAAGATGCGATCGAAACTTCCTTACACTCTCCGGCATTCCTTCACTTTGCTCAAGATCAGAATCATAGATCGGCATAGGAAACTCTTTTAAATCGATGACGGTGACCTCGGCGCCAAGGCCTTTTGCTATCTCTGCAGCCTCATTAATTAATTTTTTGTTAAAGGAATCATTCCTCAAGCTACCTGAGAAAGCTAAAACCTTAGTTTCCGCCTGCAAACCGGAAAAAAAACATAATGAAAGAAAAAATGATAAAAATTTAAATCTCATAACCATACCTCTTAAAGCTATTATCCACTTTCCCTTAACCTCGAGAATTAAGTCAAGATTTTGGAGCGGGCTTCTCTTTTTGAAAAAGTTCCATTATAGGATTTACAAAAGGAGAAAAGCGAACAGGATTGGCATTAGCAAGAAAAATCAGACTGATTTCATCATCAATATGCCTAACAATCAGGCTTCTAAAACCGGCTATGCCGCCATCTTTTTTAGCTATCAGCTTACCCTTGTCTTGGAAGAGGTGCCATCCTAAACCCCATCCGCTGGACTGTCCATTTTTTAAGGCTTGTGGACTCCACATTTCCTTATATGACTCGGTCGATAAAATTTTCTTTGCCGTCATCGCCTTATCCCATTTGATGAGATCCTCAAGATTAGAAACAATACCGCCGGATCCGGACATTTGCTTCCAGGGTTTCAAATTTTTTGCGAGAGAGATTTGCCCTTCTACAATATGATAACGAGTAGCAATCCCCTGTGGAAAAAGATCCTCCGGAATTCTTGTTGCATGCATATTAAGAGGGTTTAGAACTTTTTCTTTTAGAAACTCGGGGTAAGTTTTCCGAGTTACATTTTCAATTAACCTTGTTAAGACAATATAGCCAAAATTGTTGTATTTAACACTAGTTCCGGGTTCAAACTGAAAAGGTTTCTTTGAAATCTTCTCCCATGTATTTGGCCAAGGGAGATGGGGTCCTTGATACTGGGGAATACCGCTTGTATGGGATAAAAGTTCTCTTATCGTTACCTCATCGAAGTCAATAGGCGCCGAGGGGAGGTATTCTCTTATGGAATCATCAATATCAATCTGACGGTTCTGATTTAAAAGCATCACTAAAAAGGCAGTCATGGTTTTTGATACAGAACCAATCCCAAACAGGGTTTGAGGGGTAACTTTTATTTTTGCCTGTAAATCGCTATACCCATACCCTTTTGCGTGTATAACGTTGCCTTTTACAATAACGGCCGCTGCAAAACCCGGAATATTTTGTCTTTTCATCTCATTTAGAATGATTTGATCGACAGCTTCATTTATTTGAGCCTTTTCTCCGAAGGAAAAAAAGGGTAAAATCAAGACTAAAGGAAGCAACCCCCTAATCATCGCCGAAAGTAAAGGCATAAACTTTTACTCCTCCTTCAAAAATCAACTTCAAATTATGTCGGGCGATGTCTTTCGAGCGAAAGACATCATATTTCCGGGGAGTTTTCACAATTAAATCGCCTTCCACATAATCGAGAGTTTTATTGCTATCCTTTACAGGCTCCCCGTCAATTTCAACTTTAATGAGCGCAAAATCCTCAGATTCCATGACAAGAAATACTTGGGTGGCAAGAAAATTTAACTCTAAAACACTCCCTTTTTTAGAGAGAGCATATTCTTCTCCTACTTTCCATTCGCCGTCCAGTCTAATCTTATCCTCAGAAAGCGGCATTGCCGCTTTATAAGTCTTCCACTGATCCGGAATAACGTTATTTATGTAAGCTTGAGCTCTTGCATAACCTAGATAAGTTTCTTTTGTCGTTCTTCTAATTTTTCTTGAAGCTTCCTCTGTCTTAATAGGCTCAAGGCCTAATAGTCTTCTGATTTCGTTTTCGGTCTCTTGATAAGCTCCTTCGCCAAAATGCTGCTGAACAAGCAGGCCTTCCCTGTTATATAGATAATGAGCCGGCCAATAGAGGTTTGAATAAGCCGTCCATATCTTATAATCGTTATCAAGGACTATCGGGTAGGTTAAGCCAAAACGCCCTATGGCTTCTTTTACATTGCCTTCTTTTTTTTCAAACTCAAACTCCGGTGTGTGAACCCCTACAATAACAAACCCTTTGTCCTTATATTTTTCATACCAATCTTTTAAATAAGGAAAGGTGCGGATGCAGTTAATGCAGCTATACGTCCAAAAATCCACTAAAACAACTTTTCCCTTCAGAGACTCTTTAGATAGGGGTTCTGAATTAAACCACTTCATCCCGCTTAAGAATTCAGGCATTTCTATGATATTTGATTTATGACCCTTAAGCTTGGCCAATTCTTTCACTACCGATTCTTGGGTGTCCAATTGAACAAAAGGAACATATTTCAAGGTCAACTTTTGAAGGTAGGCCTCCCCATGAAAATAAAGCAAAAGAGCGGTTAATATCATTAGGGCTCCAAAGAGCTTCCTAATACTTTCAAGGTGCTTTTTAAGCGGTCCAAAAAAATGCAGCGCTTTTCTGCTTGCAAGCAGAATGACTAAAAGGGTTAAGGCCGAGCCTAAAGCATAAAAAACCATGAGGAGAACAGCGTTTAGTGTCAGAGATTCTGTAGCTGAAAGTATAATGACAGTTGCTAAAATTGGACCTGCGCATGGGGTAAACAATAAACCCAAAATAAGGCCTAGGATAAACCCGTCCAGGATCGTCTCCCCGAATTGGAATTTCCTTTGAATGTTGCTTCCGAAACTTGCGATTTTTCCCGTTTTTAAAGCAAACCAATCACTTGCTTTTGGAAATAATAAAACTCCGCCGAAAACAGCCATTAAAATAATAGCTGACATCCTTAGAAAATCGGCCGAGATTCCTGTAAAACTTACCAGTGTTTTTAAAAAGAGGGTGAAAAAAATAAAACTAAGGGTAAGACCTGCAATAATTGCTAAAACTCTCCTACCGCTGCCCGAGCTTCCGGCAGCTAAAATAGCCGGCAAAACCGGTAAAACGCAAGGCGATAGGACTGTCATTATTCCGGCTAAAAAAGAAAATACTAGGAGTAAAAACATGCAAATACCCTATTAAATTTTAAAAAAATAATTTTTTATTAGAAAAGAATAACCTTTTATTGTATTCTAATTAATCTTACATAAAGAAATTTGCAGTAACTAGCAAGAATCTTAAGATTCCTCAAACTGCCCAACCTTTTTTGTGCATTCCTTTATTAACTCACAAACTAGGTTACTAACTTGTCCTTATGACAAGTGAAAATAATGGAATTTTTTTCGCATTATTTATATGTGAGTTTGCCTTTTATACTAAAAAATATTCGGCCCTATAAGAATCACAATACTTAAGAGCTTCATCTTTCCGTATTCGAAAAAACAGGTGTCGAATGATTTGATTTAAGTCTGATATGCTTTTTTAGCATCATTCTTAGACATTTGTTTATTAACATAATTTTACAATGTGTGGTTTTGTGTCTCAATTTGCCCAATTTAATTTAAACGAACTTATTATGAAGACCCTGGAAGAAATTGGGTTTTCAACGCCAACTCCTATCCAGGAGAAAGCGATTCCTCATGTGCTTGAAGGCAAAGATGTTATTGCCTGCGCAGAAACAGGAACCGGAAAGACTGCAGCTTTTATGCTCCCTTTACTCCATAGGCTTGAAAAAGATAAAGAGAAAAAATCCAGCCCTCAAGTACTCGTTCTTGTTCCGACAAGAGAGCTTGCAATACAGTTAGCTGAGCAAGCAAAGAAATTTTGCAGACATCTTCCCTTTATTAAAACGGCTTGCATTTACGGCGGAATTCCTTACCCTGTTCAAAAGAAAGCCCTTTCTCAACGCTATCAAATTTTAGTTGCGACTCCGGGTCGTTTGATCGACCACTTAGAAAGAGGACGGATCAATTTATCCCAGGTGGAATACTTTATCCTGGATGAAGCGGATCGTATGCTTGATATGGGCTTTATTCCGGCTGTCGAGGCCATTTCTGAACTTATTCCGGCTAAAAGGCAAACGCTGCTTTTTTCTGCGACAATTGATGGAAAAATAGCGCCGATTGCAAAGAAGCTTTTGAAAAACCCGGTTGAAATTCGCGTTAACCCGGCATCTTTCGGAAAAGAATGCATTGATCAAAAACTCTATTATGTCGACAACCTTCACCATAAAGTTCAATTGCTTGAGCATATCCTAAAGCAAGAAGAAGTCGTGCAAGCGATTGTCTTCACATCAACTATTATTCAAGCAAAAGACCTTTCAAGAAATCTGATAGAAAAAGGGTATTATTCAGACACCCTTCACGGAGATTTAAGCCAACGTGAAAGAACAAGGACTATCAATAAATTAAAGCGCGGAGACATTGATGTTCTCATTGCAACAGATGTTGCCGCAAGAGGAATTGATATTTCGACAGTCACTCACGTCGTTAATTTTGACCTTCCTTTTAAGCCGGAAGATTTTATTCACCGCATTGGAAGAACAGGAAGAGCCGGCAGGGAGGGCTTTGCAATTACTTTTGCTGCCTTTAAAGAATCCCTTGCAATTTCTAAGATAAACAAACTTTTAGGTAAACCGATTGTCCTAAGCACTATTGTAGGTCTTGAGCCAAAAGGTAAACCCCTTTCCCTTGATGACAAAAGCCAAGTTAAGCCAAGATCTTCAAGATCAAGAAGATTTGGGAACACAAGACAAAGAGATAGAAGCGACTTTTCATCCGATCGTCCAAAAAGAGAACGTCCTTCAAGGCCAAGAGACTCAGATGAGAGAAGCGACTTTTCATCCGATCGTCCAAAAAGAGAACGTCCTTCAAGGCCAAGAGACTCAGATGAGAGAAGCGACTTTTCATCCGATCGTCCAAAAAGAGAACGTCCTTCAAGGCCAAGAGACTCAGATGAGAGAAGCGACTTTTCATCCGATCGTCCAAAAAGAGAACGTCCTTCAAGGCCAAGAGACTCAGATGAGAGAAGCGACTTTTCATCCGATCGTCCAAAAAGAGAACGTCCTTCAAGGCCAAGAGACTCAGATGAGAGAAGCGACTTTTCATCCGATCGTCCAAAAAGAGAACGTCCTTCAAGGCCAAGAGACTCAGATGAGAGAAGCGACTTTTCATCCGATCGTCCAAAAAGAGAACGTCCTTCAAGGCCAAGAGACTCAGATGAGAGAAGCGACTTTTCATCCGATCGTCCAAAAAGAGAACGTCCTTCAAGGCCAAGAGACTCAGATGAGAGAAGCGACTTTTCATCCGATCGTCCAAAAAGAGAACGTCCTTCAAGGCCAAGAGATTCAGATGAGAGAAGCGAGTTCTCTCGTTTTAAGAAATCAGATGAATCAAGGCAAAGACCTGAAAGAAGCGAAAAAGTCTTCAGCTTTTTTGATCGTCAAGAAAACTCATCAAGAAATGAAAGATCTAATGTTTCCGGCAACCGCTTCCAGAATGGGAGAAAACCCTCTTCTCGTTTCGGTGAAAGACAAGGCCGTCCGGGAGCCAATAGCAATCGAAAGACAGGAGCTAAAAAAAGCTTCAATAGACCAAGCTATAGAGACTAGAATCTAACTTATTTCAATCCCATCATTTTCATAAGAAGTGAAATTTTTAATTTCACTTCTTTTTTTTCTTGCAATTCCTAAAAAAAATCCCATGATTATCCTTCTTTTTAAAGGTAAAGGATATGTCGTTAAAGATTTTTATTGCAGGTGCCGGAGGCGCCATAGGCCTGCCTCTGATTTCTTATGCCCGTCAAAAAGGGTATCAACTTTTTGCGGCTACGAGAAATGAAAATCGGAAGAAAAAAATCGAGAGCCTTGGAGCTGAAGCTATTCTCCTAGATGTTTTGGATGAAAAAGCGGTTCATCAGAATCTAGAGGCTATCCGCCCTGATGTGATCATAGATGTTTTAACCTCCCTTCCTCAAGAATACACCCCTTCTGCTATGCAAGAATATGGCCCAAAAGATGCTGAAGTTCGAACTAAAGGAGGCGGCCACCTATTAAAATCAGCCATTCAATTAGGGGTTAAGCGTTATTTATTGCAATCAGCCGCCTTTTGGTATGAACAAGGAGAGGGATTAGCTATTGAAGAAACTCCTTTTGCCTTTAAAGCAACTCCCGGAATTGCAGCAGGCACAAAACTGCTTTTCGTAAACGAAACACGCTTAAAAATGTCGCCTATTCTTTCCACAATCTTACGCTATGGCTTTTTTTATGGGCCCAAAACATGGTTTGAAAAAGATGCAAGCCTCGGCCGGCAAGCAAGAGAAGGCAAGCTGCCCTTAGTGGATCATGGAAACGGGATTTGGAATTTTGTCCACATAGAAGATGCTGCAAAAGCCACAATTGATGCCCTAGATGCCAAAGAAGGCACCTATAATATTAATGACAGCAACCCCATAGAATTTTCAAAATGGCTTAATGCCTTCTGTAAAAAAGTCGATGCCCCACCGCCCATCACCCTTTCTCAAAAAGAGTATCGCAAAAATAGAGGGGATGATTTTTTATACTACGCGACCTCTTTAAGAGGAGCATCCAACGAAAAAGCTATAAAGGAACTTAAATTTAATCCTAGACCCCTAGAATGGCTCTAGATTAAAGAAAACAATGGAACCGAAAATCGATGACTACGAGGAACGCTTATGCTTAAAAAAATACCTTTTATATTTCTATCATTACTTGCTTTTCAAGCAAATGCAGAGTTTGAATACCCCTGCTATTCCGGGGAAAATGCTTCTGTCTTTTTGGAAGATTCTTCCTGCTGTCTTGAAACTTGCAATCCTTGCAATAATTGGGGTGTTTGGGTTGAAGGTGAATATTTATACTGGAAGGCTTGCTTAAGCGACAATCGAGTCGGCATCATAACAACCATACCCGCTCGAACCGGTGAAAATACTTTCCACTACCTTTCGTACGACAGACAGTCCGGGGTAAGAGCATCCATCGGAATTGACGGCTTATTTTCACGCTGGAATCTTTGGGGCTCCTATACTTATATAAGGCCCGAGGGAAAAGTAAACCTTGAAGCACCAATTGAAAAAGGAAGCTTCATTATATCTGACTTTATGGTAGCTAATTTTGGCAACGAAGTTGCGGCTTGGAACTACGATTTCTCAACGGCCCTTTCTCAAGAGCAAAAAATAAAATACCAAACTTACGATATCTTGCTTTCAAGAGATTTTGAAGCTTGCTGTTTAGAAATTCATCCTTTTTTTGGGGTGACAGGATTATTGCTTGATCAAACGCTCAACTTTTCTACTGCCAACGGTCTAAACACAATTTCATTTGATGGCACAACCGACTATAGCGGCGTCGGCTTAAAGACGGGAGTAAATATTGTTTACCCGATTAGCAAATGTTTTAATATTTTTACAAGATCCTCGTTTGCTATGGTCGCCGGAAGTAAAGACTATAAGTTGGAGGCAGATGGCGTTACAAATGACTCAACACCTCTTCCTGTCACTTTTACAAGCAAGGGCAATGCCTGTGTTTATCTGCCGGGTTTTGACATACAAGTGGGACTTAGCTATACAGCCAATTGGTGCAATAAATTCATTAGCTTCAAACTCGGCTGGGAATTCCTAGAGTGGAGTAATGTTCCTCAAATAAACCTACTTAATACTACAAATGATACGTTGACTTTGGGCATGCAAGGGTTAACCGCCGGTGCTTCTGTTTTATTCTAACGTTTTCTAAAATAGTGCCAAGCTAAAACTTGGCATTATTTTTAATACAAGGAACTGTTTTGAAAAAAAAGACTCTTCTTTTTTGGATCAATTTTTGGCCCCCCTTTTTAGGTTCAGGAATAAAGGTCACCTCCATTTCACCTGATTTTGCAACTATTGAAGTTCGGATGAAGCTCCGTTTTTGGAATAAAAACTATGTCGGCACACATTTTGGCGGCTCTCTTTATGCCATGACAGACCCTTTCTTTATGCTGATACTTATCGAGAAACTTGGCAGAGATTACATAGTCTGGGATAAAGCCGCCTCGATTAGATTTATTAAACCGGGAAAGGGAACCGTTTACGCAAGGTTCCATATTTCAGAAGAAGAAATTTTAGATTTGAAAAACCAAGTCGATCTACACGGCAAAATAGAGCCGTTATTTACGGTTGATATTTTGGATGAAGAGAAAAATTGCATTGCAAGCGTTGAGAAAAAGCTTTACATCAAGAAGAAGAAAGATGCCCTATCTTAAATTGACGGATAAAGAGATTTATTATGAAACTGAAGGCACCTTAGAGCCGCTTATTTTGATTTCAGGCTATGGCTGCGATCACACTTTCTGGTCTCCCCTATTACCCTCGCTAAAGAAAAAATTCCAAGTTATAGTGTTCGATAATCCAGGTATTGGAAAAACAATAGATAACGGCCGGCCCTTTAGCATAGAAGACATGGCAAAGACGGTTTTTGAAATAAAGGAAACGTTAAAATTAGAAAAATGCCATCTTGCAGGACATTCCATGGGCGGTTCTATTGCAATGCTTGCAGCTTCAAGCTACGGTACTCACTTTTCGAAAACGGTTCTTTTAAATACCTCTGCCAATTGGTCTTATCGCTCCCATTTAGCGTTAGAATCGATGCTTCAATTACGCTCCCTTGATACCGATATTGAAGCGATTATAAAAGTCGCCCTTCCCTGGCTTTTTGGTCAGGCCTTTTTATCAAACCCTGAAAAAGTCGAAGAGTTTAGAAAAAGTGTTTACAATAACCCTCAAACCTTAAACGATCAAAAAAGACAGCTTCAAGCTCTAAAAGATTTTGATGGAAGACAATCTCTTGCCCAAATTAAAAATCCTTGCCTTCTCATTTCAGGTACGGAGGATCTATTGTCTTTACCTCAAGACTCGCATCTTTTGCAAAAAGAGATTGCTAATTCAAGACTTATATCTTGTAAATCAGGTCATGTAAGCGTTTTGGAAATTAGAGAAGAGATTATCTCCCTTCTTCTGACGTTTCTTTATTAGACTTCCTTTGAAACTCGCTTTGATGGAAGATGCAAATCAGTTTCTATTTGGCATTATTTGTATTAAAATCTTTAATCGTTATAACTTGATTCACCTCCTATTTTCTATTGAAGCGTTATCCAAAATACCGGGTTAAACATGAATGTTAGAGCTAAAAAATTTTTCTCCTACTATAGACCTTATTGGAAGCTATTTTTAGCCGATATGATTTGTGCCATTGCGGTGTCTTTTATCACGCTAGCCATTCCCCTACTTATACGATACCTCATAAAGAACCTTTTAGAATCTGATACCCCTGATGTTTTGACTCAAATTTATTGGATTTTTGCTCTAATGGTTGGGCTTGTGGCGTGTCTTACAGCTTGTCATTTCTTTGTCGATTATAAGGGCCATATGATGGGTGCTTTGATGGAAAGAGATATTAGGAGGAATTTATTCGAACATCTTCAAAAGCTTTCTTTCAATTTTTATGACGAGCATCGAACAGGCCAGCTTATGACCCGTGTCTCTAACGATTCCTTTGATCTTGCCGAGCTTTATCATCACGGCCCGGAAGATATTCTCATCTCTTCCCTTAACTTTATAGGGGCTTTTATTATCCTGCTCAGCATCAATGCAAAACTTGCTTTGATTACGTTCATTTTTGTGCCGGCCATGGCTTTTTACGGCTTTTATTTCAGTAAGAAAATGCACGCGGCTTTAAGAAAGAGCCGAGATAGAATTGGTGACATTAACGCTCAAGTCGAAGACACCCTTTCAGGGATACGTGTCGTTAAATCTTTTACCAATGAAAAAGTCGAAAAAGAGAAATTTGAAAAAGAAAATCAAAAGTTTGTTGAAAGTAGAAAAGAAGCTTATAAAAGTGAAGCCTTCTTCTATAATGGCTTAATAGCTTTTACACAGCTTATGACAGTAACAGTTGTATTTTTTGGAGCTGTCAGCATCGTAAAAGGGGCTTTGGATTTAGCCGATTTACTCACCTTCTTGCTTTACATCGGCATTTTGATAGAGCCCATCCAAAGACTTGGCAATTTTACAAGACTCTACCATGAAGGATTTACAGGTTTTGAACGAATTATGGAAATTTTGGAAATAGAACCGGACATAAAAGATCAAGAAGGGGCTGAAGATTTGCAAAAAGCCGAAGGTTCAATCGACTTTCAAAATGTAGGCTTTCAATATAAAGAAGGCTACAATCATGTTTTGAAAGACTTGAATCTGAGTATAAAAAAGGGCGAGTACTTGGCTCTTGTCGGCCCATCTGGCGTTGGAAAAACCACTTTATGCTCTTTAATTCCGAGATTTTATGAAGTCAGTAAAGGTAAAATCCTTATTGATGGCAAAGATATTCGACAAGTCACTTTAAGTTCGCTTAGAAAAAATATAGGCATTGTCCCTCAGGAAGTCTATCTATTCGCAGGGACTGTGTCTGATAATATCCGCTATGGAAATCCTGAAGCTGCCCCTGATGAAATTATTTCGGCTGCAAAAAATGCTAACGCTCATGAATTCATTATGGCGCTTCCCAAAGGCTACGACACAGACATTGGACAAAGAGGGGTTAAGCTATCGGGCGGGCAAAAGCAGCGTTTAAGCATCGCCAGATGTTTTTTAAAAAATCCCCCGATTCTTATCTTAGATGAAGCTACAAGCGCTTTAGATAACGAAAGTGAAAAAGCCATCCAAGACTCTCTTGAGGTTCTAACCGCTCATCGAACAACTGTTGTTATTGCGCATCGTCTGACAACTGTAAGACACGCCAAAAGGATTCTATTTCTTTCAGACAAAGGGATAGAAGAAGAAGGCTCCCACGAAGAACTGATTGCCAAAAATGGCCTCTATGCCAATTTATATAAAATGCAATTAAGGATTTAAATGAAAAAATTGTCTAAAAAATGACGATTCAATTGATACAATTTCGCACTCTTTCCTTTCCACAATGCTGTTTTAATTAAAAAGCCAAGGGTTGCAATCGCTTTATTTAATTTTAAAAGAGGCATCAAGGGTTTATAATTAGGAAGAGAGCGGACGCTTTCATAACCTTCCAAAAAAGCCTTACTGTCAAATCCAGGCCAAAAATTTTCATGTTCCATGGAACAAAAATCTTCTTCAGCAAAGCTATAGCGAGCGCTTGCCCAATCTATAATGCCTTGAAGTTGGCCTTCATTAACTATAAGATTTCCCGGCCGAAAATCCCTATGCACGATACAAGGGCCGTCTACCTGATCAATCAAAAAAAGATGATCTTCATAATACTTTGAACACTTTTCCGTTAAAACCTTCGGCAAATGGTTGTGGCATTCCTTAAGACCCTCATCAAATTTAAAAAAGAAATAAGTCCTAGGATCGGTATGTAAGTTCTCAAGAACCGGATCCCCATAGCCCGTCATTTTTTCAAGATGGATTCTTGCAAGGGATGCGCCTAGTTTAAATCCAAGGTCATTTGAAAATTCAGACGCTCTTAGCAAAGAACCCGGCAGATACTCGATTAAGAGCGCACCGGCCCTTTCCTTATCGGGTTCAACCCGGTCTATAATTTTTGGAACCGGTATCTTATCGGCAAAAAAATCTAGAAAGAAGGCTTCGCGTAAGAAGTCATTGCTTCTCGGACAAATTTTTAAGATAAACTCTTCTTTACCTACGACTACTTTATAAAAGAGAGCAACAAGACCATCTTCATGATCTATTTTTGTAAAAGAAGCGTGTTCAAGGATTTTAAAATTCTTTCGGTATAAAGAAATAAATGAGTCCATAAGAAGTTGCATTGATTAATTTATTAATCCAATTATTTAATTAAATAAAATTAATAATTTCAAGAAATTCTTAAATCAGATTTTATTTTCTGTTACTTCAAAAGCCAAAACTATTTTAAGAATTGAATGGAGTTTCGAAAGAAGGCTATTATAGAGGCGATGGCCTTTTTATGATCTTCGGGCCTACATTTGCCACCTATCGTAAGGGCTTTAAGAAAGAAAATTTATAAAGCGTCTCTCTTTTTTCTAGAGCTATGACGGAAGCACTTTCTTAAACTTTCGGATTTTCGTCCAAATCAAGGTTTAAGGTAAAAAGCGATGGTTTACCTCTACTATGGAAGCTCTTGGAATAGATCCTTGATATAGATGGAAATATTTATTCGTCCCTCCGGGATTAGCCTCAAAGCTAAGCTCCCCTTTAAGCTTACCCGTATCCAATTTTACGACAATGACTTCTTTTTGGCCTTTAAAAAACTTTTCAACAGTTGAGTTTACTTGATCTTCTGTTGCTAAATGAAAAAAGTTCTTATCTATTTTAGTTGGAGGCAAGGGATCTTTGCCCATGCTTGCTTCCCAATCTTCCAAAGAAAAGATTTTATATAAATAAGGGGGCTTATCAATGGGTTGCGACATATCTTCTGGAAAATGCTCCGGTTCTTTAAAATGCTGCCAGCCTTCTCCATTTAAAGCCTTTAAAAAGCTGACAAGCGCTTTTTTATCCGAATCGGATAGATGAAGCGGTTTCATTAAAGGATGAAGGTTTTTATTAGGGATTCCACCTACATCATAATACTCTATCACATCTTCTAAAGTTTTTAAACTGCCGTCATGCATGTAAGGATAAGTATTTTCAACATCTCTTAGGATAGGCGTTCTAAAAGCCCCCCAATCTCTTTTGTTTTTTGTGATTTCATAGCGGCCAAGATCAGGATTCGGTTCATTCATTCCAACCCCGATATTATGAAAACGCTCGTCGCTAAAATTAGGGCCTCTATGGCAATTGATGCAACCCACTTTCTTAAAGACCTTATACCCTCGTATCTCTTCCTCATTCATAGCAGTTGGATCCCCGGCTTTATAACGATCATAGCGTGAATTTCCGGAAAGCACGGTTCTCTCAAAAGTGGCAATCGCCTCGGTAATTTCTTTAATTGTGCAATCAGGGGTGCCAAAAGCTTCTTCAAAAAGCTTACTGTAGCCTTTTATACTCCTTAGCCTTTCCCGACACTCGATATAAGCTTCGTGAGCGTCATCAGATTCTGTCATTTCTTTAGGGTTGCTAAGGGGTCCCTTACATTGCTCTTCAAGAGAATTAGCCCTTCCATCCCAAAAAAGAAGCTTGAGATAAGCGGCGTTAATCACAGTCGGGGCATTGCGGGTGCCATGATGGCCATTTATCCCTTTAGAAACGGGCAGCTGATCCGTAAAAGCCATTTTAATGGCATGGCAAGTCGCGCATGAAATAGTGTGATTGGATGAGAGCCTTTTATCAAAATAGAGAAGCTTTCCAAGCTCCGCCTTTTTCTCTGAATAAGGGTTATCCTTCGGCCAAGGGACTCTTGGAAGACCCAAAGGCACTTTAACCATCTCTTCATTCTGCTCTTTAGGCTCCGAAACCCTAGTTTCTTGAACTTGCGTTTGCATTTTTGTAACGATTGCAAACAACAAAAAGCCTAAAATTAAAGAACGCATAGCGAAAACCCTTATTCATAAGCTTCTTTCACTTGAAGATTGATTCAAATTTAAGCAAAAAAAGGCACTAAACCTGTTTCATAGAATTAAATTAAAATTGGCAAATTCAATTTTCTTTCTCAACATAAAAATACCTGATTTGACTATTAGTAAATTATGAAAAAATGGTAATGATTATTTTATATTTAGGTATTTATTTTGAGGATATAGTATGTTTAAGAATCTAGTGCTTACAGCTCTTTTAACTGCTGCAATCCCCTTTTTTTCAGAGGCTTGCACAGGACTTATGTTAAAAGCAAACGATGGTTCTTTTGTCCATGGGCGAACTCTTGAATTTGGCATGAAATTGGACACTTCAATCCTTTTTATTCCAAGAGGTTATGAGTTTCATGGGACAACCCCCTTAGGCGATGGCTTAACCTACAAAGCAAAATATGCCGCTACAGGCGCAATGGCGTTTGATGTCCCTTCCATTATGGATGGCATCAACGAAAAGGGCCTCGCGGTAGGCGCCTTTTACTTTCCAGGATTTGCTGGCTATAGCGATATCACAAAAGAAAATCAATCAAAGGCTTTAGCTCCTGTTGAATTTACAAACTGGATTATAACTCAATTTTCAACCGTTGAAGAAGTCAAACAAGGGTTAAAAGAGGTCATCATCGCAAAAACGGTAGATAAAAGCTGGGGGGATGCGCCGGCTCCTTTTCATTTCATCGTTTATGATAAAAGCGGCAAAAGCTTAGTAATTGAACCGATTGAAGGTGCGTTTAAAGTCTATGATAACCCCCTTGGTGTTATCACTAATTCCCCTCAGTTTGATTGGCATATGACAAACCTAAGAAACTTCATTAATTTAACTCCTTTTAATGTAAGCCCTTTAAAAATAGATGGACTTACTCTTGCTCCTTTTGGACAAGGGTCAGGCATGGTCGGACTGCCGGGGGACTTTACCCCCCCTTCACGCTTTGTTAGAGCAGCTATTTTCAGCATTACAGCTATTCCAAGCGAAACTTCCTCAGAAGCCGTTCTTCAAGCTTTTCACATCCTGAATCAATTTGATATTCCGGTAGGTGTGGCAAAACAAAAAGTAGGCGATGTCATCCATACAGACTATACCCAACTAACCGGTGTTAGAGACCCTCAAAGCCTTAGATTTTATTTTAAAGGCTACGAAGATCAAACGATACGCATGGTAGATCTTAAGCAACTCGATTTTAATGGGAAAAGCCTTCTTAGAAAAAAAATATCTGGCACCCAAAAAGTAATCGATTTAAGTAAGGACTTAAAATAAGAGAGGAAGCACCCTACTTCCTCTCTCTTTTTCTGTTATAAAAAAAGATAAATGAATATAAGAAAGGTTTTTAAATCTTTCATCCGGATTCCTTATGCAAATGCTAAACTCCCTTTTTTTAGGTGAACCAACCCTTACAACAGCTACAGCCTCAGAGGTGCCTTCATCTGAAGCTCCAGGATTATCCTGGAAAAATCCGGGCATGTCTTCGCCAAAAGAAAGGGATCAATACCTTACAGGGGATCATGAAAGGGCTATAAAAGCTATCGATCGATGGGTTTTAGCCAAAAAGCTAGAAGGCCATAAGCATATTTTGGATGTGGGATCAGGCAGCGGTCTTACAACTTTTTATATCTGGCTTAAAGCTTTAGAATCCACCATTTTAGGTTTGGATACAAAAGAGAACGCAGAGTTCGCCGAGAAATATAGCGCTCTTTCAAATAATAGCGTTCGCTTTCAAGAAATCCTCTCGCCTTTAACACTGCCGAAAGCTGACAACACAAGAGGCTGGGACCTTATCTCAGGACTTGCCCTTTTTAGCTGGATTCAACAGGATTTACATGCCGCTGTTTTAAAAGCCATGTATGATGTTCTTTCTCCCTACGGAGAAATTTTGGTTAGAACAGAAGCTGTCGGGCATAGGCCTTATAGGGACGCCATGCACACTGTCATGGAAAGAGATGAGTGGGCTCCATTTTTCGTGGATTATAAAGCTCCTTTTTCAGATCAAACAGTCGAAGGCTTTGAAGCTGCTTTAAAAGAAGCAGGTTATGTTAATTCAGAAGTTGAGCTTATTAATGATGAGCTTAATTTCGTAGATAAAGATACCATGGTAAATTACTTTATCCAATGGCTTCCTCCCCTTGAAAGAATAATTTCAAAAGATCCGGCAGAAACCTATTCTTTGCGGCATAGTTTTACAAAGGAAGTCATTGATCAATACTGTTTAGACATTAAAAATGACGGGACGAAAATTCCTCTTATTTTCCCGGCTATTTATGCTACAGCCCACAAAAAGCCCGAAAAAACTTTAGGCTTTATAAAAATCTAATACAAATGATTGCAGTTGTCTGTTGTTTTTGCTATGGATAGCAAAAATAACTATCGCCGGTTTTTCAATGCAAGCTGTAGGAAATAATCCTTCCTGGTTTCAACCAAATAATCTTTTTCAGGAAAAAGGCTTAAATAAAGTCCTTATTGTAACATCTAACCTTTTTTTAAATCATGTGGCAGGCGTTGGCCACCCTGAATCTCCAAAAAGAATGGAGGCGATTTGGGATAAACTAAAAGAAGCGGAGCTTCTAACCCCAAATAATACGGTAGAACCTAGAATGGCAACAGAAAATGAAATTTTAACCTGCCACTCTTCAAACTATTATCAAAAACTCAAAGAGCTAACAAGTACATTAGGAGAGAAAGAAGGTTCTCATGCTTTTAAAGAACGCTCTTGCAAAAAAAAGAATGTGGAAGGCGATTTTGGGTACAATTTTAAAACTCTTGAGTCTGCGCTTTATGCGGCAGGTGCGCCTCTTACTGCGATCGATCATATTTTAGACCCTCTTAATAATATCAAAAGAGCTTATTGTGTTAGCAGACCTCCCGGACACCACGCTCACTATCCTACAGGCTCAGGGTTTTGTATTTTTAATAATGCGGTTATTGCCGCTAAATATGCGATTAAAAAGGGATTTGCCAAAGTCTTAATAGTCGATTGGGATGTCCATCATGGGGATGGTACCCAAACCATGACAGAAAGAGACCCAAGCATCTTTTATTTTAGCACTCATAGGGATACTTCAAATGGGTTTTATCCGGGGAAAAGCTTTGGAAAGAGAGAACAAACCGGGATTTCCAAAGGGAAAGGAACCGTTTTAAATTGTCCTATAGACCCGGACAAAGTGGAAGACACAAGAAAAGCTGTTCGGGACGCTTTTGACCAAGATTTAACAGCCGCCATGATCTCTTTCCAACCAAATTTGGTCATAATCTCATGCGGATTTGATGCCCATAAAAACGATTCTCTAGTAGAAGGGGGCCTTCAACTAGAAGATGAAGATTACGCCTATTTGACAGAAGTTTGCATTCGCATAGCCGATTTTTACGCCGAGGGGCGCATCGTTTCTATTCTTGAAGGCGGCTATAATTTTGAAGCGATAGCGAATGCATCAAAAATACATGTTGAAACATTAGCAAGGATTTAAAAAATGGCATCCGGTACAGTCTCTCAAAAATTAATAAAAGACCATCTTGTAAGCGGAGAGATGGTTCCAGGAAAAGAGATCGGTTTGCATATCGATCAAACTTTAACTCAGGATGCAACAGGAACCATGGTAATGCTTGAATTGGAAGCCATGGGTTGCAAAAGCGTCAAAACTGAATTATCGGCACAATATGTCGATCATAATATGCTTCAGGAAGATTTCAAAAATGCGGATGACCATATTTTTTTACAAAGCGCATGTCAACGCTTTGGAATTTGGTATAGCAGGGCCGGCAACGGGGTTAGCCATCCGGTCCATATGGAATCTTTTGGCATTCCCGGCAAAACCCTTCTTGGTTCGGATAGCCATACCTGCGCTGCAGGCTCTCTTGGCATGCTAGCTATTGGAACGGGTGGTCTTGAAGTTGCTCTTGCTATGATGGGACACCCTTTTTATGTAGCCATGCCTAGAATTTTTGGAATCAAGCTAACTGGAAAGCTCCAGAATTGGGTGAGCGCCAAAGATATTATCCTTGAAATGCTAAGACGGCATAAGACATCAGGCGGAGTTGGAAAAATTATTGAGTACTATGGAGAAGGCCTAAAAGGGTTGTCTGCCATGGATCGACACGTAATTGCAAATATGGGCGCTGAACTTGGAGCTACAACCACCGTTTTTCCATCGGATGAAGAGACCAAGAAGTTTCTAGAGGAGCAAGGCCGAGGCGAGAGTTTTATTGAAATATTAGCAGATGAGAATGCCGTTTATGATGAAAATGACGAGATAGACCTTTCTAAATTAGAGCCGTTAATAGCTTGTCCATCAAGCCCCGATAAGGTGGTACCGGTAAGAGAAGTCGCCGGAAAAATCGTTCATCAATGCATGATCGGATCTTCTGCAAATCCAGGCTTTAGGGACTTTGCAATCGGTGCAATGATTGTGAATGATAGACAGATTCACCCCCATTTAAGCTTTGATATTAACCCTGTCTCAAGACAACAACTTGAAAATTTAATTGAGCAGCGCTACTTAAAAAGTTATGTGCACGCAGGCGCTCGGATACACCAGCCCGGCTGCAATGGCTGTATAGGAATGGGTCAAGCTCCGGCGAGCAACCAAATAAGCCTTAGAACTGTTCCAAGAAATTTCCCGGGAAGATCCGGCACTGAAGATGACCTTGTCTATCTTTGCAGTCCCGAAACTGCCGCAGCTTCTGCATTAACCGGGAAAATTACAGACCCTAGAACTTTAAATATGCCTTACCCTCGCTATAAGCATCCTTCTAAGATGATCTTGAACCATGAAATATTACAGCCTCCAACAGAAGGAAGGGCTGAGCTCATCATGGGTCCAAATATTAAGCCATTCCCCTTCTTTTCCGAATTACAAGACACCCTTGACGGCCCTATACTTTTAAAGGCAGGCGACAATGTCTCGACCGATGAAATATTACCGGCAGGCAGTAAAGTCCTTCCCTATAGAAGCAACATCCCCAAAATCGCTGAATTTAGTTTTATAAGACTGGATCCGGATTTCTATAATAAGACAAAGCCCTATAAAGAAACCGGTTTTATAGTTATTGGAGGGGCTAACTATGGCCAAGGATCAAGTCGAGAACACGCTGTCATTGCCCCACGCTTTCTCGGACTTAGGGCGGTCATCGCTAAAAGCTACGCTAGAATCCATCGAAAAAACTTGCTTAATTTTGGAGTTCTACCTCTTGTCTTTGATAATCCGTCAGATTATGAAAAGTTAGAGGTCAAAGATGAGTTATCTATAGATTCAATCCGGGAGCTTGTTAAAAATTCTTCGAAAGTTTCTATTTTGAACAAAACTAAAGACTTTACTTTTACAGCTTCCCTTAATTTAAGCGCCCATGAAAAAGATATATTAATGGCAGGCGGGCTTATAAACTACGTGAAAGAGCATTAATGAATTAAAAAGCTTTTTGAAGCTCCGGAAGGGCAAAATCGAGAAAAGCCGAGACATTTTTTTCACCGAATTTAAGGATGTCTTGCTTTTTCTCTAAAAGCTTTTCATTTCCTTTAAATAGAAAACTCATCAACTGCTTCATTTTATTGACGCGGGTTTTTTCCGGGATTTCAAGAGGAATAGACGATAAATAAACATTAAAAAAATGAACTAAAGCGCTCCATTTCTTTTCATAAGGAACACCCGAAAAATGGGCTTTGATTTCATGAAAAATAAAAGGATTGATGACACTCCCCCGTCCAATCATAAGGGCGTCACAGCAAGTCTCATCCAACATCTTTAAAGCATCCTTCACAGTCAAAATATCCCCATTGCCGACCACCGGAATTTTAAGAATGGATTTGGCTTCTGCAATTAAATCCCATCTCGCCGGAGGACCATACCCATCGATTTTAGTTCTTGGATGCAGCGTTAAATAGGCAATCCCGCTTTCTTCCGCAGCAAGTAAATTTTCTTTGAAAAGACTCGTGTCATTAAAGCCCGATCTTAACTTCGCAGTAACCGGAATTGTGACTGCTTGAACCATGGCTTTAGCGATTTTATTAAGATAGGAAGGTTCTTTCAATAAGCTTGATCCGGCGCCTCTACCTGTTACTGTGTTGGAAGGACAGCCGCAATTTAAATCGATACGGGTAGCGCCCCTTGACTGCATTTCGATCGCCATCTCCGCCATAAGCTCAGGATCAGAGCCCATCAGCTGAGCTGCTAGCGGAATGGGCGCAATTTCATCAGACTCATATTGACGGGCTAGGCTCTTCACATGAGCATTTGAAGGGACTCTTAGAAAGTCCCTTACACTTTCGTCAAACCCGCCAATTGAGGCCATGGCCTTTCTAAAGCTTCTATCGCCAACCCCTTCCATGGGAGCTAGGATTAAAAAAGGGCAGCCGTCCGAATTTCGAGGTAAGAGATTCATTTTTTTATTATTAGGTTAAGTGATTTTAAAAAATTTATACAATTATATTAGTTATTATAATTTAAAAAAATTACTAATTTTGCTATTTATTAAAATAAAAATTTAAGGAGCTTCTATGCCAGCTTCCGTCAAATACAAACGTCTCGATAAGGATAATGCGGCTGTCTTGCTTGTTGACCATCAAACAGGGCTGATCAATCTTGTTCAAGATTTTACACCTAATGAGTTTAAAAACAATGTCTTGGCGCTAGCAAATCTTGCAAAATTCTTTAAATTGCCCACCATTTTAACCACAAGCTTTGAAGACGGGCCAAATGGTCCGATTGTCCCGGAACTTAAAGAGCTCTTTCCAAAATCCATTATTCCAAGGCCCGGTCAAATCAACGCTTGGGATAATAAGGACTTTGTGAAAGCCGTAAAAGCTACCAAAAAAAAGCAGCTCATCATAGCCGGTGTTGTCACAGATGTTTGTGTCGCTTTTCCGGCTCTTTCAGCTCTTGAAGAAGGGTATGACGTCTACGTTGTTGTGGATGCTTCAGGAACTTTTAATGAAGCCGTTAGGGACGCTGCTTGGCATCGGATGGCGTATGCCGGGGCGCAATTGATGAACTGGTTTAGTGTTGCCTGCGAGCTGCACCGCGACTGGAGAAACGATATTGAGGGCCTTGGAACATTATTATCGAATCATCTGCCCAACTATCGAAATTTGATCAACAGCTACCTCTCAAAGCCTTTAAATAAGAAAAAAGGCTAGGGTTTAACCCTAACCTTTTTATAATTTTAGTTATCAACTACAAATGTCACATTAGCATTAACACGGAAGCTTGCGATTTTATTCTTATTTACAATCGCTTCAACATGCTTGACGTTAATTTGTTTTACGTTTTTTACAGTTTTAGTCACGTCTTTAATGCCATTTTTTAAAGCATTTTCTATGGTATCGCCTTCACAGATAATTTCGATTACTTTTGCAACAGACATCGCTTAAAGTCTCCTTGAGTTAAAAAATTTATTTCCTTTTATCATGCAAAACTAAAGCCAAGCAAGATTTTTTTTTAATAAATAGAGAGTAATTGCTCCTTATCCTTCTATAAATTATATTTAGAATTTGAAGGTAATTTTCATTTTGAGGAAACTTCTATGGATCTTAAAATTAAAGATAAAGTGGCTCTTGTAACAGGCTCAAGCAATGGGATTGGATTTGCCATTGCAAAAGAGCTTGCCAAGGAAGGTGCGGTTGTCTTTGTTAATGGAAGGAATGCGGATCGAGTGAATGATGCGATCAACCTTATTCTTACTGAAAATCCTAAGGCTAAATTAAAGCCTCTCATAGCCGACCTTAGCGACTTAAAGGAAATTGATAAAACCTTTCAAAAGATCCCGAGCGTTGATATTTTAGTGAATAACTTAGGGATTTATGAAATTGTACCTTTTGATGAAATAACAGATGAAAAGTGGCAGCATCTTTTTGAAGTTAATGTATTGAGCGGCATTCGTTTGAGCCGGCATTACCTTAAGCCCATGTTAGAACAAAACTCTGGCAGGATTGTCTTTATTTCAAGCGAGTCAGGGATTATGATTCCAAGTGAAATGATTCATTACGGATTTACTAAAACCTCTCAGCTTGCTTTAGCTCAAGGGCTTGCTCAACTGACCAAAGGGACCAAAGTTACAGTGAATAGCGTTCTTCCGGGACCCACCTGGACAGAAGGGGTAGAGAAGTTTATTGCTGAGGGAGCTAAAAAGAAGGGCCTTACATCAAAGCAAATGGAAGATGATTTTTTTAAAACCATGCGACCTTCTTCGCTTCTGCAACGGTTTATTAAGCCTGAAGAAATTGCAAGCTTGGTCGCTTATGTTTGCAGCCCCCTTTCTGCTGCTACAAATGGGGCAGCTCTAAGAGCCGAGGGCGGTCTTATTAGAAGCGTGATATGAAAATTTTAGATTGGAAAGTTTATATAATCAAGGCAGCTTCGGGAAAATTGTATACCGGGGTGACAACGGATTTAGAAAAAAGATTAAAAGATCACCAAAGTTCAAAAAGAGGGGCGTCCTTTTTTCGATTCTCCCACCCTGAAGAAATTGTCTTTCAGGAAAACCACCCCAATAGGTCTCAAGCTCAAAAAAGAGAAAGCGCCATAAAAAAAATGAGCCGGCAAGCCAAGCTTGAACTCATTGGCAGCTTTTCCAAAGGAGACTCGTGAGCTTAATTCATCTTCCATCAAGCGATGAGGACCTTTTAGCTGAATGCCGCGTAGAAACGTTTAAATCAAGCGGAAGCGGCGGCCAGCATGTCAATACAACCGATAGCGCTGTTCGGTTGGTTCACCTGCCCACCGGAATCCGGGTCACAAGCCAAAAAGAGAGAAGCCAATACCTCAATAAGCAAGAATGCCTATCCAAAATTCGAAAAAAAGCAGCTCTTTTAAATTATCGAAAGCCGAGACGCGTCGCAACTAAAACGCCTAGATCAGTCAAATTAAAAAATAAGTTAAAAAAGACAAAAGAATCTCTAAAAAAGAAATTGAGAAAAGCGCCTAAAAGAGACGAGGAATAGCTCTCAACCGCCAAAGACAGTTGAGAGCTGAAATTGTTATTTAACCACGAGTTGGTTGTTAACTTGTCTTACATTTCGGATGTTTCGGATTGTTCGGATAATTTGATCACGCTCTTGTGGAGTTGTAACAAATCCACGGATAGTGACAACGCCATTTTGAGTTTCAATACGGATGTTTCTTTCAGTAGCTAAAGCGCCGTTTTCAACAAGAGCATTTCTGATGCTTTGAGAAATTAATCTATCTTCCGGTGTTTCAGTGATCATTCTTTCTTCAGTTGCAGTATAAGTTCTGCCGGCTTCCACTTCTTCACGCTCTTTTGCGTTATGGTGGATTAAATAACCGCCGATTAAAAGAAGTGGAATACCAAGGCCAAGCAACCACTTTAACCAGCCGTTGTCATCAGCTGAAGCTCTTTTTGTTTTCCAAGATTCGTCTTCTCTTGTAGAATAAGTTCTGGTTCTATCAAAATTCCAATTTCTTACTTCATCTTCTGCAACATCACGGCTATAGCCATCTCCTTTGTTGAATTTTAGCAATTAATTGGTCATAACGTCCGTTGATTTGACGGATGTCTTCATCAGTTAAATTGCTCCATTTGTCTCTAAGAATTGGTTTAATTTGAGACCATTGGCTTTCAAATAAATCTTTATTCATAAAACTCTCCTTTAAACTCTCTCTTAATATTGAAAAACTTAAGTTTTTTCTATGAGGTCTTTGGCAAGCGAGACAGGACTATTGAAACTCTATGATCATGAAAAAGATAACCCTTTCCTTTGGTGTATAACTATTAAAATAATATGTCAATTAAAGTAAAAAACTTCTTAAGTATAACAACTTAGCAACAAAGCTATTAAATGACTTAATTACAGAAAGATAAAAAAAATCTCAAAAAAACAAAAATATTTATTAAAAGTTTATTTAAGTTTTTTGAAATAAAGATGTTATTAAAGTATGCCAGGGGAAAAAATAAAGCAATCTCTTTGAAACAATATTAAACTCATGCTAAAGAAATAAAGAAATGGATAACTAAGGTGCTCATAAAATCAGACAGCGTTAAAGCAAGCCTTCTTGCCGTTACCGCTTTTTTCTTCATGGCAGTATTTGGCCTATTAACCAAAATTGCTTTGCAAGACAGCCCAACTATTTGGGTAAGTTTTATTGCCTATCTTACGGGAACGCTTGCCCTTTTTCCCTATATTCTAAAAAAAGGGTTTTCCTACCTTAAATCTGACCACTACACCCTTCTTTTCGGAAGGGCCCTTATCGGGACTTTAGCAAGCTTTCTCTACTCCCTTTCCATCCACTACATCCCGATCGTTAATGGTACGCTTCTCTTTAATACAGCGCCTATTTTTATTCCGATCTTGGCGCTTCTTTTTCTCAAAGTAAAAGTATCAAACAGTGTATGGCTAGCAGTAGCCCTTGGATTTTTGGGGATTACGATCATTATTAAACCTACAGAGGCCATCTTAAGCGAGCCCGGCAATTTAATTGCACTTCTTTCAGGCTTTTGTCTTGCCATCGCTTATTTACTTATGAAGCTTCTTACCGGCACCGATCCCGGGATAAGAATTATTTTTTATTATCTGGGCTTAGGGACTTTAGTGCAGATCCCTTTCCTGTTATTTAGCTCTTCCTGGCCGGGAATAGAAGGGTTTCTTTTTGCTTTAGCAAGCGGACTTTCTCTTTGTTTGGCGCAATATTGTTTAGTCTCAGCCTATAAATACGCCAATGCTTCTGAAGTTGGAGTGTATCAATACAGCACAGTAGCGTTTGTTGGAATCTTTGATTGGCTGATCTGGAATATGATTCCGGGATGGTGGGATTTAATTGGAATTCTTCTTGTGGTTATGGCCGGCATGATCATCATCCGGTCGCATAACCATAACGATAAAGTGAAAGCAAATTAAAATTTAATTATCGCAGTTCAGCATCCAATGAAAACCGTATTTGTCGGTTAGCATGCCAAATTGGGCGGCCCAGAAAGTCTCGGCAAGAGGCATTGTGATATTACCCCCTTCAGCAAGTTTATTAAATAAAGCTTTTGTCTCTTCGATGGTATCGACCGGGATGCTCAAAGAGATAGTGTTGCCGGCTTTCGGTGCCCCCATCGGGTCATCAGAGGCCATTAAAACAAAATCCCCTTTTGTTAGGGATGCATGCATGATTTGGTCAGGCTTCGCATTTCCGCAAGCAGATGGATCCGGCGCATCGGCAAAAGTAAATATTTCAAGGTTTCCGCCAAAGCAATCCTTATAAAAATTCATGGCCTCTTTACAGTTTCCGTTGAAAAGCAAGTAAGGTACGATGGGTTTCATAGTGTTTTATCCTGTTTTTGTTTTAAAGCGCTGAAGTTTAGCAATCTCGAACTTTATCCTCAAGAAAAGCTTTTTACTTCGAAGGAAGCTACCTTAAGCTTCAAGTAAAAATTATAAGATGTCGCTTGGTAGGATCTAAAAGAAAAAAGCTAGCTAAACTTTGGTTTAGCTAGCTTAAAAAAACAAGCTTATGGGGTTACCACAATAAAGACAGGATCGCTTTTTATCCCTGATCCATTTACAGAATAGAGAGTGTACTCATAAACCCTGTTCTTCCTTAAGTTATGATTTTCAAAAAAGGTAGGCCCGCTTGCAGGAATCACGGCAATGAGCGTTCCAAATTCATAAATTTCGTAACTCACCACCGTTGGATCCGGACTTGGAACCCAAGTCAAAAGATTAAAATATTCGGTTTGAGTGGCGAATTTATTTCTCTTAGCTTTTCCGGCAAAATCAGAAGGCGGTAGAGGTTGCGGGATGAAATAGGTGAAAGAAGTATTGGGTCCGGCAGATGATATTCCGCTTGGGGATACAACAAATACTGTGACAGTTCCAGGAACTCCCGGCGGTGCAATAGCACTGATTGAATTATCCGCCTCTACAATAAAAGAAGTTGCAGGTGTCATTCCAAACAAAACATTTGTAGCTCCTGTGAAGTTTGAACCGGTTATGGAAACAGCAGTCCCCCCATTAACTGTTCCACTCGTCGGACTAATGCTTGATACGGCAGGGGTTGTCGGCAAGGCTATATAAGTATATTCATCAGAAACAGAAGGTGTTGAGGGGCCATCGGCATTTGTGACAATCACATGAACCGTTCCCTCGCTTCCTAAAGGTGCTGTAGCTGTGATGGTGTTATCATTATTTACCACAAAAACAGCGGCATTAAGACCAAAAAATACGGAGGTTGCGCCTGTGAAGTTTGATCCTGATATTGTAACAATTTCTCCGCCGCTTGTCAGCCCGCTATTAGGACTGACACTCGTCACAACGGGTAAAACAGCTGTATAAGTGTAAAGATTTGCAGGGTCTGCAGCGGATGGGCCATCCGCATTTTCGACAATCACATTGACAGAACCAACACTGCCGGCTGGAGCTGTAGCTGTGATGGTAGTGCTATTATTAATTACAAATAAAGCAGGGTTAGCACCAAAGGTAACGGAGGTAGCGCCGGTAAAGTTTGTCCCTGTTAAGGTAACAGCTCCGCCGCCGGTGGTAGGCCCTGAGTTAGGATTCACATTAGTAACCGTCGGTGGATTACCATTAAAGATAAAATTGTCATTTGGAGTGATGGGAGAGGTTCCGGACAAGTTTGCAACCCTCACATCGACAACGCCGGCAACGTGGGCGGGGGTTGTTGCCGTAATTGAAGTGTCGCTATTTACAACATAGGAAGCTGCAGGACTCAAGCCAAAAGTCACCGATTGGACATCATAAAAATTGGTTCCTGTAATTGTGATAACAGTTCCTCCCGAAGTCGGTCCGGTATTCGGGTTAACGTTTGTGACAGTCGGTACGGGAGCTGGTGGAATAATGACTTCTTTTGTAACAGAAGCAAAAGACTGCCCATCATTGCTTACAGTTTTTCCGGTAAATAAAACCGTGTTGCTAGTGCCGAACTGAGTAGTCACAGTTAAGATGACATTAAAAGGGCCGCTTGAATTATAAACATGGTTAATAGTGCTGCTTGTTGTATTCTGGGTGTTGCCATCGCCAAAGTCCCAAGCATAATTTGAAAATCCTCCAACCGGAGAAAGAGAGCCTTGCGCGTTAAAGGAAGTCGCATTTCCGGGGGAGGCAGGTGTTGCAAAAAACTCAGCAATAGGTGAGGGTTCCGGCACAAAAGCTACCCCAAATGGATTGGAAGGAAATAAATTTCTTGAGTCCCCTAAAGTATTACCGCTTATGATCAAGGTAAGGTATTCATTGCTTCCAGGGGATGTAACATAGCCCATACCAAAAGAAGCAAGGATTGGAGAAATAGCCATATCTTCAGAAGATGAAATAGCGTTAGTCGGTGATCCTGCTGTGTTTGTCGTAATGTCAATCGGAGTTACAGTATTATCTCCTGAATTAAGAACATAAGCCGTTAGATTATTGCTTCTAATAGCTATAGCTCTTGGACTTGGTCCAACAGCTATTGGGGTGCCGGGCGTATTGGTTCCAAGGTCAAGAGGAATTACTGTATTTGAGCCCATAGAACTCACATAAGCTGTAGTCCCATCGGGGGTCACTGCTATCCCCCAAGGAGAAGATCCGATGGGAATAGCTGTTCCAATGGTATTGGCCGGAATGGTAATCGGACTTAAGCTATTTAGACCGCTATTCACGACGTAAGCTGTCAAACCATTGGTTGAAATTGAAATGTCTGTTGGAATAGAACCTGCCGGTAAAGCGATTAGAGTTCCGGCTGTATTTGTCGCAATATCAATCGGGGTGATATTTTCAGAGGTTTGATTCACAACATAAGCGGTTGATCCGTCTGGCGTAATGGCAATGGCGTAAGGAAGGGTTCCTCCTGTCGGAATACTGTCCACTTGTGTTCTTGAAGTAATATCAAAAACCAGCACCTCATTTGTACCGGAGTCTAAAATATAAGCAAATCGGCCATCCGGTGTGATCGCTAATCTCTCAGGGGATGTCCCAATCGAAATCGGAGTTTCCGGTAAATTTGATAAGACCGGTATTGGATAAACCTCGGAAGTGTTATTAGCTGTTATATAAGCGTAAGGGTTTCCCTCCACCATAATTTGATTGTTATAACTATTGCTATTTGTGCCTTCGGCTGTCGTGACAGAAACGTAATAGGGGCCTGGAACCATGGCAGGAAGAATAGCTGTTACAGCAAAATCGCCGACTTCATTAAAGCTTGCAGCTGTATAAGGACCGATAGAGACAGCGGTGGTTCCTGTAAAATTGCTGCCAAAAATAGTGATCTCTTCTCCTCCAGTTGTTGAATAACTTTTGGGATTAACACTGATAACTTCAGGCGGGTCAGCCCTCAACCAGTTATTCGAAATTAGCAAAAATGAAAGGGATAAAAAAAGTACGCGAATCAAGGACATGACTACACCAAAATTAAATTTTGAGAATGCGGGCGGGATTGTAAAAATAAATTACTATTTTTTCAAGGTAACGTTTTAAAAGAAATGCCTAAATATTGCTAAATAGCGATTTTTGGCAGCGAAAACTAAATAGATAAACTTGAAAAAAATTTTACATTTAAAAAAAATATCCATAGTTTATTCCCAAACTTGGAAAAGCCGGGACATTATGTTTGATAAAATTATTGACCTTTCGGTCCCGATAGAAAATAACCTTTATTCCGACCCTTCCTTCATGCTTCCTAAAATAACCTATACGACTCATGAGGAAAGCGTCCCGCAAATGACCTCGCTTTTTCCAGGTCTCGCTAAAGAGGATCTACCGGATGGAGAAGCTTGGGCTGTTGAGCATGTCGAGCTATCCACTCATAACGGCACTCATCTTGATGCCCCTTATCACTATGCAAGCACCATGGAGTGCGGTCAAAAAGCAACACGTATAGATGAGATCCCTCTGGATTGGTGCTTTAGACCCGGTTTAAAACTTGATTTTACCTCTTTTGAAGATGGCTATCTTGTCACTAAAAAAGACATTGATAAAGAACTAAAACGGATTGGATACGAAATCAAACCTTTCGATATTGTCCTTGTCAATACACGAGCCGGAAAGCTTTATGGAACCAAAGATTACCTATCTTCCGGCTGCGGTATGGGCCGTGAAGCCACTTTATACTTACTTGAAAAGGGAGTCAAAATCACCGGAACCGACGCCTGGAGCTGGGACGCCCCTTTTATTCATACGGCTTCAAAATTTAAGGAAAAGAAAGATCCTTCAATTATTTGGGAGGGTCATAAGGCAGGGCGAGAGCGCGCTTACTGTCATCTTGAAAAGCTAACCAATCTTGAACTTTTGCCCCCTTTTGGATTTACGGTTAGCTGCTTTCCGATCAAAATAAAAAGTGCTTCTGCCGCCTGGACAAGAGCCCTTGCCCTTCTCTAATTCTTAGGGATATAAAATCGTCTCTTTAGTTTTATTCTAACTAACTGATTATGAGCAAACTTGTTTTTTACCACTCTATGATTTATATATCAGGTAATAATAATTTCGTCAGGGAGGATAGAAATGATTAAAGCCATAGGTTATGCAGCCAAGAGTTCATTCAGTTCTTTAAAACCTCTATCCATTGAACGTCGAAACCCAGGTCCCCACGATGTCGTGGTTGAAATTCTATACTGCGGTATTTGCCACTCAGATATTCATCAAGCCCAAAATGAATGGAAAAACACGATTTACCCATGTGTTCCAGGCCATGAAATCACAGGAAGAGTCGTTCAAGTGGGATCCAAAGTAAAAAAATTTAAAACGGGCGATGCCGTCGCCATTGGCCCCATGATTGACTCTTGCAGTGAATGTCAAAGCTGTCAAGAAGGCCTTGAACAGTACTGCGAAAAAGGGTATTTGGGGGCCTACAATGGAAATGCCAGATACCCAAGCGAGACCAATTTAACCTTTGGCGGCTTTTCAAATATGATTGTCGTTCAACAAGATTTTGTTTTTGCAATCCCTAAAAACATCGATTTAGCAGAAGCGGCCCCACTAATGTGCGCTGGCATTACTACCTACTCTCCTTTACGATATTGGAATGTCGGGAAAGGAACAAAAGTTGGAATAGTCGGACTTGGCGGACTTGGTCACATGGCGATTAAACTAGCCTTAGCCATGGGGGCTGAGGTGACTTTGATCACCCACTCACCAGAAAAAAAAGCCCATGCAAAAAAACTTGGAGTTAAAAAGGTCATTGTATCAACCGATAAGAAATCCATGGAGAAAAATGCCAATACCTTGGATTTTATCCTTAGTACCATTCCGGAGTCTCATGATGCCAATCCGTATATCGGGCTTCTTAAGCGAGATGGCGTCTTGACTGTTGTCGGCTGTATTGCTCCTTTAGCCAAAGCCACAGATCTTAGTAAAATGATGTTTGATAGAAAAACGCTTAGCACCTCTTTACTTGGTGGAGTTAATGAAACTGAGGAATTATTAAAATTTTGCAGTAAAAATAACATCAAAGCGGATGTTAAAATTATTCCCATAGAAGACGTTAATAAAGCGTTTAAAAGCATCGGAAAATCAGAACCTGATTTTCGATATGTCATTGACATGACAACCATTAAAAATAAGAAAGAGGAAAAAGGATTGCTTCGAATACTTGGGCTATAAGCTGTTTGATATAGCTAGCAGCGGGCAAGAGGCGAAACCATAAAAGGTTTCGATAGAGGCCAGTTTCCATACGCCATAAAATACCCGTTGTCATATTGATAGGGCTTAGCTTCTGCATCAGAGGATAGTCGGTCCGGTGAAAAATAAAAGATAACTTCTTCAATTTCTTGGTAAAAGTGATCTAAAATCATATCAAGAGACGGGATGCTATTTGAAACTAGATCAAATAAATGCAAGGTCTTGCCCTCTATATGATAAGAAATGAAACCATTGAGAGTGTCGCTATAAAAAAGTGACCAATAGTCAGGGTAAGTGGCAAATAGAGAATTGAAAGAGGCGAAAACGCCATTGTCTCGAACCCACAAGCGATTAGATAAAGACGCCCGGTTTCGAAATATCTCTTTAAAAAGTCTATCATCGGCAGGCGATTGAATCTGTCTTAATGCTTTTGTTCCGGAAGAGTGGTTTACTCTTAAATGAAATCGATATTCTTGAAGAAGTTTAAAGGACAGCTTTTCATAAAAAGCCGGAATTTCCGTGAATAATACAAGGAGTTCATAACGACCTTTAGCCCATTCAATCACTTTTTTAATTAATTCCGAAGCGAGGCCTTTGCCTCGATTGGGTGATTTTGTGCAGATCGCATGTAAAGCAGCCGCTTTGATAAGACGCCCTTCCACTAACATCGGGTATTCCAAAACCCCTACATGCGAAAGTACTTCTCCCCTTTCTTCCTTAAGAAAGGGTTTGCTCACCCATGGGAAACCTATTTTTTCCGTACGAACTATATTTGCTTTAATGCCGGGGAAGCATTCATCCAGTAAATTAAAGTGATTTCGATGATCCATCATGATTTTTCGTAAAATAAATAGAATTACTTTAAACTTATTTTTCTAAATTGTCCAAAATAAAAGCTTAATGAAGGCCTCTTCTTAACTTTGGTCCTCTACAGAAGAGAGGCAAAGAATCAAGCTGTGTTACTTCTCGTTTTTTGGAGCCGATAAAAGAAAGGCTTGCAAGGTCAAATAAATTTCTAGTTTGAAAGAATTAATTTTGCTACCTTGTTTCAAAAAAACAGGTTATATGATTAAAAAAATCGTCTTACTTTTCGTATCCGGTTTAATTCCATTTCTCTCAGAGGCCTTAGACAGTCGCTCTGATCCCGAACTGCTAAAATGCGCTACAATATCGTACTTAAAACTCATTGATCAAATCAGCTGCGGTCATTTTTCTCCAGAAGATGGCTCCCCTATTATTTCTCCAAGCTGTAAAAAAATACTAAACGGCCAACTATATACTGAAACAAGAGAGGATTTTTTAAACGACCTTTATTCTGTCTATAGCGCTCAAGGCTCCTGGAAAATACGACTCAAAGATCTTTTTATAGATCCTGAAAGCAACGCTTCGGTTTTAAGATTGTTTATCGAGATGGAAAAATTAGGCATCTATACAGCTATTGTTATTCTAAGATACGATTCAGATTATTTAATCACTGAAATTAACGAGGTTCTAACTCAGGTGACCGGCTCTTATAATTTCTAAGTTTTGAAACAGCACAATGCCGAGAATACGAACTTTTTAGGCAGCTTCAATACCCCTTTTACGCAGATTTTACAGTTTTATATCAAAAGACCATGCAAAAGACTTCGATAGTCACGTGCTAATATTAGAGAGCCTTTACCATCGTGATTTGACCGTAAGTTCGATTGAACTTCCTGAGTTAATTAACTAAATCTTAATTAATCAACAATAAAATAATTGAAATTCATTAATAAAGATGATAATTTATTAATAAGATGATAATTTATTAATAAACGAGATTAATGGATTTATACATGTCTTATTTAGCATGGGATGCTTCAAAAGACTTATTTATCAACTATAATGTGGATAGTTTACATGTCGTAGAAAAAGATCATGAATTCGATCAATTGGATTTTAGAGCAAAAATCAATGATCGCGTTCTACATATTAAGGTAAAACTCCAGTCTAAAGACGATTTACAAGAGGAAGACATCAAGGAAACAGTTATTGACTTAGCCAATCAAATCAACAAACTGGTTCTTGAGAGTGAGGAAAAAGATGTCTTTTCTGCAACATTCGATGGACATGTAATTCAAACTTTCCAAAGCTCTTGGAATCATGAAAAATCCTTATCCACTAAGCAAAAATTCTCCACAAAAAATGAACGCATTCATTCCTTCGAAGCAGAAGTTGACCTAGCTGATGAAGAACTGAAAAAAGTACAAGACCTTTTTCAAACAACCCTCTCTCAGCCGGATTTAAAAAAGGATTTAGACCGATTATTCAAAGCCTTTTCAAATAAGAGAGGTTTTTTTTTCTCTAAGGCAGCGTTAAGCACTAGATTCATTCAAGAGTTTATTGAAGCCTTTCAAAAAATCGACAGCCCAACTCTTCGAAACTCTGTGATTGAGATAGTGAAACAAGAATCTAATGACTGGCTGCCTTGCGTTCTCATGATTCTTGAATCGGGAAAAAAAAACTCCTCTCCTATGTCTTGGAAGTCATTATTAGCCTGTTGCTCCGACTCGCCCGAACTCTATCAGGAAATTTTAAAACGAGGCATTAATATCAATGCCAAGGACCCTAAAAGCGGCTCGACCCTTCTAATGGCAGCGATTTCTATGGGTTACAAGGATTTAGCTTTATCATTGGTTAAGCACTGTGAATTTGATACCCTGTTTGCCATCAACAAGAAAGAAGAATCCGCCTTGTTGATGGCCTTCCGTCAAGGTTATTTAGAGATATTCCAAGAGTTTATGAAAATTGAAGGTATTAGAGAAGGTCATCTTGAAGCCTATCTTGGCAAGGATTGTCTTCAATCCTTTCTCACGGTCGCAATTGAGTTTGATCATTTGCCAATTGTTAAAGAACTTCTTTCTTTGAAGAGCCTCGATGTTAACCGAAAAAGCCGCCTTAGCCATCAAATCCCCCTAGAATTAGCCATTTCAAAAAACCATGTAGAGATAGCTAGAGAGCTTCTTAAAAATAAGCAAACCGATTTAAATGCGCGAACAAGTGATGGAAGTTCTTTACTGGAAAAGGCTTTCACTAGAAACGATTCTCGTATCTTGGAAGAATTTTTTGCAAGAGGCGACATAGATATTCGTCCCCTATTCTCTTTAGTTGAAGCTCATCCCCGATACGCCTCGATCCCTCAAATGGAAATACTAAGCCGGTATTTTAAAAAAGAGTCCGAAGACTTTTTCCAAACCCATCCTGCCATAAAAATGGCGCAGCTGTATATTCAAGGGCAACAAAAAGAAGCTCAAGAATTATTAAATGCCAACTTAGGGTCTAATAATAAGGCTTTTAATATCACGCATCTTTTGAAAGCAGGCGAAGGGCTAGATCCATTTATCGAAAAAAACAAAACTTTAATCTGTAAATGGCTTCTTGAAGGCCAAATATTAGAAAATCTCCCTCAAGAAGACCAGATTTTCGTCCTTAGCAAATTTTATCCTAAATTCTACCAATTCATGGATGCGGCAGGGACGCTTTCTCAGAAAGGAATTGCCATAGTCATAGAGTCTCTCAAGAACAAGGATATGCCATCAATTCCCCCCGAAGAAAGTATAACCCTTTGTCAAGATCGCCCTGATTTTGAGGATGCTTTAGTCAAGCTTGCTTGCAATGATACTGATATCAAAGAGGGCGACGTACGTCTTTTTATAGTTAATGCCTCTGATGATAATCCCCATGGTATTGCAAATCATGTGACCCCTCTTTTTTTTAAAAGAGTAGAAAACGCTTGGGAAATTATCATTACCGATAGCACAACCGATTATTCAAATTGCAAAAAAACAGATGGTTACTGCGCCCCGCTAGTTGACATTATTCTTAATATGGAAAAATATTTTGTCGAATTTAGCGTTAGACACATCCATGTCAACACCTTTTGGCGTCAAACAGACGATAGGAACTGCTTTGTTTTCGCAATCAGCGACCTTATTAATTTCACGAGGCTCGGCGATCAATTTTTGAGCAGCCTTCCAAAAACCAAACAAAAAGTTCATTACTTTAGGGATTTACCGCTTAAATGGATGAAAACTACTCAATCTATTAGTGAAATAAAAAGATATGCTGAAATGAAAAAAAGTGGCGGTGAGAGCCTTTTAATGAGTAGAAGAAAAGGGAAAAAAGATGAAACGCTACTCGAAAATCTTTCGCGTCACACAAAAAAAGCTGCCTCAAGGGGTAATAGGGAAGAAAATTTTCTCATCGAAGACAGATCCAAAAAGTATAAGCAAATGGTTATTAACCGGCTAATAGCTAATTTAAAAGAAATCTATAAAGATTAAAACGATTCCTGTTTGTCTTAAGTCTATCACATCATCTGTAGCCGAATCAAAATTCAAGGTGCGGATCCTTCGGGAATATCTTCTTTATTGTTAAGATATTCAGCGAGGCTTCGCCCGATTGATAATTTCCGGCTCCGATATCCAAAGCATAAAAATCCTTATCCCCCAAAGCTGCTTGTCCGACATTTTTCTCATAAGTTTCTATTCTTTAATGCCGGAGATACCGTATGAATCACTTCCATTAAACCAGCTCGATTGGCTTTTGCCGGCTACTTGCTTTAAATGCGCTAAGGATACAATGATTTATTTCCGATGTCCTTTCTTTCCAAGAAAGATTAGTCTCTGAAGTAGGTTTAGAATCATGAGTCAACACTTCAGAACTTTTGTATTCTTCCGGTGAGACTTACTCATTGAAATTAATGAAGAACACCTATTTTTTGATTTAATAAAAAAAGGGTTATTATATAAAATTTTTTAATTAAAAATAAATAAATAGAACTAATTTGTTTATGAAAACTAAATTTATTTAAGGTCAAAATTAAAAATGCTTCATAGCCATCCCTTTTTAGATACCCTTATCGATTGTCTTAAGGTTAATTATAGGTTAGATGTAAAATCAATCATCCCCCTTTCAGGAGGAGCTGACATAAATGCTTCTTTATATAAGGCTCAAACCTCCGATCAATCTTACTTTGTAAAGTTGAAGAAAGGCGATGAGAATGCCTTTAGTTTCGCACTCATGGATTTATTATGGGAAAGCGGAGTTCAAGAAATTATTCCTCCACTCAAAACCATTGACGGCTCTTCGCTCCTGCAAATTGAAGATTTTAATTTAGTTATATTTCCATTTATTGAAGGAGTTAACGGATTTAGTCAAAAGCTTACAGGTAAGCAGTGGACATCGTTAGGTAAGGCGCTAAGGCGAGTTCACGATTTTGATGTACCCCCCTCTCTAATCAAAGGGATCAGAAAAGAAACCTATTCATCAAAATGGAGGCAGTTGGTTCGCCTTTTCTATAGCGACCTTCGAAAGAAGCCGCCCGAAAAGGATCATTTGGCTCTAAAGTTTTTAAATATTATGAATAGAAATAGAGCTGTTATCGAGGATCTTATCGATAGGGCCTCAGAGCTTAGTACCAAAGTCAAAAACATCCCTTCAAAGTCTGTATTATGCCATTCTGATATACATGGAGGAAATATACTGATAAAAAATTCGGAAGTTCTCTACTTAATCGATTGGGATGACCCTATCATGGCGCCAAAGGAGCGAGACCTTATGTTTATTGGAGGGGGTGTAGGCAATGTCTGGAACGACCCCCAAGAAGAGGCTTCATTTTATAAAGGGTATGGAAAAACAGAGATTGATAATTCGCTATTAGCTTACTATAGATATGAAAGAATAGTTCAGGATGTTGCGGAGTTTACAGAAATTCTATTGGATTCCCAACATAAAGATAGGCCCGAAATGCTTGATCACTTTATTAGCATGTTCAATCCAAATGGAGTTGTCGAGATCGCTTTAAAAACCCCTGTAATTTAACAATCGATTCTTTTGTGATTAACAGCCGGAACCAATCATTAGTACGGCCGGAACTAAATAATCTTCTTTTAGTTCATAAGTTTTATCAGGGATAATATCAACCCAATTGGTAAGAAGATCCGGCTCGCCGCTACCCTTAGACCAAACAACGACTCTAAAATACTCAGCTTTTTTGGGGCTGTTTAAAGTTAATTTTCCGTTTTCAGTTAAGATTTGGAAGGAGGCGGGATTCAGTTTTAACCCGTACATAATGGCTTTATTTGCTTCGGCAACTTCATTTGCGCTTGTTGCCCATTGAATGCCAATCCTAGACTCATTCATGGGATGGCCGGTTTGGTTGGCAAGCACAATTTTTTCTGCGAACCCATGGTTTGCAAAAACAAGCATCGGAAGAATCAAAAGAATAAGTTTTTTTAACGTCATTGGATTACCTTATTATTCAACTGTTATCCCTTCTTGGGGAGAGCAAACCGCATCTTCATCTATTTTTAAAGCTTTTATCGGAAATATTCCTTCAGAGCAAAGCGTGCAAGTCTTTCCATTAGCTTTAAAAGGCTCTTTAGGGATATGAACTGTGACATTCTTAATTAAATTAACAGCTTCAGCTATTACAAAATCCCCGACCATGCTCAAAAATTGATAGCTTTCTTCCGGTGTAAAACCTTGAGTTTTTACTAAAAAATCAATGGCATTTTTAGTCGCCATTTTCATCGCTTCAAACAGGTCTACATTTAATCCAACAATCATCCAATGGGTTTCATTTTCAATGATAGGCCAGCTAAAAGCATTACCCAATTTTCTTTTCGTTTTATCGGTGACAGCTTCGGCTTTTAAATCTTTTCTGACTATAAATTGGAGAACTATAGACTCATAAGAGGTTTCTAAGGCTGTGACATCTACTTCCCCGTTGCTTTGCATCGCGTGGGAATCCCCTGTCCAAACAAGTCCTCCTTTTTGAAATACCGGCACAAAAAGAATGGAGCCTGCCTGCAATTCAGGCTGATCTAAATTTCCGGCAAAAGGTCCCGGTGGAACGGTATTAAACTCGCCGGCAACCGGCTGTCCCATCTCTTTTTGCATATTGACGGGCCAACCTTCCGGCCAATCCAAGGGCGGGGCTACCGCTAACACTCCCGGAAAAGGCTTAAGGTGTAAACAGACGCCTTTTGTAAACTCTGTCGTATTGTTGTTTCTGTTATATTTAAAATATTTGATTCGAGGTTTTGTAAAATCGGAAAGAATCCCTTGAGTAGGGCTTAAAAAGTTATATCCAAAATCATTCAATCGAATATCTAAAATCCTGATTTCTAAAACATCTCCGGGCTCTGCTCCTTCAACATAAACAGGTCCTGTAACACTATGCATACCCCGTCTTTTCTGAATATCATGCTTTTCATAAAATTTAGCGACGTCTGCCGGGGTTGTTTTATTAAAAACCATTTCATGCAAGCAGCTATTCCAAGTTTCAAGTGAAACTATATCGCCGGACTTTATTTTTACTGCCGGCTTTTTATTTAGGTCAAAGAGCCCGAGTGTAACAGTATCAGAAGTGGCCGGAACCCGATAGGTATCTCCTACTAGACATGCTGTCTGTAAAGTCGCCAAGAAGAGAAGAGAGGTTTTAAGTTTCTTCAACATTTTTTCACCTGTTAGATCAAAATCTCTATGTAATATTTTTTTTAAAGAAAGACAAGAATAATCTAGAATAGGGCCGTCATTCTGCCGGTTAGAGCCCATACATTGGATTTATTAGGATGCGCCCCCGGATTCGGAATGTAGCTGCATACGGGCTGGAAATAAACCGATTTATAGACAGCCGCTTGGTAGTAACCTTGAAACATGATCTCAGAGGCTCTTTTAAACGTATGCGTATTAAGCTTTGAGCAGGCAACACCAATGCCAAAAGAATCGTTCGGCCGGTTAGGGGTAAAGCCAAACCCTGTCAATCCAAGACCTGCGAAACGATTCATGGGTCTTGTCCTGGAGTTATTCCAACCTAATTGAAAAAAACCTGAAATGTTTTGTTTATTCTTAGACCCGGCGCCGCTTATCCAAAGCGCTTGCGATCCAAAAGCATATAATCCTCCGGTTCCAACTTCACGTAAGAGTCCGGCTTTTAAAACACCGCTTTGATGCCATGCGCCTATGGCTAGGATTCCAGGTTTTGGCGCGCCCCACCCGTAACCTCCCTCAATGATTGAAAAGTAATAACCATTAAAATGAGGACCTGTAAGCCCTGTTTGCACCCCTCTTGCCACATTGCCATCATAAAAACCTATGTTGATATAGGCTTCTTTAATGGGTGTAATGGTCGCTGTGACGCCATAAACTGAATTATAATAGCCGCCTATTAATCCGAGTAACGTGGTATTCACAAAAATAGGCGTATAAATAAGGCCTGTGACAGATGCGATCGAAAGAGCCGGGTTAGCGACCGGAACCGGTTTTGTTACGTTATTGAAATGATAAATAGGAACTGTTTTACCGATTCGAACACTAAATCTATCATTCCAAAATCTCTTAAGAATCCAAATTTGGTAAAGTTCTGATCGATTAAGAGGCGGTTCTCCGGGTAGCCCATTATACCCTTGCACAACCCCTGCATCCTCATTTGTCGGCTGTCCGTTAAATTGAAGAAATTCAGCCCCGAAATAAGTATTCTTCCATCCGGCAGCTTTTTCTAGATCTACAAACAAATCGAGGATAAAAAGGCTATTGCAAGTCCATCGTCGATTATGATGAGTGCCATTGCCCCCGCTAATTAGGTCGTTGCAATCACCGATCCAAAGCCCCCCGAGTCTAAACCCTGAACTTTCCGGAATATGCAGCTTCTTGCCAAGCTCTCCTGTCCCCGTTAAAATATTTGTAGCCCCCGGATTTCCACTAATCCCGTGGCTTACCAAGGTATCGTCAGCTTTTAAAAAGGATAGCTGGAGGAAAAAGCAGACAAAAGAAGCTAGGAAAAAAGAAAAAATGGGGTTCATTGAAATTCAATTGTAAAAAAAAACTACAATATTTAATCGAGGTAGTTGTCTGCAACTGATCTTTCATTCTCAAGATTATAAAATCTAAAGACCCAAAAGCCTATATAAGATTTAGAAAAGTAATCGCCTTATCTCAAAAAGAACATGGAAAATATTTGCTTAGACCTCTAAATTAAAACTTTAAATACATCACAAAGCGCTTCTTTTCGATAAAACGAATAATTAAGAGGTAAAATTAAGAGCTTGTGCTAACCATTATTTTGTTAACCATATCGAATATTTTTATGACATTTGCCTGGTACGGGCATTTGAAATATCGAGATACCCCTCTCGCTCTTGCTATTTTAGTAAGCTGGGGGATTGCTTTTTTTGAGTACTGTTTCCTTGTGCCGGCAAATAGATTCGGCAGTTATCAATTTTCAACCACCCAATTAAAAACCATCCAGGAAATTATTACCTTGGTGGTGTTTTGTTTTTTTTCGTACTTTTATTTCGATGAGGGTGTGAAAACAAATCAAATCATAGGGTTTATTTTTATAGTTTTAGCCGCCTACTTCATATTCAAAGCCTAATTGCTGCTTCCATACCTGAATGACGTTAACCAAGCAAAATCAGATTTATATGATTAAGTACTTAACTTTAATGCTATGCATTGCAAACTGTTCTTTGAATTGTTTAGAGCTAGATATTTATCAGGCGATTTTTGATGCGGAATGTGAAAATTTAACCATCCCGGAAGAGCATGACTACAGGATTTCTACACTAAATAAATACGGCTATATGTTTACAAAATTTGATCCCACTGTAGATCGTTTTCTAAAGCTAATTGAAAATAACCTAAAACAAACCTTCTTTGAAGTGGGTGGAGCCTATGGAAACGTTGCAGAAAAGGCGTTAGAGAAAGGAATTGAAAAATATTACTTAAATGATTGTGAAGAGCGTCATTTAAAATCTTTTGCCAGAAAGCTATATAAAGAAGGAAAAACGCATCTTTTCCCGGCACTTCATTTGATTCCCGGCAGATGTCCCGATGAGGTATCAATGCCTTCAAACAGTTTTGATGCCATACTCGTCAATAAAGTGCTTCATTTTTTTTCTCCTCAAACAATCGATGCCTTTGTTGAATGGCTGAATGATCTGCTGAAGCCAGGAGGCAAGGTATTTGTGTTAACGATAAGCCCATTTTATAAAGGACATGAGGAATTGTTAAAAGACTACCAAAAGCAAAAAGAAGAAGGGGCAAGGTTTCCGGGATATTGCTCAAGGTATGAAACCTCTCACTCCGGAGAGCAATACCCCTCAGAAGCTCGTCCCGCTAGTTTGTTGTTTATGGAGATCGACACTTTAAAAGATCTTTTTGTTCAACATGGATTTCAGATCGAAGAAGAATTTAAATTAGCCATTATTAATAGCGATAATTCGGAGTGGAGAGCCGGCAATGATATGGTGGGTATCATAGCTCATAAACCCTAACCATTCAGTTTGACAGAAGTTATCCAATAGACTTCTTTTGAAACTCGCTTTGATTGGAAGAATGGGCTGGTTTTATGCAAATTTTTTGATAAATTCTGAAAGCATAGGATAGGCTATGCATGTAAAATTTAGGAAAAAAGATGCCAAAAACAGCTTTTTTAACAATTTAATGGAGTTTCGAAAGAGAACTTTTGACCGGGATAGAGTAGTCAAAAAGCTTGAGACAACTGAGTTCCTGAAAGACCTCAAAAAAATAACTTCAAGGAAAAATACCATATTTGGTAGAATTGAATCTTAAACCTGGAAAAAGGTAATTTTTAATGCGTTACATACAGTCTTCTGCCTACTTTTATTTTTTCTTTTTTGGAATACCCATGAGGCGGGAGGCTAACTGACGCTTGTAAAAATTAACAAGTGTACAAAAGACCCCGCCAAAAGCGGGGTTTTTTTTTGCCCTAAAGTAGCTATTTTTTAACTTTTTAAAATGAGGATTCTCATGAACACGACATTTAACTATCAATTTAAAAACAAAAAACAAGGAGCAGTAAACCAATTATTAACATTAATTAAATTAGGAAAACAAGATGAGAAACGTAAAATTAAATCCTTGTCATAATCATTGTTCATTGCTGAGTACAATCTCTTGCAATAACCTTTCCACCAATTCCAATTTTTTCTATTCCTTCAGCGCCCCATGCGCATCATATTTTTTCTTTTTTTCATTTTTTCGATTTAGCCCCTTTTTTAGCTAGGGCTAGACCTGCTTCTTGAATCGCATAGCTAGCTTTGTCTATTGCACGAACTGACTTTTGTTTTGAAGTTGGCTTTTTGTTCAATGCAATGCTCTTGTAGAAGACTTTAAAATGTTAAAAAAAAGAGTTTATTATGACCGGTTTAAAAAATTCGTATAGTCACACTTATGCTACAATGCAACGTGCTGCTGTTGACTTAAGTTTATCGGAAAACCCACTTGGACCTTCTCCTAAGGCAACCGAGGCTATCATAAATGCAGCTGGAGTATTACATCTATATCCTGATGAAGAAAAGACGTTAATTGCTTTGCTTGCTCGTCATTACAATATTGCAGAAGATTCTATCTTGCTGGGTGCCGGAGCGAATCAGCTGCTTGAAGATTATTTAAAAGTATTTGCTTTAAACAAAAGCATAGTTGTTCCTTCAGCAACCTTTCCTGAATCTGTTGCTTGCATGGACACATTAAATGGTTCAGTTAGGATTGTTCCTCTTCATTGCGACTTAAGTTTAAATCTTGATGCTCTGCGCAAAACTTGTACATCTGATACGGCATTAATTCATCTATGCAATCCCAATAATCCGACTGGGATTTGGACTGAATGTAGCCAGTTATTAGAGCTTGCGGAGTTATCTCCAGTACCATTGCTGATCTCCGAAGCAGGAGCAGACTTCGTAGGGAAAACAATCATCAACCCATCTTTACATCCGAACATTATTGTTGTGAGGTCATTTTCAAAAGCCCACGGATTAGCGGGACTGCGTATTGGTTATAGCATTGCATCCTCAGAGAAGATCTCTCAAATGAAGTCTAGTTTACGCTCTTATCGGGTCAGTTCTCTAGCTATTTCTGCGGCTATAGCTGCACTACAAGATCAAGAACATCTTCAAAAATCAATCGCCTACATCTTGCAAGAAAAGACCTGGTTGATGAACGAAATGCGTGCATTGGATTTTAAAGTCATACCCTCGCAGGGGCAAACATTCATCGCCCAAGTACCTAGCAAATTCGGCAATGCCAATCGCTTTTGTAGTATCGCAAAACAATATGACATGGCTGTAGTCAATTGTTCATTGTATTCGGGATTGGATCAATATATTCGTATTAGCCCACAAAAACACGCAATAAATAAAAAATTTATTTTAATTTTAAAAAAAATACAAGGAGGAAAATAAAATGAGCATAAATACAACACAAATCTTATCACAAGGATTATCTCTAGTAACTTACAATCGAGATACCATATTAGCACCAAAAGATAATCAATTAAATATCTTCATGGGAATCGGTTTATGGTCTCTAAAAGATGGCCTAAGTCAAGGGTTGCCTATAGATGTCATGCAAATGTTGTTATCGGCGACTATGATGAGGTCTCAAATATTAGAAGCAAATCGGGGAAAATCTTCGAAAATTATTGTACTAATAGCCGATAGCATGGCTGTCCGGGAAGGAGCAGATCGAGAAAAGATTTCCAAGCTAGTTGAAATTTATAAAAGAAGCCTACGGCCAATATTAGATTTACTTAACTTAACAGAATCTTCTGAGGTTATTCTATCATCTGAATTAGAAAGATGTAGCCAATATCAAGAAGCCCTCGAATCTGTCGAAAATTCAAGAATTGTAAAACAGTTAAGAGTAGAAGATGAAGCGCACTATGCTTATGTCCGCACTCAAACTGCGATCACCCATTACATGAATAAATACGAACATGCAGGAATAAAAGTAGGATGGATTTGTGCTGAATCTAGTAAGAAATTAATGGGTCGAGTATCGGCTCAATCTTTAAAGCAATGGGATGAATTAAAATTCGATCGTTGGTGTGAAGAGATTTGCGAAGATTCTACCATGCAATATTTATACGCAAAAGCAGGCCTAAAACAGTCGGGAAAAGAGAAGAATATTAGTGTCAGTGAAGGCTGCCCTTATACTGCTTATTCTAAAGATCAGCGATACATCATACGGACACAAGATAAAAAAGACATAAAAACGATTTGCCCAATTCAAAAGAAAGTAGCTGCTCATTGGAAGGGTGTTGCTGAAGTTTGTTCAAGTCTTATACAGGCACACCTTGTACATTGTATGCTTTTGCCTGAAGATTGCATCAAAAAAAGCAATGCTATAGCCACAGTATACAATATGTTGAATCATTGGGCAAATCCTCCGGTGCTTTCCCCTAAAATAGTTTGTGAAGAATTGGTTTCCCCCCTCCAATCAGATTTTTTATCAAATTATGATCCAGCGATTGAAGATTCTTATAGGCCATCAATAATGCTTGAAATGCCTGAAATGGCTGTGGTTAAGAGCATAGATAAACCAAGAACTCGGCCAAAATGTGTATTGCTTTAAATTTTTAGAGGAAAAATCATGTATAAACAATTTGGAGCAATACTCCTTGTAGCAGGAACTTGCATTGGTAGCGGCATGATAGCCCTACCACTGGTACTTGCCAAATTAGGCCTTATACCTAGCATACTACTCATGGTAATGATATGGTTCATCATGTATTACACTTCGCTAGTCCATCTGGAACTCAACTTGCAGGCAGGTCATGGGCTTTCTTTAGGAGCATTAGGAAGATATTTTTCTGGAAGAACTGCAGAGTTAATAGGGACAATTAGTCTCAAATTACTTTCTTATTCATTGCTAGCTGTGTTTATTTATGGAGGATCATCTATCCTGAAGGAACTAATTGCATCAAAGATGGTAGTTGAGTATTCCTTCAACAATATAGCCACTTGCTACACCCTTCTTTCAATCACCTTGCTTTTGTTACCAATAAAATTAATCGATTATCTCAATCGTTTTTTATTCGTGAGTTTACTTACTGTGGTTGCGATTTTACTTGCTGGTATAGTAATAACAATTAATTGGTCTGAATTGCCGCTATTTTCTGAACAGCATAGTGACCTATCAGTATGGATGGCGATAATACCCGTGGCATTTACATCTTTTGGATTTCAAGTCATCTTTCATACGTTAACCAATTACTGCCATAAAAATGTAAAAATGCTTAAACAGGCGTTCTTGTGGGGAAGTTTAATTCCGGCTATTGTTTATATCGTTTGGACCTGTAGCATTTTAAGCGTAGTATATCAGGATAATCCACAATTCTATGACCAAATGGCAGGAGGAAAAGCCGAGGTTGGGGAATTAATCCAAGTACTTAGTGGTATTGCAAAATGGCAATCGGTCCAACTTTTAGTCTGGTGGATATCAATGCTTGCCATCGCTACATCAGTTCTTGGTGTCGGTTTAGGCCTTTGTGATTCAATTAAAGGAATGTTATCCAAAAAAGTGCCGAATACTGCCATTCGCAATATACTTGCTTCTATAATTACAATATTGCCTGCTTATTTAGTGGTGATGTATGTACCTAATGCGTTTATAACTGTTTTGGGGTTTGCTGGTATGATTTTGGCAGTGATCGCTATCTTATTGCCGGTCTATCTGTTTTGGCAAATTAAGGGCGGGCAATTGTATTATTCAGAGTTAAATAGAAAATACTTGCTTCATTTCTCTGTCGTGGTTGCTATGACAGTCATTATTTGTGAAATATTTAACATGTTGTAATATTCCCACAAATAGAAATAGATTTTTTATGCAAATGGTAATGAATTTAGCCGCTCGCGCAAGGGAAATCTTCGAGAGAGCTCTGAAGTGGATGAAAAACGCTATTTTAAATTTTGTGTTTCAGAACTTGAAATTAGACGGTAAAAGTTTATCCATACAGACATGTGAAATATTACTGTTTTAGTAGACTAGAAAGAAGTGTCTAGAGAGATGGGGGTGGTTGGATTCGAACCAACGAAGACCGAAGTCGACGGATTTACAGTCCGTTGCAATAGGCCGCTATGCAACACCCCCTGTAAAGGTTTGCTGGCAGTAGGACTTGAACCCACAACCGCCTGATTACAAGTCAGGTGCTCTACCAGTTGAGCTATACCAGCTAAAGTATGCGCAAGTTATAACAAAAATCATCTTTTCCACTCAAGCATTTTATAAGAGAAAATAATAAAAGCTTGCCCTAGGTAATAAAGAAAATAATTTAATTCATTAACCCGCTTGTAATCATATATTTATACCCCTAATCTGATTTTCATAATTTGGATAACATTTATCTAAGGGTATGAAAGATGACTGTCAGCATTTATTCCTGCAGAACAGAACTTATAGAAAAAGAAACTCTACCACAACCTCTCTTAGAACCTCAAGAGTGTATTAACTATACCCTTCAAGAGCTTGTAGAAATAGCTAGAGCTCCCTTCACTTTAGAGCTTTGGATGTACGCTGAACTAATCACTTGCTTGAAAGCCAAAGCTTCTAGCTGGGTCGAAAATAAAAATTGCAGCACTACAGTTCAAAGCATTTTTTTGAATATGGCCGAATATCTTAAAAACACTCGCGTATTAGAAGGCGCTCTTGGTAGAGTTCTATTTGGAAAAAAAGACGCCTTAGAGTGGTATCGGAAGGATGCACATAAAAGTTTTTTTGATTTCCATGACCTTTTTTATCAAATGAAAAGGAATCAGGAAAAGGATCCGGACACAGGCTTTCTTTACCGCATAAATTCCGTCTCAAAGGGGCGAAAAATCAATTTTCTTTTGTTACAAACAAATGATAGATACTTGATTTTAGAAAATCATTTTGATGATATTCTTCCTTTTTCCTCTCCGAAGAGCTTTGCTAACTTAGCTGCATTAAAAAAATGTCTCCATAGCTTAAATATTCCCTTTTTTTTCGCCGACTACAAAAGATTTTCATTCTCAAGCGCCGCATGCGAGATTGAAAAAGCCAAAGCTGATTTCATCAGTCAAAAATGTTCCGATCGAATTTTTTTAACCCCTTATTCTTGTCTTCCCCTTGGCTTTAAAACGCTTGCGAACGTTCGTTTCTTAATTGAGAGGCCTCTTAAAATTTTTGATGCGGAATCAGGTCTTGGATCTCATCTGCTCACTCTTTTAGGATCGGTTGATACGGCTTGTTTAGAGCCTGAACTTTACTTGTTCGATAGAGGCATTAAACTTTTAACTTTAATTGAAGATCGAAATCCAAATGACGTAGATTACATCTTGACCATTCCCTCAACTTTAATCTCTCACTGCAAAATTAATACTCTTGCTATCTCCTCTCTCTTTTTAGGACCGGCTAAAGTGATTGATAACTTTGTCCATAAAATCACAAGTTACAAAGCTTTTTCAAGGGCCTTAAAACTTGGAGAGACCACTCTTCTAGATAGTAAAGATTTGGATCAATATAGGCTTTATATCGTTCGTTTGAATTCTTGCTACCTGGCTTCAAAAGTGGCGAATGAAATTTTTGGAGGCCACTTTTTTATCGTCTTGCAATTTTCAAGATTTAATGAAAGTAAAAATAAAATTGAACCCGTTTATCGCCTCTATAACTCTTTTCTTGCCACCGCACATCCGGCAGGGCGGGAAACAGCCGTCCCCTATTGGAATCGTACCTTCACGAGAGAGCAATTTAATTTATATTTCAAGCGCAGATTTAAACAAATAACAAGCGCAACAGAATGGACGCGAGCTGTTAATAGAGCGTTTAAAGACCTCTTCGGCAGCTTTCAATTTTCATTGACAGAACATCAGTTTTTATACGGAACGGTGCCTCTTTCATTTATTGAACTTTCAGGCAACGCGAAAGATAATCTTACTATAGAGCAAACCGAATTTGAAAAAAAATACCCTGAGATTCAAGTAAGACTTGCTTCTTGCGAATTTTTTCAAGCGAACTTAAAAGGCTTAGCTGCTTTTAGGATCATTTTTAAACCAACTCCCCATCTCGAGAGAAAGTTCATTGAATAATAGTTGAAAGGATTTAAAAACTGATTTAATAAACCAGCTTGAATAGCTAAAAAAATAGCCGATTCGGTTTTTTAGCTTTATTAGAGTTGAGCCAAGCACCTTTATTATATTGAGAAAAGTAAGGCCTTTGATTACTTTTTTAAAAAAAGAATTAACCTTAAGCCTATATAGATTGAATTGATTTTGAAATTTTTGACGAAGGGCGTTAATTGTTATTTTTAAAAAATTGTTAGCGGTATGAAGAGCCTCTGCAACCCTTCGATAGGATTTTTGAGCAAGTTGAATGGATTTTGGAATAAAAGGCAATTTTTTACAAATCCAAGGCCAAGCGGTTTCCTTTAACCAGCGTAAAAAACGATGCCACTGATTTGAAACAGTATTTTGAGCTACTTTGAGGCGTTTTGAAACCTTTTTACCAATAAAGGAGGCGGCTTCCTTTACCTTTTGACTTGCTTTTTTTCCCTGTTTTTCAAAAAAAGAAATTGCTTTCGTTAATGTTTTTCCCACTCTCTTAGCTTGAGCGCTTGCCCACTTAATTCCGGGTCCCACCCATTTTCTACTTTGGCGGTAAACCTCTTTGGCCATATTTTTTGGAATGGAAAGCAAGTTTTTGGCAGTTTTTAAACCACTTTTAATATTTTTTAGAGGATTAAAAACTGAGAAATCATAATTTTTTAAAAGCTCAAATTTTAAAGTCGGAAGGGGCATTGAAAAGGACGAAAAACTCATTAGATCAAGACTAAATTTCTTTACTTTCGCTTGAGCTTCTGAAATCGGATGTTTTATTTGCTTGGCAATATCAATGATTCGTTTTTTTAGCTTTTCAAAAGACCTTTTCATACCTTCGCTAAAGGATTTTAGAAGCGCTTCAGCTTTCTTTTGAGCAACCTTAGCTCCTTCCCTAATTTTAACGAGAGGGAAATTCAAAACTTTTAAGGCGTTTTTGAAAAAGGAAAGCTCCCCTTTCTCAAGTTTTGTCGGAGTCCATCTTATCATTCCTTGAAGGTCTCTAAGGGAAGCCGCAAGTTTTTCATAAAGTGCCTGCAACATTTTTTGAACCAAAGATTGACCTTGATTCAAAACACCCATCATCGAAGCAAAAAGTTGAGGGACAGCTGATACTAAAACCCATTTCGGGAGGGAATAGAGTAAAAGATAAGGAGGCGCTGCAATCGCAAAAAAAACAAAGCGGCCCGCTTTTCCAATCTCAACGATGCGGTCCTTCGGAACTCTAAAATCTGAGGGTTCGACTTTGGGCGGTGCAGGAGTATTTTTAGCCTCGGAAGTGCTTATAGTGTCCGGGGCAGATGATTTATTTTGAATAGGAGCTGTTTTTACCTTGCCGGGAGCGTTCTGGATTGAAAAGAGATCCGCCGAGCCGTCATAGCGCGAAATTGAATCCCCTCTAGGCATAGAAAAAATCTCCTTAATTTTTCTTACCTTAAAGTATAACATCTTAATAGTTATTTTACAAGGATTTGGTAAATTTTTATTTTAAAGCGAGAATAAAAAAGAGGCCCTCTAGAAAAAGCTTCTTAAAGAGACTTCTAATCTAAAATTCTTTCCTTAAAAATCCTTGCGAAAGAAAAAAAACTAGACTATACTTTGGGTCTCAATTCAGGAGAATATCATGACGCGGATGAGCAAACAAAACGAAAGACGGATGCAATCTCCTCGCAAGCATCGCAAGCCGTCAGCAAAAACTGGCCCTTTAAAGGATAATTTGCCAAAAGGGTTTAAAGAAAATTCAAACGCCTTGCAAGGTGACCTTGCTAAGTCAGCGTTTATCCCCAAATTTAAATAATTTAGGTTTAACAATGTCAAGACATCCAAGCTTCGGGAAATCCAACAAAGGTACGCAAAAACGAAATGTCGTTAAAAGATTTGAGCGTATCGACATCTTAAAAAAATTAGGTCGTTGGGAAGAAGGCAAAAATAAGCGCGTTACTGGCCTCCCAAAAACGCCGGTTGCTTAAAATTATAACTCGCCGTTTTTGCGGCGAGAGATTTAACCCTGTGAAAGTACTCGTTCAAAATAATCAAAAAGACCTAAAAATCAAAGCTTTGCAAGTGAAACAGCTTGTTAAAGAAGCTCTTGATTTTAAAAAAGTGCCGACTAAAACGGTATCGATCTATTTTGTTACAAAAAAAACAATTTCCGCTCTTCACGATGAGTTTTTTAACGACCCCTCCCCCACCGATTGCATCTCTTTCCCCCTAGATCCAAGTGATGATGAACCGGATGAGCTTAGCTGTCTTGGTGAAATTTTTGTCTGCCCGAAGGTAGCCATAGAATACGCAAGCTCCGAAAACCTCCCCGTCAATGAAGAGGTTTCCCTCTATATAATTCATGGCCTTTTGCATCTTATCGGCTATGATGATATAACGGAAATTGAACGCAAAGTGATGCGGTCGGAAGAAAAAAAAATTATGAATCATTTAAAAAAACAAAAACTGATATTAGAAGTCTAATACCTGTCTTTCGGAGGCCTTTCTGTCACCGTTTTATTTTACTTTAATAGCTTTTATATTCCTCATAGGAGCTTTCTTTCTAACGGCTTTAAGTTCTGCTTTAAGAAGCATCCATGAAAAAGAAAGCATCAAATGGCTGAAAATGCTTGGAAACCGATTTTTCTACCGTCCTTTCCACAAGCTATTTTTTCCAAACGAAGAATATGAAGGTCTTTTTTTTGCGACAACCTCAGCTCTAAACATCTGTCGATTTATTTTTGCAGGAAGCGCGACAACCGCGATTTTGCTCTCTACGGCAAGCTGGACTTCCAATCATGAAATACAATTTAATCCTCTCGCTCTTTCCCTTTTACTGCTCCTCCTTATCGGCTCTTTTGCCCTTTCGGATTGGCTGCCAAGAATACTTGGAACAAAATACCCGGAAAGCACGTTAAAAAGGGTCACCCCTATCGCGTCCCCCTTTCTATTTATCGCCTTCCCCTTAACCTACCTCTTTTTAAAAATTACAAGGATCTTCTCAAAGACGATCTATTTAGATACGGCGGGCGAGCCTGAAACCCTGGCTAAAAAGGAATTGATGAGTATTATCCGTCAATCCTCCCTAAAAGAAGGCCTCGATAATAACGAAAAAAAATTAATAGCCTCCGTCCTCTCTTTTTGCGAGCATTTAACCCGCGAGGTTATGGTTCCAAGGGTCGATGTCTTTACACTCGAGAGTACAAAGTCCATAAAGGAAGCTGCGAATTTACTTGAAGAAGAAGGCTACAGCCGAATACCTGTTTATGATGAGACGGTAGATAACATCGTCGGGATATTGATGTACAAAGATATTCTCAGTAAATACATGGAATATGCGGCTAAGAATAACGACCCGGCTGTTTTAGAAGCCCCGATATCAACCATCATGAAGCCCGTGATGTATACTCCCGAAACTAAAAAAATATCTTCCCTCCTTCAGGAATTTCGAAAAAAACAAGTTCACCTAGCTATTGTGGTTGATGAATATGGCGGTACAGACGGCATCATTACCATAGAAGATATTCTCGAAGATATTGTCGGTCAAATAGCTGATGAGTATGACGAAGAAGAAGCCTTGTTTATTACGCAAGCCGACGGCACTTGGCTTGTCGATGCTAGAATGAGTATTCTAGATATCGAAGAACAGTTAGGCATTACGATCCCGGAAGAAGGTGAATACGATACCTTGGCAGGCTACCTTTTCCATTGCGCCGGTGAAATTCCTCCAAAAGGGTTTATTATCGATAGCGATGAATTTACGTTGGAAGTGATTAAGTCAAATGACAGGCTGGTTGAAAAAGTCAGAATAAGACCAAAAGTACAGTATGATAGCGAAGATGGAGATGTTCTTTCCTTAAAACAGGATTAGTGTCATAACCTAGAATCTCCAGAATGATGAGTGGGTAGCGTAAATGGATGACGATCTTTTCTTAGCCTTTATTCTTACAACAGGTGGATTTTTCTTCGGCATCCTAGCGCTTCTTATCTATCAAAAAATCAAACTTAAAGACTTCCATACTCTTGCCCAATCTATTTTAGCTAAAGCTGAATCAGAATCATTAAAAGAAAAACAAGCCAAAGACTTTGAGATCAAGCAAAAAGAGCTTTCCTTTAAGGAAAACTTGTATGCCATGGAGCAAAAAGAAAGGCGAAAATTAAAAGAAGAAGAAGATCGGTTAAAGGTCAAGCAAGACAACATAGAATCCTACCTCTCCTCCCTCGAAAAAAAAATGCAAGAAATTGAAAAAAAGGAATCCTTCTTAAAAGAGAAAGAAGAGACTTTAAGAGATCTTGAAGCTTCCCTTTTGAATAAAAAAAAGGAAATCGAAGGTTCTTTAGAAAAAATTTCTGAAATTTCGAAAGAAGAAGCGAAGCGTCTATTCATCGATAGAATTGAAACGGAGTTAAAACAAGACAAAGAGAAAGCGGTTCAATTATTTTCAGAGGAATTAGAACAGCAAAAAGAGGCTCTTGCAAAAAAAGTCATCGTAACAGCTATTGGAAGGGTGGCCCTAGCTTGCGTCTCTGAGTGTACCGTATCGACAGTGCATCTTCCGGGTGAAGAAATAAAAGCTCGCATTATTGGAAAAGAAGGCCGGAATATTAGAACCTTGGAGCGTATTTCAGGGGTTAACTTTCTTATTGATGATACTCCTAAAGCCATTATTATTTCGGGCTTTGATCCCTTTAGGATTCAAACGGCAAAGCTTGCTTTAACTGAACTTGTATCTGATGGCCGCATACACCCAACCCGGATTGAAGAGGTGTTTGAGAAAGCGAAAGAAAATTTGGAAAGCAAGCTTTTAAAAACCGGAGAAGAGGCTGCTTTTAAAGTGGGTATTTTCAATCTCTCTCCGCAATTGACAAAGCTTCTTGGGCATCTTTCCTTAAGGTATAGCTTTGGTCAAAATGTCCTTGAGCATAGTATAGAAGTCTCCCATCTGATGGGGCTAATGGCAGCAGAACTTAATTTAGATGTTAAACTCGCAAAACGAATCGGGCTTTTGCATGACATCGGTAAAGCGCTCACCCATGAATTTGAAGGCACTCATGCTTTAATTGGGATGCAGATGGCCCTTAAAAATGGGGAATCTATGGAAGTTGCCAATGGGATAGGATGCCACCATCAAGAAATTGAACCGATAACCCTTGTTGGAAGCTTAACCTCTTCAGCTGATGCTTTATCTGCGGCCCGCCCCGGTGCAAGAAATGAAGCTGTTGAAGACTACATCAAACGTCTTGTTAAATTAGAAGAAGTGGCCTCATCTTTTAGCCAAGTGTCAGAAGCCTATGCTTTACAAGCCGGCCGCGAGGTCCGCATTTTTGTTAAGCCCGATCTTGTCGATGACAACAGCTTGCCGGATTTAGCTCGTGAGCTAAGAAAAAAAATTGAGCTCAACGTCAATTACCCGGGGAAGATCAAGGTCTCCGTCCTAAAAGAGAAAAGAATCGTCGAATACGCAATGTAGCTTAAGGCATAAACTTTAAGCCCGCACCAACTCTTGACTAAAATGAAGTAGCTTTTCATTAAAGTGCATGAATCACACAAGCTTTTATAAAAGGCGAGCCACGTTCACTCGATCCACGATAAGTAATTCATTAATGCCATTTTGATTAAAAAGATCAAGGAGTACGCCTGTCCCTTGCTCCTGCTTCAAGTCCATTTCTTCTTGATATAAAGGGACCACACTAAAAAACTGAATGTGTTTTTCTTTGTTTATGGACAGCTTTTGAAATTCCTTAGGCATATAACAAGGAGGAAGAATGATGGTTCCACATAACAACGTATTGTTTGAAAAGGAGGCAAACGAATCCCCATTAGGGATCGTATGTCCAAATCCAAGCCACGTGCCATATGAATGAGGAAAGTGGGCTAGATATCTTAATAAATCAATGGGCCAGTGCCATTCTTGTTGATTCTCCCCAACTATTTCGAAGGATTTCGGCATCTGCCAATTAGATGGCAGCACTAACATTAATTCGATATAAGCCGGCACATCAGCATTTGGTGTATTCATTGGAAGGTCGCTCATTCCAGAGGTAATAAGTACATGAAAAGGCTTCTCCTCTGTTGCTTTGATAATCAAAACATCTACATGCGGCGGCTCTCTTGAGACCTCATGCAGCACACCATCTACTTGTCCAAAAAATTTTTCCACATGGCGGGAGAGAATGTCATAAGTATTTTCATCGGAAAGCATCAATCTACTATTATTTTATTAATATAAGGATTAAAATATAAATTAACCTGCCATTTTAATAGAAGTTCCTGTTTACTTCAAAATGTTTTATCCTATCTAGTCATTTGATTTGGTAAGTAACAATTTTTCTCTAAAATCTGAACTCTAAGTCTATTTTTAGATTAGCGGTTCCCAATAAATCTTTTGCGCACCGATTTCTATAAGATCACTTTTAAGTCTATGATAGGTTGGAAAATAGCTTTCCCACTTTATATAAATTTTTACATGAGTACTGCTGAAAAATTTTATATAGAAAATATCTCCCGCTCTGTTTCCATTTTTAGTTCACTCACTACTTTTCTGTTTACAGTTAAAAAAAGAACTGTC